>NZ_CP042304.1:3992500-4292500 GCF_007859655.1 Devosia ginsengisoli
TTCGACCACCATACGGCGCCAGCCACCGGTAAAGCCGAAAGACGCGTGATAGAGCGTCAGGCCCATCAGGCTGCCGATTAGAAACAGTGCCGCTTGCCGCAGGTCGGCGAGCTGCCAGATGGCAAGCGTGCCGAAGGCCAGAGCAAGGCTTGTGAACCATACCGGGCCGCGATCGAAGGGAATGGGTGCCGGACGCAGCTGGCCAGCGGTCGTGTCAGTCATCACATGCCTCGATAGAGAACGAATTGCCCGGACTCATCGCCCGGGCAAGCTTGTTATGGATATCTCAGATCACTCAGTTGGTGACAACCGGGCGGCTCGGATCGGAGGTCCAATCGGACATGGAACCATCATAAAGCCGCACATTTGGCAGGCCCTCGACTTCCGACAGGCCGAACCAGGCGATCGACGCCAGATGGCCGGTATTGCAGAAGGCGATGAAGCCGTCGCTATCGGCCACGCCAGCATCCTTGGCCAGCTTCGCGATGATGTCGGCGCTGGCAAAGGCCGGCTTGTCCGCGTCATAGAACTTGTCGAAGTTGATATTGATGGCCGACGGAATGTGACCCAGCGCCTGCACCGTATTGGTCTTTTCCTGGCCGATGAACTGGGCGACCGAACGGGCGTCGACGAGGTTGACGTCGCTAGCGATGGCTTCGTTCACTTCAGCCACTTCGGCGCGCAGTTCCGGACGGAATTCGGCGTCGAACGTGGCGGCGACCGGGGTCACGGCATCGGTCGAGAGTTCGCCATTGGCCTTGGCCCAGGCAGCATAGCCGCCATCAAGGATCGATACATTGTCATGTCCGTAGACCTTGAAGGTCCAGTAAACGCGGGTCGCGCCGCCGAAATCGGACGCGTTTGCGCCACCGGTGAGGATGACGACATGGCTGTCATTGCTGACGCCGAGGCCCGAAACCAGCGTCTCGATGGCCTCCTCAGTGGGCAGCAGGCCAGGAACGTTGCCAACCTTGGCGCGCCAGCCGGAAGCAGCATAGGGCGCAGCGACGGCGCCCGGCACGTGGCCGGCAGCATAGAGGTCGCCGGCATCGGTCGCATCGCGGATGTCCAGCACGACGAGGCTTTCATTCCCCAGATGCTGGGCGAGCCAGGCGGCATCGACCAAAGGCTGGTCGGTCAGGCGCTCGGCATGGGCAGCGCCGGTCAGGATCAGGGCGGCGGCCATGGCGGCGCCAGCGAGTTTGAGATGCATCGGAGACTCCTTGAAGGCGAAATTTGAACTGGCAGCAATATCGCACGCTTGCTGTTCCAGCGCGGCCCAAGCAGTTCCAAAGCGTTGGCGGCGGAGAAAAAATCTATCTAGCCGATCAAGATTAGTTCGAAGGAATGTTCTTCCCGCCCGCTGGGCAGCCAGCCAATGAGCGGCGATACTTGGCGCACAAGCAGAGTGTAGCCGTATGACCCGAGCCATGTTGACCCTTCCCCGCCTTGCCCTTGCCGTGGCTCTGGCCCTCGCTCCGGTGCCAGGCTGGGCGCAGCAAGAAGCTGGGTCTGTTACCGAGCAAGCGGCGCCACGAGCGACGGTGCTGAGCTTTGAGACTGAAGCGCAGCTTAATGCGCTCGCCTCGGAGGGCACGACGGTCGTGTTCTTTTATGCAGCTTGGTGCCCCAATTGCCGAGCCACCATCGCCGAGCTCAATGCGCGGTGGGCAGAAGTGAATCCGGACCTGACGGTCGTCATTGCCGACTATGACGCGGAAACCGCGCTCAAGGGCAAGTTCGGCGTGACCTATCAGGACACTTTCGTGTTGCTCGACACCGAAGGGAATTCCGTCAAGTCGTGGAATGCTGGCGGGGTCGATGGCCTCAATGCCAACAGTGCCAGCTAGACGCCGCACATGCTGCTGACCATAGGTTTTGCCTTTCTGGCCGGTGTGATCACCGTGCTGTCGCCCTGCGTCCTGCCGCTGCTGCCGATCATTCTGAGCTCCGGCGCGCAAGAGGGGCGGGCGCGGCCCGTTGGGCTGATTGTGGGCTTCGTTGGCGCCTTCACCGCTGCCACACTGGCCCTTAGCTACCTCGTGCGATCGCTCGGCGTGCCGCCCGATCTCAATCGCATCCTTGCGGGTACAGTGTTGATCGCGCTGGGCCTGGTGCTCGCCATTCCCCTGCTGCACCGGGGCTTTGAGCGGTTTGCGGGGATAGTCGTCAGCCGCATGCCCGTGCCGCAGAACGGCTCGGGTTTTGGCGGTGGCCTGGTCATCGGCGCCGGACTGGGCCTGGCCTGGAGCCCATGCGTCGGTCCCATCATGGCTTCCGTGATCACACTGGCGCTGAACCAGCAGGTGGATGCAGCGGCCGTGGCAGTCACCCTGGCATTTTCATTGGGCACAGCGCTGCCAATGGCCGCCATCATGCTTGGCGGCCGGCAATTGACGCGACGACTGGGCTGGTTCCAGGCCAATGCCGGGCGCATCCAGCAGGTGCTCGGCGGTCTGCTGGTGTTGACCGGTCTCGCGATCTTCCTGGGTTGGGACCGCCAGATCCAGATATTGCTGCTGACCTGGTTTCCCGACTGGGAACTGGCCCTGACAGGCTGGGAGCCCCGCCCGGATCTTTGAGTATTCTTTCGGCAGGCGGCTGGGCAAAAAATCCTGCCGCTTCACGTTGCAAGAACGCAATCCTATCCGTTGAAATTGACGACCAATCGAGTCGAGTATCATCGGGTCGCCAAATCGGAAAGGATTGCCATCGTGGCCCAGCTTGGAAACCGCTCGCTTCTTACCACCGCTCTTGCCGCAATATCGCTTCATGCTCTCGCTTTGGGGGCGGCTCCCCTCGCCGTGGCACTCGTCACCGCTCCGAGCCAGGCACAGTCGGCAGCGGTCAACATCATCACCGGCCAGCCCGAATTCGAGAGCCTGTTGAATGACGGCGCCAAGCTCATCGACGTGCGCTCGGCTGCCGCCTATGCCGAAGGGCATGTGGCTGGCGCGATCAATCTGCCCTGGCAGGCGCTCAATGTCTCGGAGACCGATGGCATCCGCAATGAATTTGCCAGTGACGCGACTTTCGAAGAGCTGCTGGGCAAGGCAGGGCTCAGCTATGACGACACCATCCTGATCTACGATACCAACGCCTTGCCCGGCCGCGCCTATGTCGCCTTTGTCTATGCGGGTTTCGACAAGGTCCATGTCCTCGATGGTGGCATAGGAGTCTGGCAGGGCGAGCTCAGCACCGAGCCGGTCGAGGTCGCTGCAACGCCGTTCAGGCTCGAGCGCAAGAACGATATTCGCGTCTCCAAGGACTACGTGGCCAGCAAGGTC
This sequence comes from Devosia ginsengisoli, assembly GCF_007859655.1. Taxonomy (NCBI): domain Bacteria; kingdom Pseudomonadati; phylum Pseudomonadota; class Alphaproteobacteria; order Hyphomicrobiales; family Devosiaceae; genus Devosia; species Devosia ginsengisoli. Next base: position 3,995,788 of record NZ_CP042304.1, read on the forward strand.
GGCGACGCCAATGCGGTGATCATCGATGGCCGGAACGGCGACGCCTATGCCGATGGCCACATCCCGGGCGCGCAGACGCTGCCGGCGTCGAGCCTTCTGACGCCCGCGGCAACGCTGCAATCCGAGCCGGTATTGCTCGAGCTGCTCAACACTGCCGGCGTCAGCCCGGATCGGGAGGTCGTGTCCTACTGCGGTAGCGGCGTCGCGGCGGCCAACAATTATCTGGCGCTGCGCAATCTGGGCTACCAGAACGTGGTGCTTTACGACGCAAGCTGGGACGAGTGGAGCCGCGATCCACGCTCGGGCCAGCAACTGGCCCTCGCCAACTACACCTTCGAAGGCTCGGACACTTCTGCGGATGTCGGTCCGCAATTCCTTGACGAAGCTGCGGTCAAGGCCCTGGCGCAGGATCCAAATGTCGTGGTGCTGGATGTTCGCGCACCATCAGACTATGCGGCCGGCCATATCCCCGGCTCGATCAACCTGTTCTGGGACCAGACCCTCGATGCCGACCGCGTGCTGCTGCCGGTGGAACAGTTGCAAAAGCTTTATGCCGATGCCGGCGTAACGCCCGACAAGCGCGTGGTGCTGTTCACGCGGGGCGGCCAGCAACTCTCACACAGCTTCACCGTGCTGAGCATCCTGGGCTTCTCTGATGTGGATTTCTTCACTGGCAAGTTCGAGGGCTGGGAAAACGGCGCCTTCAAGCGCACGTAACGCGGAGTGCATAGGCGGGCGCGCAGGCGCTTGCCCGTGCACTCACCAAAAGCCCTAAAGGGCCAAGGGGGATTTGCTCCCGGCCGAATTCGAGCGCTCGAAAGGCGACGCGCGGTCCCTTTCAGGCCTGACCACAGGCGCACCACGCTGGAGGAACTGCTAGCCTGGGCGCAGGCTCGATAATTAGATGAAATCATCTTAGTCGACTGCCGGATCGCGCGGCGGGCGTTCAAAGCAGGTCGCGAAGCGTCTGGAGATCGTCCAGAACCGCCTCAAGACGATTGTCGGGGGAAAATTCGATCATTGCATATCGGGGCAATGCCCGGTCAGGAGTGCTCGCCGCCAGGTCTAGCAGTGGCTTCCAGTAATTCCGGTGGTCGCGCAGGGGCATCCGCACGTGGTCCCGGGTCCAGCAGAAGACGTGCAGGTGGCTGAGCCGGGGCAAAACCGATCTCAGGGCACCAGTCGCTTCGGCGATCGGCTGGCCATAGTCCGGTTGCCAATGGGTCAGTAGATTGTCTCGCCCGACGCGCTGCATCAGGTCCAGTGTTTCCGCTGCAGTATGCGTGAAGGTCCCGGGGTGGAACTCTAGGGATAGCTGGAGGCCACTGGCAGCGGCCAGGTCGCAGAAGTCGATAAGGTCGGATACGACGCGAGACAGTAGGGCAGTACGGGCGGCGCCGGGCTCCAGGCCGGTTGTTCGTTCCGTCCAGATACGCAGGAGCGGCGTTCTAAGAGCCTCCGCGCTGGCGAGGCAGGCAGCGAATTCTTCGCGCGCTCCGTCGGCCCCGGCGGCTACATATGTGCCATAGCTCGGAATGGCGAGGCCGGCCGACCGGCACAGTTGCGCTACGCGCCGGGCGCTGTCGAGGTCGCCCGGCGGGACATGCTTGCGTGCCTCCCATTCGATGCCCTTCGCGCCGCCGGTCACGGCGCAGTCGATGACCTGTTCAGGATCGAGATGGCGCAAGGCAACCGAGCACAGGCCGGGTGCGAGGGGCAGCGGAGTACCGGAGTGTGCGGGCCGCGATGGGGTCGTGGTCACCATGGCTTTGTCTCAGGCGAGGCGGTCGAGCTGGTCGAGCGGAACGCGGCCGGGGATGGGCGCGCCGGCAAGAAAGGCCTCGATGGCGTCGATCATGGCGGCGCCGTGACGCCACAGTTCGATCGAGCCCGAGCCGGCAATATGCGGCGTCAGCAGCAGGTTGGGCAGGTTCCAGAGCGGGCTGTCGGCCGCCGGCACTTCGGGCCAGGTCGTGTCGATGATCGCGTGGATATGCCCGCGCTGCAGCGCCGCTATCAGGGCCCTCTCGTCCACCAGGGCGCCCCTGGCGGTATTGATCAGGGTTGCGCCAGGCCTCATCGAGTTTATCAGTCGCGCATCGATCATATGTTCGGTCTCGGGCAGCAGCGGCGCATGCAGCGAGACAGTGTCGGCGCTTTCGAACAAGTGGTCGAGCGTGACCTTCGTGACGCCCATGTCATGCGCATCCGGCTCGGTCAGGAAGGGGTCTGCGACGATCACGTCGAGATCGAAGGGCTGCAGCATCTTTGCCACCAGCCGGCCGATGGTCGATGCTCCGACCAGTCCGACCATGCGCCGATAATTGCCCAAAATGCCCGAGCGTCCGAGCACCGCCTTGCGCCCCTGCCTTATGTCGGCATAGGTGCGGGCCATTTCCAATATGCGCTTGTTGGCAAACAGGATGGCGGCCAGCGAATATTCGGCCACCGGAACGGCATTCTGTGCCGCGCAACTGCTGACGGCGATGTCGCTGCGGAGCCCGCCTTCGGGCAGGTAAGATTTGACGGAGCCACCCGCATGGGCGACGAGCCCGAGCTGGGGCAGGGCGGCGACGATTTCCGTCGTGAGCCGCGGTGTAGGCCAGCCGGTGAGGATGATGCGGGCGTCGGCGGGCAGGACATCGGCGCCGGCCTTCAGATCGATGCTGATCGGCGTCACCAACCGGCCGAGCGCGGCTTCCTCCTCCGGCCCGAAGATTTGCTGGCGATAGGCCTCGCTGAAAGCGAGCAGGGCGACCGGCCGATTTATCCCGGTATCGAGCATGGCTTGTAATATCCTTGAGGACCCGCGCCTCGCTCAGAACCTGCCTGGCCGGAGGCGAGCCATGGCCCGCCTCCGGTCCAATGCTAGTTGGGGTAGTTGATCGACGTGTCGATGAAGTCGTTGGTGAAGGCCGTTGCCGGATCATAGGCCGTGATGGTGAAGGCTTCGGCGACGAGACCATAGTCGGCGGCGACGCGGTCGCCATCGAAAGCGCCTACCGGCAGGGTGTTGCCGGTGCCGGGTATGACCTTCGAGGCGAATTCGAGTTCGCGGGCGGCGTCCTCGGCCCTCATGCTGACGGCACTCGACAGGGCCTGGCTGCAGGGCTCGGGCGTGGCGAGGCAGAAGGCGAAGGCGCGCTGCGTGGTCTGCACCATGCCCTTTACCAGCTCGGCCTTTTCGGCGATCGCCTTGCCATTGGCGAAGTAGGTGAGCCCATAGGGGTTGAGCCCGTGATCGCGGAGCAGCGCGAAGCCGAGATCGTCGCCGAACACGTCTTCATAGACGAAGTGCACGCTATACATATGAGTGGTGGCGTCGATGGCGCCCGATTGTAGCGCAGCGACCTTGGCGGTGGGCTGGATATTGACCCATTCCACGGAGTCGGTCTCGATGCCCATGGCCCGCGAGATCGGGCCCCAGAACTGGCGGGCGGCATCCGAGGCCGGCGCGCCGAGCTTGTGGCCGGCAAGGTCGGCAACATTTTCGATGCCGCTGCTCTTCTTCCAGTAGATGCCGTTGGCGCTGTCATTATAGGCGACGAAGACGCCGACGATATCGCTGCCCTCGCCCCGGAACTGGAGCGCGGTGGGCATGTCGATGATCGCCATGTCTACCTGGCCGACGCCGAGCGCCGTGGCGGCCGCGCCCGAGCCGTTGCCCTGGATGATTTCGAGATCGACGCCGGCCTCGTTGAACCAGCCCTCCTGCAGGGCATAGTAGAGTGGCGCGTGGTCGCCGCCGGCCTTCCAGTTGAGCATCAGCTTGAGCGGCTCGGCCGACATGGCGCTGCTGCTCATCAATACGGATGCCAGGACGGCACTGGTCGTCGCGATAGTTCTGATCATGAGGTTCCTCCCAAAGGGTCTGAAAACCTGCCGGCCTCACTCCATGCCAAGCAGGGCGTAGATTTTCCTGGTGTAGTCGCCGAACTTCTCGCTGGTCTTGATTGCCAAGGTGCGGGGTTCGGGGAGATCGATGTCGAAATGCGCGGCCATACGGGCCGGGCCGGCGGTCAGCACCGCCACCTGCGAGCCGAGAAACACGGCTTCCTGGATGCCGTGCGTGACGAACAGGATGGTCTTGCCGCTCTGCTTCCAAATGCGCATGAGTTCGAGGTTCATGCGCTCGCGGGTCAAGGCGTCGAGCGCGCCGAACGGCTCATCCATGAGGATCAGCTTGGGATCGTGCACCAGCGAACGGGCGATGGCGGCGCGCTGCTGCATGCCGCCCGAAAGCTGCTGCGGATAGGCGTCAGCGAATTTTTCGAGCCCGACCATGTCCAGCAGGTCGCGGGCACGCTCGCGGCTCGCCGCGCGCGGCAGGCCGAGGATTTCGGCCGGCAGCATGACATTGTCGAGAATGGTGCGCCATTTCAGCAGCAGCGCCTGCTGGAACACCATGCCGATATCGCGGCCGGGGGTGAAGGGCGACTGCGCATTGCCGATTTCGACAGTGCCGCCATCATGGCCGTGCAGGCCCGCGAGTATCTTCAGCAGCGTGGACTTGCCGCAGCCCGATGGACCGACGATCGAAACCAGCTCGCCCTCGGCGATGTCGAGCGTGACATCGGAGACGGCAAGAAACTCCTTGCCGCCGAACTTGTAGACCTTGCGCACGCCTTCGAGGTGCATGAAGGCCGGACGGGTGGAGGCGGCGGTCATGCGGACATCCCCTTGCGCGAGACGAAGATATATTCGAGCAGCGCCACGAGGCCGTAGAGCAGCACGCCGAGCCCGGTGATCAGGATCAGCGCCATCATCATGGCGGAGGTGTTGAGAGCGTTCTGCTGGATGAGCAGGAAGTAGCCGAGGCCGCTATCGGAGGCGATGAACTCGCCCACCACGGCGCCGGCAACCGCCAGCACGGCGGCCACCTTCATGCCCGAAAAGACGAAGGGCAGTGCACCGGGCAGCTGGATTTTGGAGAAGATCTGCCAGCGATTGCCCTTCAGCGAACGCACCAGGTTGATGAGGTCGGGCTCGACCTCCATCAGGCCGCGATGGGTGGTGAGCACGATGGGGAAGAAGCAGATCGTGAAGGCGATCAGCATATTGGGCACGATACCGTAGCTGAACCAGATGATGAACAGCGGCGCCATGGCCACCTTGGGCACCATATTGAGGGTCACCAGCAGCGGCATCAGCGCGGCGTTGAGCGGCGGAATCCATACGAACAGCACGGCGAGCGCTATGCCGACCAGCGTGGCGATGGCATAGCCGCCGAAAATCTCGGCCGCGGTGACCCAGATGTGGCGGAACCAGTTATAGGACGGCTCGGCCAGCGCCATTGCCGTCTCGATCGGGCCGGGCAGGATGTAGGACGGCACCTGCCCTATGGTCACCGCCAATTGCCAAAGCACCACGAAGCCGACATGGGCCAGGATAGCGTAGAGATAGCCCCGTATGAATTTGGGCATCGCCTAGAACTCACCTGACCGGACTTCGAACTTGGACGGCTTGCCGAGCGTCGGCTTGCCGGACTTCACCCAATCGGTGACCCAGCGGACCATCGGATCGATGGAGACGACCGGGTTGCCCATAAGGCCGTTCGCATGGTCGCAATTGACCAGCAGGCAGCTCTCGGCCTCCTCATTGGCGAATTTCGGTTCGATGCCGAAAGCCTCGCCGAACCGGTTGGCGAGATAGCGAATGCTGAGCGCCTCCGGGCCACCGACATTGATCGGGCTGGCCGGGGTTTCGCAATGCGCCAGCATGCGCAGGAACTGCGCATTGGCATCGCCCTGCCACATGACATTGGCGTGGCTGGTGGCGAGCGGCACCGGCTTGCCGGCAAACACCCAGCTGGCCACTTCCTGCATCACGCCGTAGCGCGGATCGATGGCATAGACGAAGCGCATGATGCGGCCGGGCGTGTCGTATTTCCTGGAGAAATACTGGAAGGTGCGCTCGCGGCCGACCACCGAGTTGGCATATTCACCGGGCCGCGCCATCGGCAGGTCGCGCTCGGTGACGCCGCCATGCAGCGGGTTGGACCAAGGATAGACGTGGATGGTCGAGAACGACACGACGCGCGAGTCGCGGAACGCCTCGGCGGTGATCTGCGGCGCGATAGTGTTCATCGCCCACAGGAAATCCTCGCGGCCGCGATAGTCGAATTTCAGCCCGGCCATGTAGATGACATTGGGCACCTTGGGCAAGGCGTTCACCGCATCGCGGTCGAGCAGGTCGCAGCGGATGGTCTCGATGCCCCAGGAATTGAGGCGGGCCTCGAGCCCTTCCTCGGAAAAGCGCGACACGCCGATGACGCGCTTGTCGGGCGCCGCCTTCTTGGCCATACGCGCCATGGTGACGCCGATCTTGCCGCCGACGCCGAGGATCATGATGTCGCCGTCGAGCGCGTTGAGGTCGTCGATGACGCCCTGGGTCGGCACCGACATGAAATCTTCGAGGTGATCGACATCGACGAAGTGTTCCGGCAGTGCGTCGGCAGTCAGGATGTTGGGGACAGCAGGGCGAGACATGGGTGATCCTTGTTCTTGAATCAGGCGACGAGCGGCAGGTCCTGCCCGCGATCGGACAGCCAGCGTTCGAGATTGTTGGCGACGAAACTGTCGTCGTTCATTTCGGGATATTGCCGATAGACGCGGTCGATCTCTTCGGACTGGCCGGGGCTCAGTACCTCGGCCGGGTCGAGGCACCAGATGCCTTCGACCAGTCCCTGCCGGCGCAGCACGTCCAGGCACCCGGGGATGCAGCCGCGCAGATTGTTGCTGGCGTCATAGATGGCGGCATTGCAATCGGTGACGATGGAATCGAGCGCCAGCAGATCGGGCGACACCGGCGCATCGTCGGGCACGGCATGGATGCGGCCGAGCATGGCGACGGCCGGGCGCACCCAGACGCTCCAGTGGCCGAGCAGGCCCCCGCGGATGCGGGCGCGCCGTTCGCTGCTTCCATCATCGGAGCGCACGACGAACGGCACCATCAGGTCGAGGCCGATATGGTCGTCATTGCCGGTATAGAGCGTGATGCGATCACCGGCGCCGGCATCGTAGACGGCGCGGATGATATCGAGCGTGCGATAACGGTTGAACGGCGCCATCTTGATGGCGACGACATTGTCGATGCCGGCGAAGCGGCGCCAGAAATCGTAGGAGAGATGGAAGCCGCCGACTTCGGGCAGCAGTGCGAAACCGACGATCGGCATCTCGCGCGCGACGCGCTGGCAATGCTCGAATATTTCGTCTTCGCTTGCGCCCTTGAAGCGAGCAAGGTTGAGCAAAGCGGCGTGGTAGCCCAGGCCCCGCGCCGTATCGATCTCGGCCAGCGCCTGTTCGGTGCGCCCAGTGACACCGGCGATGAGCAGACGGTCGGCGCCACCCCAGTCGCGCATGGTCTCGGCGGCGAGTTCGAGCACCGGGGCATAGAGCCCCTTCTCGCGAATGGCGAATTGGGTGGTATGGACGCCCACCGCCACGCCGCCCGCACCGGCATCGGCATAATAGCGGGTGATGGCGCGCTGGCGTGTGCGGTCGAACTGGCGCGACGCGTCGAGCACCAGCGGATGCGCCGGCAGCACCGTGCCTTTGCGCAAGGCGGCCAAAGCCGCGGCAGGAATGTCGGAAACAGTGCGGTGCATGTGGCTCACTCCTTCTAGCCCGCCAGGCGCGCGGTGGGGGCGTCTTCGGTAAACAGCGCGGCATCCATCGTCTTCATCGGCTCGGCGATGCGGACCGGGGCGAAATCCATCTGCTCAAGCACATCGCGGCGCAGGTCAATGCCCGACGCCACCTCGATCAGCACGAGGCCATCTTCCGCCACGTCGAACACGGCGCGCTCGGTGATGATGCGGGCCGTCTGGCCGCGATCGCGTACTCCGGCGAAGACATCGTAGGTAATGGAATCGGCGGCCGGCACGAATTTACGCACCTTGCCCTCCCTGTTCACGGTCAGCCCGTGCGGACCATAGCTGGCATCGAGGCCAGCGGTGGTGAACGTGCCGGCGAAAACCAGCCGTTTCGCATTCTGCGCGATATCGATAAAGCCGCCGGCGCCCGGGTTGGCCGCGCCGAACTTGGACACATTGACCACGCCGCGCGCATCGAACTGCGCGAAGGATAGCGCCGCGAAGCTGCACAGCCCACCGTCGATGACGTCGAACTGCGTCAGCCCGTCGACAATGGCATCGGGATTGATGTTGGCCGAGAACTGCCAACCCGGCATGACGATGCCGCCATAGGCGCCATGCTCGGTGGTGGCGGGGTAGTCGTAGATGGCGTCGCCATCGAACAGCCCCTGCTCCGCCATCACCAGCGGCACATCGGTGGCGGCGCCGAAGCCGTAGATGGCGAGCTCGCCGCGCCGCACCTCCTGCGCCACGCGACGGGCGATGATCTTGTCGAGCGACATATGGGTGAGCGGCAGATGCGCCGCGGCCATGCGCTTGCCGGAGAAATAGGCTTCCTCATACGGCGTGTCGGTTGTCATCATCATGTTCTCGTCGACCACGATGGAATCGACAAGAATGCCGGGTAGGCGCACATGGCTCGCCGGCCGCTGGTCGACGATACGGCGGACCTGCGCGATGACGCGCCCGCCGCTGGCCTTGGCCGCGATGGCGAGGGCGAGATTGGCGGTGGTGAGCGGTTCGTCTTCCCATGACAGGTTGCCGTGCCGGTCGGCACTGGCGGCGCGGATGATGGCGACGTCGATCGGCCAGGTCGGATAATAAAGCAAATCCTCGCCGTCGATCTCGATGCGGCGGATCAGGTCATCCTGCGCCTTCTCGGTGAACTTGCCGCCGCCATGGCGCGGGTCGGCATAGGTGCCGAGGCCGACGCGGGTAATATAGCCGGGGCTCTTGCGTGCAACTTCGCGCAGCCAGTGCATGCTGGCGCCGATGGGCCAGGAATAGGCCTCGATGCGGTTCTCGCGGATCAGCCGCATCAGCTCCGGCCGCTTGCCTGTGACGGGATCGACGGGGTTGATGAAGGAGCCTGAAACGATGCGCTTCATCAGCCCTTCGCGGGCGACATGGTCCATGCCCTTGATGCCCATGGCGTCGCCGGTGCCGCAGGGAAAATAGAATGTCAGGTCACGCGGGCCGGCCGTTTCGGCGAAACGCTGGCCGAGGGCACGCAGTACCGAGTCGGGGGTGACCCAGCCGATGACACCGGCGCTGGCAACAGTGGCCCCGTCGGGAATGCCGGCTACGGCGGCGCTGGCGGAAACTATCTTGTTCATCATCGACCCGAAAACCTTGCAAGGACGGCCTGCGCGGAAATCGAGCCGGCATCCTGCTGAAAATGTTGTGACGCGACGGCATCGAGCCGCTCCGCATCGAGCCGGAGGCCGGCGAAATAGCGCTTGGCCGAGACCACCGCCGAAGCCGGCCGACCGGCCAGCCGCTTGCCCATGGCGATGGCCTTTGCCAGCGCCTCGCCCGGCGCAGTGACTGCATCGGCGAGGCCGAGGCGATGCGCCTCCGTGCCGTCGCAATCGAAGGCGTCCCACACCATGGCGCGGGCCCGCACCAGGCCGACGCGGGCGACCAGCGCCTCGAGGCCCCAGGGCGGCAGCCAGCCATTGGCGACTTCCGGCATCGACCAGCGGACATTACTGGCGCTGACAACCAGGTCGCAGCTCAGCGCCAGAATGCAGCCACCACCCAGCGCATAACCTTCGACGGCAGCGATCACCGGCACATCCAGTTCTCCGATGCCGCGAGCGATGGCAGCCGTGGCGGCCTCATGTTCGGCCATGCCGGCGGCATTGAGGCCACCCAGCTCCTTGAGGTCGCTACCGGCACAGAAGGCGGGCGGCGCTCCGGTGAGCACCACGGCCCGGATCTCTGGATCGGCGGCCGCATCGGCGAAAGCCTCCGCCAGACGCAGCATGCCCTCGGTGCCGAGCGCATTGCGGCGCTGCGGCCGGTTGAGCGTGACGATGCGGCAGGCCTCGTCATCGGCAATCAGGATCGGCGGCGGGCTGTCACTCATGCGTCGAGCCTCGCGCCGTCACGGTTGAGCAGCAGGCGCAGGTCGCGCCCCGCGATAGCGCGTGGGGCGATGCCGTCGCGCACCGCTAGCACGGCTGCGTGGCCGATGGCGTGGCCATAGCTGAAGCATTGCGCCGTCACGCGCGCCGAAGCGACCGCTTCATGCTCCGCAGACAGGCACCGGCCGGCGACCAGCAGGTTCTCGCCCCGCTGCGGCACGAAGCAGCCATAGGGAATTTCATAAACGTCATCGAGCAGCCATTCGACACGCGGCTTGCTGCCGGAATGCAGTTCGATCGGCCAGGGGGAACGGGCGATGCCATCGCCGAATTTGCGGCCGGCGAGAATGTCGCCATTGGCCAGCTTGGCAACGCCTTCGACCTGCCGCGTCTGGCGGACGCCGACCTGCACGCCGGTGTCGTTGACGAAGGAGTTTTCGCAGCCGGCAAGCCGGTCGCGGAAGAAGCGGGCATATTCCCGCATCTGGCGGCGGCCTTCGAGTTCGGCCTCGCTGAAATCCTGGTAAAACAGCGGATTAAGTTCGCGGCCGTCAGCGCCGGTGATGCGGGTGCAATTGCACAGCAGCTCGTCCGGGCGCGTGGTGGTGAACAGCCAGATTTTGCTGCGCGGCAAACGATAGGCGCCGGTCGCATTGGCGTCAGCGATCATGGCGCTGATCGCGGGCGGCATGATGGTATCGGTGCCATAGGCGGCGGTGAAAGCCTCGACATCGACATTGCCGAGGCGGAAGATCATGGTCGGATTCTGTACGCGGCCATTGTCGCCGACAAAGTTCGGCAGGCCGGCCATGGCAACGAGATCGGCGTCGCCCGATGCATCAATGGTCTGGCGCGCGCGGATGTCGAGCGGCCCCTGCTTGGACCAGGCGATGACGCCAGCCACCGCTTCGCCGCCCTCGAGCAGAACCTCGACGGCGACGGCATGGTAGATGACGGTGACGCCGGCGGCAGCCAGCATTTCGTCGGCGGTTTCGCGCCACATCAGCGGGTCATGCACGCGGGTAAAGGTCTTGCCATAGCGCAGGGGCTCGCTGAGCCCACCGCGCGCCGCAAGCGCCGCGACGAATTCCTCGGCAAAGCCGAAGACCACCTGCTCGGGGCCGCGATCGGAGTCGCTTGCCGCATAGAGGCCGCAGACCGTGCCCGAAAGGCCGGCGACGGCGCCGCCACCACAGAAACCATAGCGTTCGAGCAGCGTGACCCGGAGTCCGGCGCGCGCCGCGGTGACCGCCGCTGCGACACCGGCCGCGCCGCCGCCCACGACCAGAAGGTCGGTGTCGATCCGCGTCATGGCGCGATGGTCGGTTGCTACAGCCGCCACAAGCCCCTCCCAGGTCCTCATATCCATCTGACATATCAGATGTTGATTTATTGCCTACCAATTGATGCGGAGCGTGTCAAACGGTATGTTCGACGCAAATCAGCGTGAGGACAGGTATGATCGCCAGCGACCGGGACGAACCCGAACTCATTTCCGATGCGGCCTATGCGGCTATCCAGAATCTGATCGTGACCGGTCGGCTGCGTGGCGGATCGATGATCTCCGAAAACGAACTGCGTGAGCAGCTGAACTGTGGTCGCACCCCCATCCGCGAGGCGCTGCAGCGGCTGAAGCTGGAGGGTTTTGTTGAGATTCATCCGCGTCGCGGCGTGCTGGTGACCACGATCGACATTCGTCAGCAGCTGGAGCTGCTGGAAGTCCGGCGGCCACTGGAAGACACGATGGTACGCCTGGCCGCGCGTCGCGCCACGCCCGAGCAGCGCCAGCAGATGCGGCAACTGGCCGACGAGCTGGAAGCGGCGGTGAGTCGCGACGACCGAGACAAATATTTCGGCATCAACCGTGCTACCCATGAGATCGAGGCCGAGGCGACCAAGAACTCGATGCTCATCAAGACCGTCAGACAGGTGCACACACTGTCACGGCGGTTCTGGTATTCATTCATCACCGCTTCGGACAGTTTCGCCGAGGCCGCGGTGTTTCATTGCGGGGTGCTGCGTTCGATCGCGGAAGGCGACGGCGATGCCGCCGCCGCCAATGCCGGCAAGCTGATGGACTATCTGGAGCGCGTGACGCGCGAGGCCATCGAGCGCGCGCTGGACTGATATTGTCCTGACAGGGGCGCGCCCGCTCTCGTTAGTAAGTCCCGTCGAGCACCGCGCCCTGCTCCTTCAGGCGCGCACGAAGATCGCCGATGGGCAAATCGCGCAGACTGCCGGCCTGGGTAGAGCTTGTCAGCGCGGCGGCCGTGCCAACCGCCTGTCCCATCGCCATGCAGGTGCCCATGACGCGGGCAGATCCATGTGCTTCGCGCGAGGCAGAGAAGCAGCGGCCAGCCATCATCACATTCTCAAGGCCCTTGGCGACCAGCGCGCCGAACGGAATGTCATATGAGCCGCCATTGGGGATCGGTTGGCGCAGCTGATCGCGGCCCGAGCCATGGATGTCGATGTGATGGCAGCCCTTGGCAACGCCGTCATCGCGCTTGCGGGCCGTCAGGACATCCTCCGCGGTCAGCACTTCGTCGCCGATGATGCGCCGGGTCTCGCGAATGCCCACGCGCGGCGCGATGCCGGAATATACCGCCTCCTCGAAGCCCGGCACGGCGGCACGCAGGAAGCCAGCGCTGGTCCATACCTGGTCCATCAGGTCGGGCAGGGCCTTCGACAACTGGTCGGTCCGGGTGGCATCCACATTGGCGATGCGCGTCGTATTGCAGTAGATTTCGCGCCGCGCCATTGAGACCGGTCCGATGCCGATAAGCGCTGTCTCGTGCAGCAGGCCATCGGCAATGGCGCCCTGGATCAGGGGACCGTTGGCGACGAAGAACACTTTGGGGAAGCCCTGATCGACGAGGCGGCGCACCTGCTCATCGCGCGGGATATCGGCGTAATAGGGGTTCTCGGCGACGGCCACGTTCTCGGGGTGCTCGGCGACGAAATTCATCAGCCGACCGACATCGACGCCGGCCATGCGGAATACCAGGCTGACAGGCTGGAATTCCGTTCCATCCTTGGCGCCCTTTTCGTATTGCGCGCCGGCCATTACCGCCAGATCGCCGTCTCCTGAGGCATCGATGAAGGTCTTGGCGCGGACCAGGGTGCGCTGGTTCTTGTTGAGCACGACAATGCTGGTGACGGTGCCGTTCTGCACCACGACATCTTCGGCAAAGGTATAGAGCAGCAGATCGACATTGGCGCGCCGCACCACGTTCATGACGGCGATCTTCATGATTTCCGGATCGACGCAGACGACCCAGATCGTGCGCCAGTCATAAAAGTGACCGACATAGCCGCCCAGGCGCTGTGCCTCTTCGAAGATTTCACGCGAGACGCCGCCAACGACCCATTCGCCCCGGGTCGAGATGCATCCGTCGATGGGCAGGCCGCTGAGCATTTCACCGCCAAGCATCGGGCCGGCTTCCACCAGCAGCGTGCGGGCGCCGTTGCGGGACGAAGCGACTGCCGCGGCCACGCCGGCGGCTCCGCCGCCCAGCACCACGACATCGTAGTCCACCTGATTCAGCCGCTGCGCCATCCATCGCTCCTTCGCCACACTTGCAAATATACAATGGTTGGACCATTATACCAATGCGCGAACGAGGTCAAACGAGGCCGTGACGCAGGCAGTGCCGAGGAGATCAGTCCGAGATGTCGTCGAAATACCGCTGTCTGATACGGTCCAGCAGCCGCCGCATACCCGCTGCCGCCCCGGCAGAATCGCGCTTTTCGAGTGCGGCGAGAATCTGCTTGCGGTCGGCCAGGGCGAGCACGTGATGCTGGGGTGTGACCACGCGGGAGGCGATCTTCTTCCACATCGCGCTGCCGCGCAGCCGCCACAGGTCGCGGATGGTGTCGACAAAGATGCTATTGCGCGAGGCGACCGCGACCACGTCGTGAAATGCCTGCCGGTTCATCTCGGCGGTCGGCCCCTCGATATCGGCATCCATGGCGGCAACGAGTTCCCTGAGCCGCCCCAGTTCCTCCTCACTGATATTCCGCGCAGCATCCTCCGCAGCGGCGCATTCGACCAGCATGCGCATGCGGAACTGTTCATGCGGACCGGGGCCGGGATCGTCGCCGCGTTCCCAGGGCAGAGTGCTCGAGGTCAGGCGGGCGCGTACATAGGTGCCGTCGCCGACCAGAACCTCGATAATGCCCATGGTTTCAAGCGCGATCATTGCCTCGCGCACCGTAGTGCGGCTCACCTGGAACTGCTGCGTCAGGTCGCGCTCCGGCGGCAACCTTGCGCCAGGTTCGAGCGGTGTTTTCTGGATGTAATTGGCTATCTCGCGCGCCACCGCGACATAGAGGCGTGGCATTGCCACGGGCTTGAAGCCAGCGGCGGTGATGCCGGGTGTGGTGATGTTGCTTGGCATGGGACTGAGGTTCCAAAATCGCGAAAGGGCACGAACCAGGCACTAGCCCGCTTCAAGAACAGGTTGCGGGCCGACATAGATCGACTTGAGCCGGGGCAGGCTCTGGGAAGCGTCATACTCTTCCATTGCATGGGCCACCCAGCCGGCGATGCGGGCGCAGTTGAAAATCAACTCGCCCGAGCCATGCTGCATCCCGGCGCAATGCACCAGGGCGGCGATCGAGAAGCCTATATTGGGGGGCTCGCGCCCGCGCTGGCTTTGGATGTCGATGATTTCATCGAGCAGGCGCACTTCCTCGACCGCTTCGCGGCTATCGCGCAGCAGTTGAAGGATGAGGCGGGCCCGTGGATCGCCATTCGGGTAGGCGCGATGTCCGAAGCCTTGCATTTCGCGGCCGTCGCGCAGCTTGTCGCCCACCAGCTGTCCCACATCCGGCCGCTCGTTGAGGCCGAACAGGTCCCGCTCGATGGACAGGGTGGAGGCGCTCTGCACTGCGCCGCCGCCGCTGCTCAACCCCACTGCAATGACCGAATAGATGTCGGCGCGCACCGCAGCGGCCAGGCGCACGGCAGCGGTGGAGGGGGCGCCGAGATCGTGGTCAGCCGCCAGCACCAGGATCGCGTCGAGCGCAGCGAGCAGTCCGGGCGTCGCACGCCGTGGACTCGTCCGGCTCCAGAGCAGCGCTGCAATACTGGTATCGACCGGGGCCGACAGCATGTCCATCGCCGACAGCAAGCGCACCATCAGTCGCGCCGCCTTGCGCGTTACCTGCTCGGGGCTGGTGTCGTGACGCAGCGGATCCTCGGCGCCGGCGAATGGTACCAGGCACTTGAAGCGCTCAAGCGGCAGGGCGCTCCTGTTCATCAGGGCGCCGATCGCGCTGAGCGTCGGCTCGTGTACCGCAGCCGGAAAAATCGACCGACCGGCAGCGTTGAAATCCCCCTGCCACAGCAGCAGGACCACATCTTCGAAACAGTATTGCCGAGCCAGAGTGCAAGCGGGCAGGCCGCGATAATGCGGCTCGCCGCCGACGATCGCCGTAATCGAGGATTTGAATATCGGCGAGACCGCTTGCGGCGCCGGCGCCTTGCGGCCGCGCACCGCAAGCGCCTCGACCTCGGCGGGGTCATAGAGGCTCTCGGCATTGCCGGTGCTGCCGTGTTTGGTGAGCAGGCCGCGCGACACATAGGCGTAGACGGTGTCTTTCTTCACCCCCAGCCGCGCGGCAACGTCCGAGGCGGTCAACAGCGAATTACCAAGGCTACTATCGTGTGGCGTGTCCGACATCGCGACCCTCAGGCTCAATCAGGAATATTGATTTATAATCAAGATTGACGGCTTAGCAATAGGTCTGATCAATACAGTCAACCAATGGGAGGAACAGATGATTACAATTTCTCGCAGGCAACTGCTCGTCGGTACCGCGGCTTCGGCCATTCTCGCGGCGACCGGTCTTCCGGTGCTTGCCCAGCAGGATGTGCAGCGCGGCGGTACGATCGTTCGAGCCGACGTTCTCGCCGCTGACAGTCTCGATCCGCATCTGGCCAGCGCCCGCTCGGGCAGCATGTCGCTGGTCTTCGACTCGCTCTTCAGCTACCGCCTGAAGGAAGGTACCACGGACCAGTTCGAACTGGGTTTCGCGCTCGCTACCGCCTATGAGGAAACCGGCGAGAAGGCCGCGCGTCTCACGATCCGTCCGGATGTCAAATTCCACGATGGTTCGGCACTCACCGCCGACGTCGTGAAGTGGAATCTCGAGCGGGCGCGTGACCACGAGAAATCCTCGGTGAAGGTCGCCGTGGCCGAGCTCGCAGGCGTCACCGTGGTCGATGATCACACGCTCGATCTCGAATTCGAAACGCCGCAGCCGCTCTTTACCCTCACCATGACGCCGGGTAACGCGACCAACGTATTCATCGTGTCCAGGGAGGCTGCCGAGGCGGCCGGCGACGACGCGTTCGGGCGCAAGCCGGTCGGCAGTGGCCCGTATATGGTGGAAAACTGGCTGGTCGACGATCGTCTGGAGCTAACGGCTTTTGCCGGCCATTGGGAATCCGGTCTCGACGGCAAGGCGCTTCCCTATGCCGACAAGTTCGTGGTGCGCTTGATGCCCGACCAGTCGGTGGCGGCGCTGGAACTCCGTGCCGGCAACGTCCACATCATCGACCCCCTCGATCAGGACCTGGACAGCCTCGCCGCGGCTGGAATCCAGATCTACGCCGTGCCGGGCACCGAGACCGGCCAGCCGAGCTTCTACATCAGCTCCAAAGCCGATGCGGAAACGCCCTTCGCCCACGATGTCCGGTTGCGGCAGGCGCTGCAGCACGCAGTCGATCGCGAGTCGATGGCCGCCGCACTGACGTTTGGCCGCGGACAGGCCCACTATTACTGGGGCTGGTATCCTGGCGTTCCCGGCTATGACGAAAGCCTGCCGCGCTACGAATACAATCCGGAAAAGGCCCGGCAGCTTCTGACCGAGGCGGGCCATGCCGATGGCGTCGCGCTCACCGTCAAGGTCATCAACCGGCCCAAGGACCTGCAGCCGCTCGAAATCATGCAGGCCATGCTCGGCGAAGTCGGCATCACGCTCAACATCGAGACCATGGACCGTACGCCATGGGTGGAGTCGGGGCGGACGGGCAATTTCGAGGCCCTGTCGCATGGCAATACCGCGCTGGTCGATCCGCTGTTCCGGCGTGAAACCATGACGGGCTCGGACGCCAATTGGGCGGGCTATTCCAATCCCGAAGTGGATGCGCTGTGGGAGGAGGCTTCCCGGACCGGGGACGAGAGCGCGCGGGCGGAGATCTATAAGAAGATCCAGGTCATCCTCCACGACGATGCCTATCACTTCATCGCATTCAGGGCACCCAAGATGCTGGCCCTGGCATCCGGGCTGAGCGGCGTCGATTCAGGCTACAACCTCCGCTACGCTCGGCTTGCCTAACGCCATCTCCGCCGGACCCCGCCTTTGCGCGGGGCCCGGCACGCGCCACCTCCGCGGCGTCGGAACGCGGATCGATCAGGTTGTCCAATGTTAGCTTATCTAGCGCGCCGTCTGGCCGCTGCGGCAGTCGTTGTCGTGCTTGTCAGCATCATCGCTTTCGGCATCGTCTCGGTGCTGCCCGGTGACACCGCCGCCGCTCTTCTGGGTGAAGAGGGCGCACGCGATGCCACGCGCTACGAGGCGCTGCGCGTTGAACTCGGCCTGGACCAGCCGATTCCCGTGCGCTACGCGAACTGGGTGGCGGGCGTGGTGACCGGCGATCTCGGCCAGTCCATGCGCACCGGCGAAGACATCGGACCGGGTATCCTCGCGCGGGCGCTGCCCACGGTGCAGCTTGCGATCATGGCCATCATCATCTCGGTGGTGATCGCCATTCCGGTGGGCGTGATCTCAGCCGTCTATTACCGGCGCCTGCCCGACAATGTCGGAACGCTGTTCGCGCTCACGGCTATCGCGACGCCCGGCTTCTGGTTCGGTATCATGCTCATCCTGTTGTTCAGTGTGACACTGCGCTGGCTGCCGCCCTCGGGCTACCTGCCCTTTTTCTCAAACCCGATCGGCTCGCTTCAGCTCATGATCATGCCCGCTCTGGCGCTGGCCACCGGCTTCACCGGTGTCCTGATCCGGCAGGTGCGTTCCTCGGTGCTCGAAGTGCTGAACGAGGATTACATCACCACCGCACGCAGCAAGGGGCTGTCGCCCACCACCGTGCTTTTCGGCCATGCCCTGCGCAATGCCCTGCTGCCGGTGGTGACGCTGATCGGCCTCCAGATCGGCGGCCTGTTCGGCGGCGCCGCAACAGTCGAAACCGTGTTTTCCATTCCCGGCCTCGGTCGTCTTGCGGTGGATTCCATCTTCTTCAGAGACTTCACCATGATCCAGGCGCTGATGCTGGTACTCGCGCTCACCGTGCTTGTCGCCAGCCTGCTGACCGACCTCGTCTATTCGCGTATCGACCCGAGGATCCGTCGTGGCTAATGCAACCTCCTCATCGTTCCCGCGTCCCCGAATGCGCTTCAACGGCCTTGCCGTGCTGGGCTTCGGCCTGCTCGCAATCCTTGTGGTCTGTGCCCTGTTCGCACCCTGGGTCGCGCCCTACGATCCAAACGCGCAGGACTATCGCGCCGTGCTGCAGGCGCCTTCGGCGGCCCATTGGCTGGGCACCGACCATACCGGCCGGGACATGCTGTCGCGGCTGATCTACGGCAGCCGGGTGGCCCTCAGCATAGGCTTCACCGCTGTTGGCGTGGCAGTGCTGGTCGGTGGCCTGCTCGGTCTGGTCGCCGGCTATGCCAGGGGCATCGTCGACGAAGCCATCATGCGCGTGATGGACGCGCTGCTGTCCTTCCCGTCGGTACTCCTCGCACTCGGCATCATGGCAGCGCTCGGTCCGGGCATCACCACAATCATCATCGCCATCGCTATTGCCGACATGCCCATGTTCGCGCGCATAACCCGTTCGCAGGTGCTCAGTGTGCGCGAGCGGGACTTCGTGATCGCCACCCGCGCGCTCGGTGCAGGGCCGCTGCGCATCATCTTCCGCCATATCGTGCCGCATATCACCGGCCCGGTCGCGGTGATGGCTACGATCGCGGTCGGCCATGCCATCCTGACCGAGGCGGCACTTTCCTTCCTCGGCCTCGGCATCCAGCCGCCGACCTCCAGCTGGGGCGCCATGATGCGCAACGGCTTCTCCTACATGGAGCGCGCGCCCTGGCTCGCGGCCTTTACCGGCCTCTCCATCCTGCTCACCGTTCTCGCTCTCAACCTCGCCGGCGACGTCCTCCGCGACCGGCTCGATCCGCGCGGCGAATCCCGCCGCTAACTCACCAGGCAGCCAGTCATGAAGATTACCGAAATTCGTACCCAGCTATTCGAGTACCCCATAAAGCGCCGCCGCGGCGACGCGCATGACCCGGGTGGTCGTTCCCATCAGAACGGTGCCCTGGTGGAGATACTCACCGATACCGAGCATCGCGGCTTCGCCATCGGTTCCGTCAACTCCGTCTTCGGCATCGCTCGCCTCAAGCGAGTCCTGATCGGCGCGGACCCGCGCCAGAATGCGGGCCTGTGGCAGAGCATGGTCAATACCATCTTCAAGAGCGGTAACAATGGCGTCCTGAACGAGGGGCTGGCGGCCCTCGACATCGCTCTGTGGGACCTCAAGGCCAAGAGCTATGGCGAGCCGCTGTGGCGTCTCCTGGGCGCGAAGAGCAACCGCGTCCTTGCCTATGCCAGCGGCGGTGACATGCCGCTTAATGACGAACAGCTCACCGCCTTCTATGGCCACATGGCCAGCCTTGGTTTTCGCGCGGCAAAGCTGAAGATCGGCCTCGATATCGAGGAGGATGCCCACCGCCTTGCCCTGGTTCGCGATGTGATGACGGTAAAGGGCAAACCGCCCGCCTTGATGGTCGATGCCAGCGAATACTGGAGCGCCAAGCAGGCCGTGCGCCGGATCGCCCGGCTTGAACAGGAGTTCGACCTAACCTGGGTCGAGGAGCCTGTGCAGCGGGCGGACTATCGTGGGCTCGCCAAGGTATCGAGCCATATCAGGGCGCCCGTCTGTGCCGGTGAAAATCTCAAGAACGTCCTCGAATTCCAGACCTATATCGAGCACGGCTCGGCCGATATTGTACAGGTCGGTCGCATGATGAGCGGCTTTACCGGGGCGATGCAGGTGGGCAACCTCGCCTATGCCAATGGCCTGCCCTGTGCCGGCTCGGACTCCGAATGCAAGGTGTTCGCGCATGTCGCGGCGGCACTGCCCAACCACATGATCCTCGAAGTGCATGACGATGAGGTCGAGGAGCCGATGCTCAAGGCCGACAACTGGATCGAGGACGGCCATGTGGTGCTCGGCGACAGTCCCGGCCTCGGGATGACGGTCGACTGCGATATTCTCAAGGCGCATGCCGTCGAAGCACCGCGTCCTGGTCGTTCCGGCGCCGGCTGGTCCGGCCGTCGGCCCGGTGCGGGATTGATGGAAGTGCCCGCGACGGACGAGGAACGACGCATTGCCGCGCTGCCGGCGGGGGAGACGCATGATGCAGACCAGTCCCCGCGTTTCGGACGACGTGCTGGAAATGATCGGCAGGCTTGGCGCTGCAACCGCATTCTATCTCCTGCACATGCGGGGCGTCGGCCGCAAATATGGAGCCGGCCCGATCGCAATGAATGGCGTGGCCTCGCTGGCGCCCGGCCGCAAGCTGGTGGGTCGCGCGGTCACCCTGCGCTACCTGCCCTCCCGTGAAGATTTGCAGTCGGAAATCGCGACCAGTACCGGCGCCGACGGCATGAATGCCACGCCGCGTTGGCGGGTCATCGAGACCTGCGGCCCCGGCGACATCCTCGTGTCGGATGCCATGGGGCAGGGCGGTACATCCACTGGCGGCGAGATCGTCTATGGTCGCCTGTTCCAGCGCGGTGCTGCCGGCATCGTCACCGACGGTGCCGTGCGCGACGCGCAGGCCACGATCGATCTCGGCTGGCCGGTCTATGCCGGCGGGCGCGCCACGATGATCGGCGAAACCAGCATGCTCCCCTATGAATATAATGTGCCCGTGCAGTGTGGCGGCGTACTCGTTCGCCCCGGTGATGTCATTCTCGGTGACGATGACGGCGTGGTGGTGATCGCTGCCGCCTTTGCCGAGGAGATTGCGCAAGCGGGTCGCGACCATGAGGGGATCGAGCAGTCGATCCTGGCAAATATGCACGAGGAGAATGATTCCCCGTCCCGCTTCTATCCCTTCAATGCCAGCACGATGGCTATGCACAGCGCACGACAGGCAAAAGCCGATGGAGCAGAAGGGTGAGTTCCGCACTGCTCGACGTAAGCGATCTGGAGGTCGCCTTCGATACCCGGCGTGGACGGGTAAAGGCGGTCGATGGGCTATCGTTCAGCCTCGACAAGGGCGAGATCATTGCGCTGGTCGGTGAATCCGGTTGCGGCAAGTCGGTCGCCGTTCGCTCGGTATTGAAACTGCTGCCGGAACAGACGGCCCGCTACGAGGGCGGCTCGATCACCCTCGAAGGCAAGGACCTGCTCAAGCTCGACGACAGGGCGATGCAGAAGATTCGCGGTCGCGACGTTGCGCTGATCTTCCAGGATCCGATGTCGAGCCTCAATCCGGTGCTGACTATCGGCAAGCAGATCGGCGAGGCGATCAAGCGGCACCAGGGCGGCAGCCGCCGCCAGGTCGCCGAGCGCACCATCGACCTCCTGCGCCGCGTTGGTATTCCGGCGCCGGAGACCCGGCTCAAGGCCTATCCGCACGAGTTTTCGGGCGGCATGCGGCAACGCGTGATGATTGCCATGGCCCTGTCATGCAATCCGCGGGTGATCCTCGCCGACGAGATTACCACGGCGCTCGATGTGACGATCCAGGCGCAGATCATCGACTTGCTGAAATCGCTGGTGGCCGATGCCGGAGCGGCGGTAGTGATGATCACCCACGACATGGGCATCGTCGCCGGAGCCGCCGAGCGGGTCTATGTGATGTATGCGGGCACCGTGGTCGAAACCGCCACCACGGCCGACCTCTTCGCCCATCCCGCCATGCCCTACACCTGGGGCTTGCTGCGCTCGATTCCGTCACTGGAGCGGCCCGTCGATGAGCCGCTGGTGCCGATCGAGGGCCTGCCGCCCGACGTGGCCCGTCTCAATGGTGGCTGCCGTTTCCGCCCACGGTGCGCCTATCGCCGTGCCATTTGTGGCCAGGCGGAACCACCCTTGGCGCCGACGCCGGATGGCGTCGAGGGCCACCTTGCCCGTTGCTGGGGGCTTGATCCGGACCAGGGCTGGCTGCGCGACACCGACTGGACGAAAGACCTCGGCGATCCCGTCGCAATGGCCGAGATCAGTGCCGCGGCCGCTCATGTTCAGGATGGCAAGCCATGACCGATCCCATCCTCGATATCCGCAATCTCACCGTGCACTTCGGTCAGATCGCCGCGGTGAACGATGTCAGTCTGACATTGCGCCGCGGTGAAACGCTGGGGCTTGTCGGCGAAAGCGGCTCGGGCAAATCAACCGCCAGCCGCGCCATTCTCCAGATCAACCGGGCCAGTTCGGGCGAAGTGCGCTTCGACGGCGAGGAACTGGTATCGGCGCGCGGCAGCCGGCTCAAGGCGCTGCGACGGCGAATGCAGATGGTGTTCCAGGATCCGCGCTCGTCGCTCGATCCGCGCATGACGGTGGGCGCCCTGCTCGAAGAGCCCTTGGTTATCTTCGGCGTCGGCACCCGCGCTTCGCGAAAAACCAAAGTGGCCGAGATGCTGCATCTGGTCGGTCTCGATCCAGCGGTAAGCAGCCGCTACCCACATGAATTCTCCGGCGGACAGGCGCAGCGCATCGCCATTGCCCGCGCGCTCATCCTCGAGCCGGAGCTGATCATCGCCGACGAACCGGTATCCGCCCTCGATGTGTCGATCCAGGCGCAGATCATCAATCTGCTGGCCAAGCTGCGCGCCCAGCTCAATCTCTCGATGCTGTTCATTGCGCATGACCTGGCAGTGGTGCGGCACATCTCCGACCGTGTGGCGGTCATGTATCTCGGCCGCGTGGTGGAACTCGCCGATCGCGACCGTCTCTATGCTGCACCGGCGCATCCCTACACGCGGGCACTGCTCTCCGCAGTTCCGGTGCCCGATCCCTCGGTGGAAGTTCACCGTCGCCGCGAGATCCTGACCGGCGAGATGCCCAGTTCCGGCCGGCTCCCCTCCGGCTGTGCCTTCCGGAGCCGCTGCCCGCTTCACAAGACGCTGGGTCAGCCCGAAATCTGCACGACAGTACTGCCCCCGCTGCTTGAACTCACGCCGGGGCAATCAGCCGCGTGCCACTTCGCCGACCAGACGGCGGCAGGCCGGATACAGCACGGAGCTTCCGCCTGAGCAACCAGCCGGCAACGGAGCCGCAACTGCAGCGCTTACTAAGAGTGAACGGCGTTAGCACCAGTATTTGGTGATCATGGAAGGCCGTGGCGCCATAGGGCGATTCTGGCAACAAAGCCGTCCGCTGCAGCGCCGCGCCCTGCGAGGGCGGTCCGATTATTCGGATTTCCGGTTGACTTGGTATGCAAAATGGATACTGAATATCGCATGCCTTTGAGGCAGCGATAGAGCATGGTTGGTTAAGCTGTCGGCCCGAGGGCGTATCGCCTGCTGCGCCGTTGTCAGGGACGTAACCTGTTCGCGGTCTCAAGGCGATGTGGATATGCAATCTCGTCAAAGAGAATGCGATCACTATTCGGGTAGGAGGTCGAATTGTCAGCAGTTGAACCGTCAGGGTCCGTCGGCGCGGTTTCCAGGGTATTGATCGTTGGCGGCGGGGTCAGTGGGCTGGCCCTGGCCAACGGCCTGACGGCCGCTGGAGTGCATGTCGAAGTGGCCGAGCGGAATCCCAGGACCTCCGGATCGGCTATCGGCCTCTGGAGCTTCTCGATCAGGGCGTTGGAACAGCTCGGGCTCAAGGATGAATTGCTGGCGTCCGGCGCTATCTCCGAGAAGTTGGAAAATTTTGATGCCAGGGGCAATCTGACCAAGGTCGTCGATTATGCCGAGATTCCCATTGCGCCGGGTCAGCCAGGCCAGGTGATGATCAGCCGGCCGGATTTGGCTGCTATGCTGGACCGGAACGCCCGTGCGCGTGGCGCGCATATCAAGCACCATGTGACCTTCGAAACCGTTCGGGAAACGCAGGACGGCGTCGAAGTCACCTTCACCGACGGCACCAGCGGCAAATACGACCTGCTCGTGGGTGCCGACGGCGTATTTTCTACGGTCCGGCGCGACGTGCTCGACATCCAGCAGGCGCCGCGGCGCGCTGCGAACGGCACCTGGCAGGCTACCGTGCCCAACAAGGATATAGCCGTAAAAAATCCCAGCCTCTGGTCGGGCGAGGGGTTCAGGTCCTTCCAGCTCTATCCCAGCGGGCGCGACCGTTGCGCCATCTCGCTCAGCGATATTCTGCTCGAACGTCCCCCCTACGCCCGAGGCGGAAAAGGAGCGGGCATGCGAATTGCTGACACATTTCGATGTGCCCGAGGCCAGATATGTCCAGCAACTCGTGGAAACGGGTGAAGTGGTGATGGAATTCCGCCGCGTGCACTGGCTGTTGGTACAGCCTCCATGGTTCAGTGATCGCGTGGTGCTGGTTGGCGATGCGGTGCATGCCGCGCCGCCTAACCTGGGAGGCGGTGCCAGCATGGCAATCGAAGATGCAGCGGTATTGACCGATGCCCTGACCCGCCATGCCGACCTGCCGAATGCGCTGCGCAATTATATGACGCGTCGCTGGGCCAGGATCGAGAACATCTATCACAAGTCCTATCAGGCCAAGACGATGTCGAGCGTCGATCCCCGCAAATACTTCTCGGTAAATTCTCCGATCCTGCGCGAAGCGCTCGCTTCGCTCACCATCGAGCCCTGAGAACGGCACATCGGCCGCAACCCCTATTCAACTTGCCGGTGGTCTCACAGCCATGGGGCGAAGGAGCCAATAGTCATGATCGTCGCAAAATATCTGGTCATCGGAGCGGGCCTTTCGGGCGCTGCCATTGCCTGGCGGTTAGCGCAGACCGGGGCGGAAGTCGCTATTCTGGAACAGGACCTGCCGGCATCCGTGCAGGGCAGCTCGCATGGTTCTTCGCGAATTTTCCGCTACACACATCATGAAGGCCGTTTTACCGGCCTGGCCAAGCGCGCGCGGGCCGGGTGGGAAGAACTCGAAATCGAATCCGGCAACAAGATCATGCATGCCAATGGCGCCCTGGACTTTGGTGCGGCATGCGATATTCCGGCACTTGCCCGGGCGCTCGAAGCAGAATCCATCGAGCACGAGGTATTGTCAGCCGCCGCTGCCAGCCAGAGATGGCCGACCATCCGTTTCGATACCGACGCCCTCTGGCATCCGGGCGCTGCGGTTGTGGATACGGAAGTTGGCGTGTGGAACATGATCGGGTTGGCGCAAGGCCTTGGCGCCCAGCTCGTGACCGAGTTCACGGTGTCGAGCGTGGAGCGGACGCGGACCGGCTACCGGGTGAGCGCCGAGGACGGCCGAGTGGCGGAAGGCAGCGAAGTGATCGTCGCCACGGGCGGACGGCTATCCGAATTGCTGCGCATTGCGCCCGTACCGCGCAGCCTGCATGCTGCCATCGAGTCCATCGAAGTGCTTCAGCAGCATGTGTTCCACTTTCCCTACCAGAAGCCGATCGGATGGGACGAAAGCCTCTGGCCATCGGTCATTCACAAAGCCATTGGGCGGGAAATTCACAGCCTTCCGGGCCGCCGCGACGCCGGTTATGCCGGTCAGAAAATCTACCAGTTCAACAGTGGCAGGGCGATTGGCTCCGCTGTGCGACAGGACGTCTTTGTCGACGGCCACGATCGCGATCACATGGCTGAATATGTCGAACGCCAATTCCCCGGCCTTGGCACCGAAGCCTATGCAGAGGGCCATTGCATGGCTGCCAATACGCCGGGTGGCACGCTGGTATTGGAGCGTGACGAGGGCTTCACCATTGTTTCGCCAAGCGCCAGCCACGGGGCCAGCCTTGCACCGCTCATCGGCGAATTCGTGGCGGATCTGGTGCGGGGAAATCTCGTTTCCGATACGCTTCTCCGCGCCGATCAGGTCTGATACGGCTGCCCGGCCACGATAGAGGGCTCTCGGAATCCCGGCCTCCCGTTTCTGGCGGGAGGCCGTTTTATTTGGTCGCGCGGCGCTGCGCCGGCGCGGAAAAGCCGCCGAAAACTCGCTGCTTCGGCGGTTTTTCGAACAACATCAGTGAATGGCCGCGGGTCAGCCTAGCCCATCCGCTCCGATGCATAAGATCCGGGAGAGGCCGGGAAGACGATGGTGCGGTTGCCATTGAGGAACACCCGGCGATGGATATGGGCGTGGACGGCCCGTGCCAGCACCTGGCTCTCCACATCCCGGCCGAGGGAAACGTAGTCGCCCGGGCTTTGCGCGTGGGTGACCTGAACAATGTCCTGCTCGATGATTGGCCCCTCATCAAGATCTGAGGTGACGTAATGCGAGGTCGCTCCGATCAGTTTGACGCCGCGTTCATGGGCCTGCTTGTAGGGATTGGCGCCCTTGAAGCTCGGCAGGAAGGAGTGGTGGATATTGATGATCCGCCCCGACATCTTCTTGCACATGGTATCGGACAGCACCTGCATATAGCGGGCCAGAACGATGAGTTCCGCGCCGGTCTCTTCGACAATGCGCATCTGCGCCGCTTCGGCCTCCGCCTTGTTGGCCTTCGTCACGTTGATGTAATGGAAGGGGATGTCATGGTTCACGACCACCTTCTGGTAATCGAGGTGATTGGAGATGACCGCGACGATGTCGATGGGCAGCGCGCCGATTCTCCAGCGGTAGAGCAGGTCGTTGAGGCAGTGGCCGAAGCGCGACACCATGATGACCGCCTTCATCCGTTCTGCCGAGTCGGAGAAGGCATAGGTCATGTCGAAGCGTTCGGCGATGCCGGTGAAATTGCTGGTCAGCGTGGAGAGGTCCGTCTCGAGCTCGGGCTTGAAGCTGATCCGCATGAAGAATCTGCCGGATTCGAAATCATCGAACTGGGAGCTGTCGATGATGTTGCAGCCGGCCTCGGCCAGATAGGTGGTGATGGCTGCGACAATGCCCCGGGTCGACGGGCATGTGACCGTGAAAACATACTTTGTCATTTCATTCCTTGCAGGAGTTTTGCGCCCATTCGAGCGGCTAGAGACCAAGCTCCGCCAGACCTGCCGGTTCGGGCAGGTGATGCGCACGGCAGCAGGCCGTGACCGTATTGAGCAGCAAGCAGGCGATAGTCATTGGACCCACGCCGCCCGGGACTGGCGTTATGGCGCCGGCAACTTCTGCCGCTTCGGCAAAGTTCACATCACCCACCAGTCGTGTCCTGCCGTCGCGGGTAACGCGGTTGATGCCGACATCGATGACCGTGGCGCCGGGTTTGATCCAGTCGCCTCGGACCATTTCCTGCCTGCCGATAGCAGCGACCAGTATGTCGGCGCCACCAATGATGCTGGGGAGGTCCCTGGTGCGGCTATGCGCGATCGTCACCGTGCAGTGCTCGCGCAGCAACAACTGCGCCATGGGTTTACCCACGATGTTGGAGCGCCCGACGATGACCGCATGCGAACCCGCCAGCCCGCCCTTGTGAAACTGCCGCAGCAGCAGCAGGCAGCCCAGGGGCGTGCAGGGCACCATGGATTTCTGACCAACGCTTAGCTGCCCGACATTGGAAATGTGGAAGCCGTCGACATCCTTTGTCGGATCAATCGCCCCCAGCACCGCATTGGCGTCGATATGCGCCGGCAGCGGTAATTGCACGAGTATTCCATGCACCGCGGGATCGGCGTTCAGCCGTTGTACGACCGCCAGCAGTTCCGCTTGGGAGGTGGCCGCATCGAGCCGCGTTTCAAAGCTGCGTATGCCGCACTCGCCGGCCTGCTTTGCCTTGTTGCGCACATAGACCTCCGATGCGGGGTCTTCGCCGACCAGGACGACGGCCAGCCCCGGCACTATATCGTGATCGGCCTTCAACACGGCCACGTGGGTCGTCACCTGCGCGCGCAGGGTGGCGGCGAAGGCCTTGCCATCGATGGTGGTCGCGGTCATTCGTCCGAGGCCCGCAATTCTTCCAGCCGGAAGTCGGCATCGATCTCCGCTGTTGTTGCCAGCAACACGTCCAGCACGAACTGGCTGGACGCAATATCGACGAAGATGTCGTATGAGAGCGCTCCAAACCGGTCGAGCCGGGCAATAACGGCGTCCTGATGCAGGGCACGGGTTTGCGCGACCTGACCCACCTTCAGGGCCTGTGCCCGGAAATCAGCCATGGACAGGCGGGCCATCAACAGAGCGGCGTCCTTGCCGGAGACGATGAACCAGGCCCATCCCTCATCGCGATAGGCGTCATAGCCTTTCGCGACCATATCGCTGGCGCGCCAGGCAGCACGCAGTTCCCGCACACGGCTTCCGTTGCCACCGGCCGGGGCGGTGAGCAACATGTCTTGCTGGCCAAGCCGGAGAACGCTCGTTCCGTCGGGCAGGGTCAGCACCGTGTTCACCTTTTCGGGCAAGGCGACGCCTTGGGCCGACAGCCATTCGGCGGCACCGAGACCCCGCAAGCCGAACCGTTCGCCGCTCGTGCAGTCGAGTACGATGTTTCCTGCGGTGCCGGGCGCTTTATGCGCCGGCAGCAGACCGGCAAGCGGCGTCGTGCGGCGTGCAACGTTTGTCGCCGACATCTGGTTTGAGCCAAGAGCCATCTCAAATCTCCTGCCGCTTGTTCTCGGGATCGTAGAAAGGCGCGGCGATAACCCGGGCATTCACCTCGGTGCCGCAGAGACCGCGCAGCAGCATTGTTCCACCGGGCGCAGCCTGTTCAGGATGCGCATAGGCCAGGCCGATCCACTTGCCCAGCGTTGGGGAATAAGCGGTCGACGTCACGAAGCCTGAGGGCTGTCCGTCGTGCAGGATCAGGCAGGATTCGGCCAGGCGAATGCCATGGTCCTTGGGTAATTCGAAACCGCATAGCTTGCGCTTCAGGCCGAGATTGTTGCGCGCCTCGACGGCCGTCTTGCCCAGAAACCTTTCCTTGGTTCTGGACAAGGCCCATTCCATGCCCAGTTCCGCCGGACTTGAAATCGCGTCGGTGTCCTGGCCGATGATGATGTGGCCCTTTTCTAGGCGCAGGATGCGCGAGGCCTCGAGGCCGTAGGGTTCCAGACCATGGACATCTCCCACCTCCTTCAGCCGCCGCCAGAGCGCCAGCCCATAGGATTGCGGGACATGCAGTTCATAGCTCAGTTCGCCCGTGAAGCCGATGCGCATGACATGGGCGGGGTATCCGCCGATCATTCCGACGCGGCCATGCAGATAGGGGAAGGCCTCGGCCGAAAGATCGATATCGCCACCCAGCGCTTCGAGCACGTGACGGGCGCGCGGGCCGGTCACGTTGATCGCGGCAAAGGCCGAGGTGACGTTCTGGATGTCGACCCGCATGCCCCATTGCGCATTGAGAAACAGCATCTGGCTGAACACGCGCGCCACGGCGCCTGTAGTCGCGGTCACGTAGAATTCGGTTTCCGATACCCGGTAGGCGACTCCGTCATCGATGATCGAACCCATATCGTTCAGCATCAGGCAGTAGCGCACGCGCCCCACCGGCTGCTTGGCGTGAGCCATGGTATAGATGCGGTCGAGGAAGATGGCGGCATCGGGCCCCCGGATGGCCAGCTTGCCCAGGGTCGAAACATCCAGCATGCCGACACCATTACGCACCAGGTTTACCTCACGCGCGATGGTTTCGGCGATGGAGCCCTTGCCCTGATAGTAGAGCGGCCGCCACCAATTGCCGGTGGGTGTCAGCTTTGCCCGGTCGGCGACATGCTCGGCATGCATCGGGGTGTGCCGATATGGCGTGTGCTGGGGCCCAGCGAGCAAACCCAGCTTTTCCGGGCCGAAGGGTGGGCGCGAAGTGGTAATGCCCACATCGGCGACCTTGCGGCTGGTCATGTCCGCTACGATCCTGGCTGTGGCCAGCGCGGAATGCCGCCCCTGCGAGGGACCCATGCCCACGGTCGAATAGCGCTTGACGAGTTCCAGCTCGCTATAGCCATCGGCTATCGCATTCTTGATGTCCTTGACCTGCAGGTCCTCGTCGAAATCGACGAAATCGCGACCCCGAGGATGAGATCCTATGTCCCAGAACGGGTTCATGCCGCGAGCAAAGGCATCGGCAATGGCCTCGGGTTCGCTGATCGTGTATCCCGCGCCAGCTGCAGCACGGGCACCGGCAATCTCACCACTGCGCAATACGGCGCGTAGTTCGAAATAGCCCGCTGCCGACCCCGCCAGATGCATGGTCTCGGGTACGTTGCTCAGCACGAACTGACTGCCCTCCTCGTCGTAACCCAGTTTTGCACCGGCCTGGAGGGGCAGTTGGTAGGACGGCGTATAGCCTGCCGCGATCACGAAGGCATCGCAGGGGAGGATCTGCGTGCCGGTTCCGGGAGCCTCGAAGCGAACGGCGCGGACATGACGGTTGCCTGCCGTGCCCAGGGTCTCGATGACTTTGCAGTTCGTCACAATACGCACGCCATGATCGGCAAGCCGCTGGGCCGAAGCCGCACAGGACGGCACGCCGGAAGGATCGAGAACCGCCGCCAGTTGCACGCCCGCATCGATAAGGTCGAGTGCGGCGAGATAGCCGTCGCGATTGCCGGCGAAGACAATGGCCTGCTTACCCGGAGCCACGGCATAGTGACGCATCAGCCGCTGTGCCGCCGATGCCAGCATGATGCCGGGCAGGTCATTGTTCCGGAAAATGAGCGGCTGGCCATGGGATCCGGCAGCGATGACTACCTGGTTGGCGCGAACTCGATAGAGGCAATTGCCATGGAGTACCGGCAGCCAATTGTCGGCAAACCAGCCATTGCAGGTAGCATCGGTGAAGATGCGCAGGTTTTTCAGCTGCGCAGCCTTTTCCCGCAAGGCGGCCAGCGCCTCGTCCGCTTCCTCGCGATCGGGCGCGAAGCGCGCATAGGTGAGCGACCCGCCGAGCTCGGGGTTGGGATCGACGAGGAGGACATCGGCGCCGGCTTCAGCGGCCTTGATGGCGGCCGACAGTCCTGCCGGTCCCGCACCCACGACGAGCACGTCGGTGTGCAGGTTTTCCCTCGTATAGTCACCTTTGACTGCGTGCAGGTCGACCTTGCCGAGGCCCGACGCCTTTCGGATAATCGGCTCCCAGAGCTTCAGCCAGGAACTCCTGTAGGGCCGAAAGAAGCTGCGATAGTAGAAGCCCACCGGCAGGAAGCGACCGAGCTTGTCCAGAACCGCCTTGTGGTCATTGTCGGCGGTGCCGGTAACGTTCTGGGCAATGACCTCGATACCCTCGGCGATGGGCCGAAGATCGGCGCGAACATTCGGCTCGTCCGGCAATTGCACGAGCGTATTGGCATCCTGGCCCGCCATGGTCAGGATGCCGCGCGGGCGGTGATACTTGAATGAACGCGACAGAATCCAGCGATCCTCGCCGGCCATGGCCGAGGCGATGGTGTCGCCGGCAAAGCCGTGCACGGACTGGCGGTCGAAAGAAAATTGAATTTTGTGCGACCGGTCTATGCGCGTTCCCCAGGGGGCAGTCAGACGTTCGCTCATTTCAGGCGGGCTTTCGATTGGGAAGGTAGGTTGCGACGATCTGGTCAGTGACGGTGTGCCGTTCGGCGATGAAGATCGTGTTGGAGGGCGTGTGGCGCCACCATTCCGTCAGCATGCCGAGCGGGTTCTCGACATAAAACAGTGCTTCCGTCAGTTGGTCGGGCAGCTCGGGATTTGCCGCGCGCACGGGGCCCAGATACTGGAATTCTATGATGTTGCGGGGCCCGTTGACCGGGCAGGTCAGAAGTTTCATCCGTCCCTCCTTAGTGGCTCGCCGCCGTGGCGCCCATTTCGTTCAGCAGGGCGAAATTGTCGAACCGCCGCATGTCGAACGGTAGCAGGATGTCTGGCACGCGCCCGGTGGCGATGGTTTCGGCCATGCGTTTGCCCGCGACCGGCGTTGCCTTGAAGCCCCAGGTGCCCCAGCCACAATCGAGCCAGTAGTTGCGCATTGGCGAGGCGCCCATGATGGGGCTGTAGTCGGGCGTCATGTCGGTAATGCCGGCCCATTGGCGCAGCAGCTTGACCTTATGCAGGAAGGGGAAGAGGTGCAGCACGCCCTCGGCAAGGTGCTCCTTCTGATCAAGCGTCGAGCGGGTCGAAGCGAGCTGGTAGGGGTCGGAGCCCCCGCCGATGACGATCTCTCCGCGCGAGGACTGCACTAGGTAGGTATGCATGTTCGCCGATGAGAGCAGGATATCGAGGAAGGGCTTGAGCGGTTGGGTGACCATTGCCTGCAGCGGGAAGCAGCGGATGGGCAGCTTGAACCCCGCCATCTCCGCCACCTGGCCATTAAGGCCACCCACCGCCTGCAGCACCTGGCCCGCGGCGATCTCGCCGCGATCGGTCACCACGTGGGTAACCCGGTCGCCATCTTTCCTGAATCCGGTGACTGTCGTTCGCTGATGGATTTCGACCCCGCGTTCGGCGGCGCGCTTGGCATAGCCCCAGGCGACGGCATCGTGCCGGGCCGTGCCGCCATCGGCGTGCCAGAGGCCACCCATGACTTCATGCATTCCGCCTTCGTCGAGGTTCAGATGCGGGCACATCGCGCGCACCGTCTTTACATCGACAACCTCGGTACGGACGCCCATATGCTTGCCCATTTCGGCGCGCAGGTGGAAGCTGCGCATGGTCGCCTCGGAATGCGCCAGGGTGAGCTGCCCGCGCTGGGAGAACATGACGTTGAAGCCAAGGTCCTCCGACATGGTCTCAAACAGGCTCACCCCTTCCTTGTAGAAGCGGATGGACTCGGTGGTGAGGTAGTTCGACCGGATGGTGGTGGTGTTCCGCGCGGTATTGCCGCCCGCCAGATATCCCTTCTCGAGCACGGCGATATTGGTGATGCCATGCACGGTGCTGAGATAGAAGGCGGCGGCCAGACCGTGTCCGCCGCCACCAACGATGACAACATCGTAGCTGGGCTTGAGATCGGGAGTCGCGGGAATGTCGCGGAATGAAGCATGCCGCCCACGGAGGCCGTATTTCAGGAGGGTCAGGGGCATGGCAACCTTCGATATTTGCTCGATTTTCTTGGCTTAAATGAGCGCTATCGGAGAGCCTGGTACAAGCAATCAATCTTTACCCAATGACCCTGTTTTAGTAATGTCTCCAAAATCACACTGAGGTCTGATGCGCCAGCTCCCCCACCTGAATTATCTGGAGGCCTTTGAAGCGGCGGCGCGGCATCTCAGCTTTACGATGGCCGCCGAAGAGCTGAACTGTACGCAGGCGGCGATCAGCCAGCGGGTGCGGGCACTGGAACAGTTCTTTGCCAGGCCCCTCTTTCACCGGCGCAGCAACGGGCTGGAGCTCACCGAGGTGGGCGCCGCCTTTCTGCCCGGCATCACGGACGCGCTGGACCGGGCGGAAGTCGCCACCAGGGGGCTGCTTGGGACGCGCGCGGCGACCAGCGTGACGGTCTCGGCCCCGGTCAGTTTCGTGATGCTGTGGCTGTCGGGTAATATCGGCCGGTTCTGCAGCGCTCACCCGCAGGTGGAATTGCGCCTCAACAGCACGATCTGGACCGATCCCAATGTGGAACTGGCCGATCTGAGTATTCTCATTCTCGACCGCGCCCAATCGGTTGCCGGCGCGCAACGGCTGGGGCAGGAGCGCCTGATGCTGCTTTGCGATCCTGAAACCGCCCGAAGCGCCGGCACCACGCCGGATGCCCAATGGTTCAATGCCAATCGTCTCGTCTATGTGCAGGGCACCATGGATTTTCTTGACCGATGGGCGGAAAGCCAGGGCATTGCCGTTGCGCCGGCGCAGCCGCCGCTCAAGACCGACAATGTCGCCACAGCGCTTGAGGCAGTAGCCAGCGCGGGCGGCATCGTGGCGACGATCTCCAGCTATGCGGCAGGCTATCTGGCGTCAGGTCGTCTCGTGGCTCCGTTCGGGCCGGGCGATATTTCCCCGCTCGCGCTGCATATCGTGCCCAATCAGCAACGGCGGCTGTCCAGGGCGGCTTCCGATTTCGTGCGCTGGATTTCTGCCGAGATCCCGACGATGGATCCCCAAACTTCCCTAATTTCGTGACATATGTGACAACGCGCGGGTGTTACGATTAGGATCACAGTGGTGAGTTCTTCCAGAAGAATGGATGCAATGTCTGAACGCGACGGGTCACGGGTTACGCAAATACTGAGGGATTCGATCCTGAAGCTCGAGCTTCGTCCTGGGATCATCCTGGATGAAGTCGAAGTTGCCAATCGTCTCAACGTTTCCCGCACGCCCGTGCGTGAGGCAATCATTCAACTGGTCGCGGATGGACTGGTCGTGCGCCAGGGTCGCAAGGCCAAGGTTGCTCCGCTGGATTTCGATGATGTTCCGAAACTCTATGACGCCTTGTTGATTTCGAGCCGCCTTATCCATCGGCTGGCGGCCGAGAATCGCACCAAGCGGAATCTCAAGGAAATCGCCAAATATATGAAGGTGTTCGAGGATTCCGTCGTCAGCGGTAATGGCGTGGTCCGCTCGGAAGCCAACCACTCGTTCCATAAGGCGATTTCTGAAGCCTCTGGAAACAAATATGTTTCCGCATTTTATGAAAGCGCCCTGGTTGGCACC
The DNA here is from genome assembly GCF_007859655.1 of Devosia ginsengisoli. Lineage (NCBI taxonomy): Bacteria > Pseudomonadati > Pseudomonadota > Alphaproteobacteria > Hyphomicrobiales > Devosiaceae > Devosia > Devosia ginsengisoli. Next base: position 4,030,409 of record NZ_CP042304.1, read on the forward strand.
ATCCGGCTGTCCCGCGCCTGCTTCTCGGACACTATAGAGTATGAAGATGGCGCTCTCGACCGCAGCCTACATGACCATCTCGCCGAAACCGTCAGACAGCACGCCGAAATCTACCAGGCGCTTGAAAATCACGACGTGTCGGCTGCAGACAAGCTCGCGGTTGATCACTACCTGCTGACCAAGAACAGGGTCGTCACGATCCTGTTCAGCCAGTCAGAGGCATTGTCGGCGATAACCGATCTGTCGCTGGACAGTTGGGAGCCAGATCTCGCTGCAGTGCCGTAGTGGCGGGGCTCGGGGTGCCTATCGCAGCAGGACGCCTGAAGCCATGAAGCCGCCATCCACATTGAGGATGTGGCCGTTGATATAGGCGGCCTCGTCCGAGGCGAGGAACTGGATGGTCGCGGCAACCTCTTCCGGCTCGGCATAGCGCTGGGCGGGAATCTGGGCTTCCCAGATTGCCCGGTCTTTCGGGCCATGCACCTGAAGAACCATCGGTGTGTTGACCGGGGTAGGGGCCACTGCATTCGCCGTTATGCCCTTGTCACCCAGTTCGGCCGCAAGCAGGCGCGTGAGCATGTCGACGCCCCCCTTGGTGCAGGAATAGGCTCCGCGCCCGGTATTGGCGATCTGGCCATTGACCGAGCTTACCGTGATGATCCGCCCCTTGCCCTTGGCGACCATTTGTCGTCCTGCAAACTGGCAGCAATTGAAGGTGCCCGTCAGGTTGACGGTCAGGATCCGCTCCCAGTCGGCCGGATCGAAATCAAGGATAAGTCCGGTCTTGACTATGGCCGCGGAAGTGACCAGCACATCAGTGCCGCCCTGTTCGGCGATCTTGTCGAACGCTGCAGCCACAGCCTCGCGATCGGTGACATCGACCGTCATGGCTGCGACTTTTCCTTTGTCGGCCAGCCGGTCCATCGCCGCCCCAAGCGAGGCCTGCGACCAATCGAGGATGGTCACATTCGCTCCCGCCGCTGCAAATGCCGCCGCGCAGGCTTCACCGACCCCTCCTGCGCCACCCGTGATAACGACATTCCGGTCAACGAATTGAGTCATTGGCTTACCTTTGTGGGTCGGTGGTGAGCCGTTGCACTGCGCAGGCTCGAGTGTTACAGTATCCTTAGTGGATGCGGAAAAAACGTCAAGCGAGAAGCGTAGATGAGCGTGATATCACAAGAAGCATCGCCTCGCCGCCGGATGCCTTTTTATGGCTGGGTGATCGTTGCGGCGGGCTTCAGCGCGCAGATGATCTCATCGCTTTCGATGCAGGGGCTTGCCACCTATACCACGCCATTGCGCGCCGAATTCGGCTGGAGCCTGGGCGAAACGGCGCTCGGTCGTTCGCTTCAGACCTCGGACACCTTGCTAGGACCTATCTCCGGCATTCTGGTGGACCGCTTTGGCGCCCGGATCATGATGGCCGCCGGTACGCTGCTTTACTTCATCGCCTTTACCGTCCTTTCGCTGACCTCTGGCCTCGTCGAATTCTATGTCGCCTGCCTCTTGATGGGGGTGGCCAATAGCCTGCTCGGCCTGCTGGTTGTCGCCCAGTTGATCAACGCCTGGTTCGTGACCCGGCGGGCGACCGCAATGGGCTGCGCCGTGGCCGGCTTTGCCGTTTCCGGCTTTATCCTGTTGCCTTTCATGGTCTGGACGCAGGCGCAATTCGGCTGGCGCGCAACGGCAATGGGCACCGGCATCATGATCGTGCTGGTGGGCCTGCCGCTGATGCTGATGGTCAGGAGCATGCCGGAGGAGATGGGATTGCGGCCACTCGGCGCTGACCCATCAACAGGCGAGAAAGGCGGGCATGTCGGTGGGCTCAGCCTGTCCGAAGCGATGCGGGGCCGCAACTTCTGGATATTGACCTTGGCAATGTCGTTTTCCGGGGTGCACCAGTTCGCTTTGATGGTCCACTTCTTTCCTTATGTCGAAGGTATCGATAGCCGGGTGATGGCCGGTTTGATCATTGCGCTGGTGAATGTCTTCAACCTGGCTGGCCGACTCCTTGGCGGCATAGTGGGAGATATGATGCCCAAGGGGCGGTTCCTGGCGTTGGGCGCGGCCGGGGCAGGACTGGGCATGATGCTCCTGTCGGCCAGTTCGGGACTCGCCGCGGCGGCCGTCTTTGCGATTGTTTTCGGGTTCAGCTGGGGCAGTCGCACGGCGGTGTCGAGCGCACTGACGGGAGAGCTGTTTGGCCGCAAGGCCTTCGGCAAGATTGCCGGCGTCTCGCAGGTCCTGGTGACCATCACCGCGATCGCCAGTCCCCTGGTCTATGGTGCCTTGGTGGACATGGGTGTCAGCTATGGGGTGATCTTTGCCGGCATGGCGGTCTGCACCCTGGTCGCAGCCTGGCTTTTCGCCTTGCTGCCGCGCCACTAAGGGCTTTGCTTCCGAGCAAGGCGCAGTTTAACTTGACTGTAAGTATGCAATGTGGATACTGGATCGAACGACGTCTGGTAGGACTTGCGAAACCCGCGATCTGCGCCGCATGCGCCAGTCGGACCCCAAACTTCAGAATAGGGCACATCTATGAATGCTAGCGCAATTCAGACGGCCGACATGCGAAATGCCGCTTCCGGCACGCGGTCGGTCTCGCGGGAAACAAGCCATAGTGTATCCGCCGAATTCGCCGGTGTGACCAAGTCGTTCGGGTCGGTCAAGGCGCTGGACAATATCGATCTGGCAATCGAGCCCGGGGAGTTTTTGACGCTTCTGGGGCCGAGCGGGTCGGGAAAGTCGACGCTGCTGACGTTGCTGGCAGGCTTTGATCAGCCGACGTCCGGCGCAATCAAGATCGGCGGGAAGGTGCAGACCCACGTGCCGCCGAACCGACGCAATCAGGGCATCGTGTTTCAAAGCTACGCCCTGTTCCCCCATATGAATGTGCATGACAATCTGGCCTATCCGCTCGCGGCGAGGGGCATTCGCGGAGCCGAGCGGGAGCAGCTGATTGTGCGGGCGCTCGAGCGCGTGCGGATGGAGGCATATGCCGAGCGTTATCCGAGCCAGTTGAGCGGTGGGCAACAACAGCGCGTTGCGCTGGCCCGCGCCATTGTCTTCAATCCGCCCCTGCTCCTGATGGACGAGTCCCTGAGCGCTCTCGATCGCAATCTGCGCGAAGAGATGCAGTTTGAACTGAAAGAGCTGCACGAGCGCCTGAGCGCGACCATCGTCTTTGTGACGCATGATCAGGCCGAGGCCGTTACGATGTCCGATCGTATCGCGGTGCTGAACAAGGGGCAACTGGTCCAGCTCGGTTCGCCGTCGGCCCTGTACAAGGAGCCGGCCAACAAATTTGTCGCCGGCTTTCTTGGCGAAGCAAATTTCATCGAGGGCGTCGTGGACAGCCATGATGGGGATTTTGTTCGGTTCACCACGACCGCCGGGCACAGCCTTCTGGCCTCGAGCAGAAAGAAGCATGCCAAGGGAGAGCAAGTGGTCGCCATGGTGCGGCCCGAGGGCATCGAATGCGCCCTGACGCGTCCGGATGGCGGCGTGGCGGCAGGAGACTCCGTGAAGTCGATGCCGGCAGTGGTGGAGCGAGTCGTTTTCCTGGGAAATGCGCACCGCTACTGGCTGCGCGCAGGGGATCTGCAACTCATCATGACGGCCCCGTGCTCGGCCAGGACGCAAACACTGGCGTCTGGCGATCAGGTGGCCCTCTCCATTCACGCGCATGATCTGAGGATCATTGAGGCCTGATATCGCCATTGCCTGCATAAGGCGGGATCGGTTCGAAGAAACCGGCGCGCAACGGCAGTCACCATTTTAACTAGGAGGAGAACGAGAATGACATTTCATTTGGGTAAGGCTGCGCTGGCCATATCACTGGTCAGCCTGACCATCGCCTCGGTGCAGGCGCAGGAATTGACCGTAACGGTCAGCGGCGGGGCATTTGCCGATGCGCTGATCGAGGCCTTCGTCAAGCCTTTCGAGGAAGAGACGGGCATCAAGGTCAATGCTGTGAAAGCCGAGATCGGATCGCAGCGCTGGGGCCTGGCCGTCGAAACCAATACCGTCGACTGGGATGTCGGCCTCACCAATACCCTAACCGGTCCGCAACTGGCCGCCGCGGGCACGATGATTCCCATCGATTACAGCCTTTACGACCAGCGCGAACTGGATGGTATTGCGCCCCAGTTCCGGCGTGATTGGGGTGTTGGAGCGCAAGTGAGCGCGCTCGTCCTGGCCTACAACACGGAAACCCTGCCTGAGGGCAAGCGTCCGCAGAGCTGGGCGGATTTCTGGAATGTGGAGGGCTTCCCCGGCGTTCGCACCATGATGATGCCCTATGTGGGATCATCCTCGCTTCCCGAAGCGCTGGTTGCCGACGGTGTGCCGCTGGACCAGGTCTATCCGCTCGATGTCGACCGCGCCTTCAGCAAGCTCGATGAGATCAAGCCGCATATCCGCAAATGGTGGGCCACGGCCAGCGATGCCCAGCAGATGTTCAATGCCGGCGAAGTGGATATGGGGCTCAGCTTCGACGGGCGCATTGTTGCGCTGCAGAAAGCCGGAGTGCCGGTCGAGTTCACCTTCAATGGGGCCCGCTATTATTCTGCGATGTGGGCTATCCCCAAGGGCGCTAAAAATGTCGCCGATGCGCAGCGCTTCATTGAATTCGCCACACGCGGCGAACATCAGGCCACGCTCGCCAGGATCATGGGATATGCCCCGGCCAACAGCACCGCATTCGACTATCTCCCCGAAGAACTCGCGGCGACGCTCGTCACCGCTCCCGGCAATATCGATAAGGCCTATCCGATAGATGGGGACTGGTACAGCGAAGTTGGTCCCGATGGAAAGACCAACGGAGAGCGCATTACCGAGCGCTGGCAGGATTGGATTCTGCAATAATTTTGTAGATTGAATATCTGTTTGTGCCGAGATTATCTAAGGACAAGTGAATGAACATCTTTGCTTTCGGAATCAATAAGGTCATGATTTTGCCGGCCTTGTTGTTCATGCTTGTCCTTTTTTACTTTCCCCTGCTCAACATTGTGGGGTTGAGCTTCAACCTGCCGGATGCTTCCACGGAGCATTACGAGCGGTTCCTGTCGAACGGCACCATGCTCGGCGTTGTCTGGCGCACCTTCGTCTATAGCGCATGGGTGACCGGCATCTGTCTGGTGCTGGGATATCCGCTCGCCGTATTTGTCAGTCGGATGGTGAAGCGAGGACACACTTTCATGCTGGTGTGTGTCATCCTTCCCTATCTGACCAGCCTGCTTGTCAGGACCTATGCCTGGATGCTGCTGCTGAGCGATAGCGGTCTGATAAACCACATACTGGTGACCTTAGGCCTGGTAGATCGGCCGGTTCCTCTGCTTTACACCACATTCGGCGCCATGGTCGGAATGGTGCATCTGACGCTGCCAATGATGGTCCTGCCGATCTACGCGATTGTTCACGGCTTGAACATGGAGCAAATGCGCGCCGCCAAGGCGCTGGGTGGCGGGCCGCTGCGGTCGTTCTTCCAGGTCTTTCTGCCCCAGACGCTCCCTGGCGTGAAGGCGGGCTGTATCCTGGTGTTCGCTATTTCGCTGGGCTTCTATATCACGCCGGCCGCCTTGGGCGGGCCGAAGGATATCCTGCTGTCGAACATCATCGCCAAGCTCATCGAAACTCTCCTGGATTTTCGCTATGCTTCGGCAATCTCGATGATCCTGCTCATCTTCACCGTGGGCGTCTATATGCTCTCCGGCGGTGGCCTTGCATCGGTCAATGGCGGCAATCAGGACGCCAGAAAGCCCCGGAGCCTGGGAGCGGTTCTTGGCCGGATGACGCGCGCGGCCGGGAATGCCGAGCCGATGATGCGACTGCAGAAATGGCTGTGGGACCGCAAGGTCGGCCAAAGCACCAGGCGGTTCGTGCCGTTTCAACTCTTCTGGTACCTGTTCAGTGCGCTGCTGCTGCTGTTCCTCGTTCTCCCCTCGGTGATCGTCGTCGTCATGTCCTTCAACGGCAACGACGCGCTGGGTTTCCCGCCGACGTCCTGGTCGCTGCGCTGGTATGAAACCTTTTTCTCCAGCGAGACGATGATGAACGCTTCCGCCAACAGCATCATCATTGCCACCGGCACGGCGCTGCTCTCGCTCGCTCTTGGCGGTACGGCCGCCTATGCATTGGTTCGCGGCAATATCCGCGGCAGCCAGGTTCTCTATGCGCTGCTTCTCGCGCCCATCATCGTGCCATCCATCGTTGCTGCCGTGGGCACCTACAAGGTATTTGCCGATTGGGGGGTCGTGGGTTCGACACTGGGTGTGCTGCTGGGTCATACGCCTGGTTCGCTGGCCTATGTGGTCATCATCCTGTCCAGTACCTTCGTGGGCCTCGACAAAAGGCTCGAAATGGCCTCCGCCAGCCTGGGGGCGAGCCGGTTCCGTACGATAGTCCGCGTCGTCATCCCACTGGTGGCTCCGGGAATTCTGGCGGCTGGCATTTTCGCCTTCATCCACTCTTTCGATGAAGTCGTCATCACCAGCTTCATTGCCGGCGTTTCGTTCGCGACCTTGCCGCAGCAGATCTGGCTGATCATTCAGCACCAGATCGACCCACAGATCGCCGCCATTTCGACGCTGGTCATGATTCTCCCAATCATCGCCCTGCCGTTCTTCCGTCGCCGCTAACACGGCGCTGCAGACGGGGTCGAACCGGGGAAGCTGCCACGCTTCCCGGTTCGATCCCGTGAATGCCTGCGCTCGCCCGTTGCCCAGCCTGAACTGGGGCGCCCCCCTTTTCGGAAATCTGCCTCACGAGCCGCCGGACCAAACGCGGGTGCGATCGGCGAATGAATTGCCACGCAAAGTTCTGCCGACCCTCTTGCTTTCAGTATTCAAAATGGATACTGAGAATGAGTGGCCCCGCGAACGCCAATTCGAACAAATGAGACAAGTGAATGCCTGATTGGATCGTCGGTGTGGATGTCGGTGGAACGTTCACGGATTTTTCTGCGCGTGAGGTGAGCACTGGTGCGGTGCATATTCATAAGCGCCCTTCGACACCGGACGATCCATCGCGGGCCATTCTCGATGGCGTCCGGGAATTGCAGGAAAAGACCGGCATTGCCGGCGAGGACATCGTCCGTTTTGCCCATGGCACGACGGTGGCGACCAATGCCCTGCTGCAGCGCAAGGGCGCCGCGATCCGCATGGTCACGACCAAGGGTTTCCGCGACCTGGTCGAAATCGGCCGGCAGGTGCGTCCGCTGATCTACGACCTGCAGGAAGATGCGCCTGCACCACTGGTGTCGCGCAGCAACCGGCTGGAAGTCCTGGAGCGTATCGGGCCTAGCGGCGAAGCGATCATCGAGCTCACTGATGCCGAAATCTCCAGGCTGATTGCAGAACTGAAAGATGGGCCACGCGTCGAGAGCGTCGCGGTGTGCCTGCTGTTTTCCTTCCTCAATCCCAGCCACGAACAACGCATCGCTGCCGCGATAAGAAGCGAGCTGCCGGAAGTCTATGTCTCGATCTCCAGTGATGTGCAGCCCGAGTTCCGTGAATATGAGCGCTTCTCCACCACGCTGATCAATGCCTTCCTGCAGCCTGAGGTCGGCCGCTACATGGAGCGCTTGAAGCGTGCAGTCGCCGGCGTGGCGCCCAATGCCAAGTTCGGCATCTTCCAGTCCAGCGGCGGCATCATGTCGGTCGACAAGGCGCTGGAATTTCCGGTGAGGACGGCCTTGTCGGGGCCGGCGGCCGGCGTGGTGGGTGCCGCGGCAGCCGGTGCAAAATCGGAAATGGGTAATCTGATCACCCTCGATATCGGCGGCACCAGCACCGACGTCTGCCTCATCCGCGACGGCGAGACCGAGATTTCCCACGTTCGCGACATTGCCGGGTTCCGAATCCGCTTGCCCATGGTGGGCATCAACACGGTGGGTGCTGGTGGCGGCTCGATCGCCCATATCGGCCCTGACGGGCTGATGAAGGTCGGCCCCGACAGTGCCGGCGCCGTGCCAGGCCCTGCCTGCTATGGCAAGGGTGGCGACAAGCCGACCGTTTCGGATGCCAATGTTGTGCTGGGTCGGTTGCCGGTATCGCTGGCGGGGGGCGGGTTGATGATCGACCGCGACAAGGCGCTGGCGGCGGTCCGCAAGATTGCTGAGCCGCTGGGGATTTCCGAGCTGAAGGCCGCTCTGGGCATTTGCGGCATCGTTTCCTCGAACATGACAAGGGCAATCCGGGCGGTTTCGACCGAAAAGGGCCACGATCCGCGTGATTTCGCGCTGATGCCCTTCGGTGGGGCGGGCGGCCTGCATGCGGCCGATGTGGCCAGGTCGCTGGGCATCGAACGCATCGTCATCCCGGCTTCGCCCGGTATTCTGTGTGCCGAAGGACTGATCGAGGCCGACCTGCAGGAAAACTTCGTCTTCACCGCACGCACGCCATTGGACGGTGCGCTGGACGCGCTGAACGAGGGCGTGGCCCAGCTTGACGAGCAGGCGCAGCGCTGGATCGAGAGCGAGGCGGATGGCGCAAGCGACGCCTATCGCATTCTCACCCTGGACATGCGCTATGTCGGGCAGAACTACGAGCTGCCCGTCGTTGTCGAACGACTTGGGAATTCCTCCGATCTCCCCGCAGTCGACATTCTCAAGGAAGCTTTCTTCGACGCCCATCTACGTAACTACGGCCATGTCGACCGCGACGCCCCCGTCGAGATCGTCAATATAAGGATGCGGGCGCTGGCGCGTCTGGCGCAGGCCAGGCCGGTGTCGTCAGTGCCGGTCGGTCCGGCGACGGCCTCCGAGTACCACGACGTCTGGTTCGAGGAAGACAATCCGGTTTCGACGCCGATCTATCCGCGCAACACGCTGGAGGCGGGCTTCGCGATGCGCGGGCCGGCGATCATCACCCAATTCGATTCCACCACCGTGGTGCCGCCATGGGCGAGCGTAGCAGTGGATTCGGCACTCAACCTTATTATGGAGATCGACCATGCTTGACCGGGCGAGCCTTGACCCTATCGCGCTGGAGATCAGCTGGAATGCGCTGAAGTCGATTACCGACGAGTGCTTCCTGACCATCATGCGCAGCGCATTCTCAACCAATATCAAGGAGCGGCACGATCACTCGACCGCGATAGCCGACGCGCGCGGCCGCTTGATCGTGCAGGCCGAAAACGCCCTGCCGATCCATCTGGCATCCATGGCCGGACTGATGACCTACATCCTGGAGCAATATGGCGACAGCATCGCGCCGGGCGACATTTTCATCGGCAACGATCCGCATGTGGCCGGCGGCACGCACCTGCCTGACATCAACCTCGCTATGCCCGTTTTCGGTGATGGCCGCCTGATCGGCTTTGTCGCCAATATCGTGCATCATGCCGATGTGGGCGGCGCTGCCGTCGGCTCCATGTCCGGTGGTCTCGACGAGATCTACAAGGAGGGGCTGCGCATCCCCATCGTGCGGCTCTACAGCGAAGGCGTCCTGCAAGATGACATCCTGCGCCTGCTGCTACTGAACATGCGGCTGCCCGAAGAACGCAAGGGCGATCTCAACGCGCAGATCGCAGCGGCCCGGCTCGGCGAGCGCCGCTTGAGCGAATTCGTCTCAGGCAGCAGCCCGACCTATCTCGAGGCCGTGTTCGACGACATCGTGCGCCGCACCAATATGCGGATGCGCAGCGCTATCGCGCAACTGCCGGACGGCGAATACGCCTTTTCCGACGTCATGGACGACGATGGCGCAGGGACGGAAGACATCAGGATCAACCTGGTGATCCACAAGTCCGGCGAACGCATGGTCTTCGATTTCGAGGGGACCGACCCGCAGGTTCCGGGCAATTTCAACCTTACCCTGAACGCCACCCAGTCGGCCGTCTGCTTTTCGCTCAAGGCCTTGCTCGACCCGGAAGTGCCAAACAATCAAGGTATTTTCGATGCGGTCGAGCTGCGGGCGCCGCTCGGCTCTTTCGTCAACTGCGTTGCGCCGGCCTCGGTCGCTTTGCGCGCCAATACCTGCCAGCGCGTCGTCGATATCGTCATCGGTGCGCTGGCCAAGGCCTTGCCTGATCGCATCATCGGGGCGGCAAATGGTGCCAATACCAGCGCGGTGTTTGCTGGCATCGATCCGCGCACGGGCCGCCAATATGTCTATCTCGAAACCTTGGGCGGCGGCATGGGCGCCCGCGCCAGCAAGGATGGCAAGGATGGGGTGCAGGTCAACATTACCAATACCTCCAACCTGCCGGTCGAGGCCATCGAGATCGAATATCCGCTGCGTGTCGAGGAATATGCCTTTGTGGAGAATTCCGGCGGTGCCGGGAAATTCCGCGGTGGCCTTGGCCTGCGACGGACTATCCGACCGGTTGGTCATGACTGTGAATTCAACGGCGTCGGCGAACGCTTCCGGAATGCGCCGTGGGGCGTCTTCGGCGGTTCTGCCGGTGCGGTCGGCCAGTTCTATACGCTCGATGATGCCGGCAGCAGGATCGATCTTCCGTCCAAGGCCAACCGCATCAAACTGACCCCGCAGAAGGCTGCGATCATTGAAACGCCGGGTGCGGGCGGCTATGGGCCACCGCAGGCGCGTGACGCGGACCTGTTGCGGCAGGACACCGAAAGCGGCAAATTCTCGGCCGACTTCATTGCCGAACATTACGGGAAGCACAATGCTGTCTGAACGCGCCGATCAGGACCCTGCCATGACCATCCAGACCAAATTCAGCCGCCTCGGCACCGATAACGCGCCTGGGCAGGAGGTTCGTCACGCCTCCGGCAGCGTCGAATCCTTGCTGCGCGGCGACAAGCTCGCCGGGCGCCCGGTCGACTTCTCCCACGGCGATGTCGACGCTTTTACCCCCACTCCCGGATCGTTCGAGGCGTTCTCGGCGGGTGTCGCGGCGGGCGGAAGGCAGGCCTATACCGAATATCGGGGCGATATGGGCATTCGCGAAGAGCTGGCGGAGCGCCTTGCTGCCTTCACCGGCGCGCCCGTTGACGGCCGCGAGGGGATGATCATCACCCCCGGCACCCAGGGTGCACTGTTCCTGGCCGTCGCGTCGACGGTTTCGCGCGGCGACAAGGTCGCGATCGTGCAGCCGGACTACTTTGCCAATCGTAAGCTGGTGGAATTCCTCGAAGGGGAAATGCTGCCAGTTCGCCTGAACTATATGACGACCGAAGGGCGGGCAGGACTTGATCTCGGCCAACTGGAAGATGCCTTCAAGGCCGGCGCCAGGGTCCTGCTTTTCTCCAACCCCAACAATCCGGTTGGCGTCATCTATTCCCGCGCCGAGATCGAGACGATCGCCGCGCTGGCCCGGAAATATGGCGCGACGGTCATCGTCGACCAGCTCTATTCCCGGCTGCTCTATGCGGGTGCGCCCTATACCCATTTCCGGGCCCAGGCGGTGGACGCGGAAAATGTCGTCACCATCATGGGGCCGTCCAAGACGGAGTCCCTGAGCGGCTACCGGCTCGGCGTCGCCTTTGGGTCGCGGCAGATCATCAGTCGCATGGAAAAGCTCCAGGCCATCGTCTCGCTGCGCGCCGGTGGCTACAGCCAGGCGGTGCTGCACACCTGGTTCAACGAACCCCAAGGCTGGATGGAGCAGCGCATAAGCGCGCATCAGGTCATTCGCGACGACCTGCTGAACGTGTTCCGCAGCACCGAGGGCATCGCCGTGCGCACGAGCGAAGCGGGAAGCTACATCTTTCCCGGCCTTCCCGAGCTTGTGGTATCGGGCGGTGATTTCGTCCGCATCCTGCGCCTGCAGGCCGACGTGACCGTAACGCCGGGCACTGAGTTCGCCCCGTTCTCCGGCAACAGTGTCCGCCTCAATTTCTCGCAGGACCATGCCGCCGCCGTTGCGGCGAGCGAGCGCCTCGTCGCACTCGTCGAGCGCTACCGCGCATGACCGGGGCTCGCGCCGGCGAGGGAATGCCGCTCCCCCAGGGTCTATACCGGCCGGCCGTGCGGCACGGGACGCTGATCTTCACGGCCGGCATGACACCGCGCCTCGATGGCGTGCTGAAATATGTCGGCCCGGTCACCGCCGACGCGAACCCGCTCGACTGGCGTGATGCGGTCGTCCTGGCCTGCCGCAACGCGCTCTCGGCGGCCCAGGGCCAACTCGCGGCGGGCGAGCGCCTTTCCGGCGTCCTGAGCCTCACCGTCTACATCGCCGCCGAAGCCGGGTTTGCCGCGCATTCGCAACTGGCCGATTTCGCGTCCGAGTTTCTGCAATCGGAACTCGGCGCCGCCGGCATCGGCAGCCGAGCCGCCGTGGGCGTAGCCACCTTGCCCGGCAACGCACCGGTCGAGATCCAACTGATCGCTTCCATATGAAGGCTTGCGGCAGCAAGACGGGCATCGACCGGTTGGCCGATGCATCACCGCACTATTCCGTCGCCATCGGCCCCACCTCCGGCAGCTCCCGCTACGAATACCCTTGGACCGACTTCTCGTTCACATCAGCTATTGCTTAAATGGCAAGCACTAAGCTCCATTGCGCCTAATATTTAGGCTACGCTCCTGCCGCCGTCACACTAGCCTCACCCGAAGCATATCAAAAATACATTACAATCAGAGGCTTGGCTGGCGAAACGGGGCTGGCACGGCCTTTGCAATATCTCCGACGGTGCAAACACACATCTGTCGGAGGTAAACATGACAGTAGGAAACCGCGCAATTGCGGGGCTGGGGCTGGGCGTGGCTATGACGATGGGCGCGATTGCCGGTCCGGCATCCGCCCAGGACGAGACCATCAAGGTCGGCGTGCTGCATTCGCTTTCGGGCACGATGGCCATTTCCGAAACCACGCTCAAGGACACGATGCTGTTCCTGATCGACGAGCAGAACAAGAAGGGCGGCCTGCTCGGCAAGCAGCTTGAGGCCGTCGTGGTCGATCCGGCCTCCGATTGGCCGCTCTTTGCCGAAAAGGCCCGCGAGCTGATCGAAGTCAACGGCGTGGCCGCCGTGTTCGGCTGCTGGACCTCGTCCTCGCGCAAGTCGGTCCTGCCGGTCTTCGAGGAACTGAACTCGATCCTGTTCTACCCCGTGCAATACGAGGGCGAAGAGAGCCAGCGCAACGTGTTCTACACCGGCGCTGCTCCCAACCAGCAGGCCATTCCGGCCGTCGATTACCTGATGGAAAACGAAGGCGTCGAGCGCTGGGTTCTGGCCGGCACCGACTATGTCTATCCGCAGACCACCAATAAGATTCTCGAGCAATACCTGCTCGACCACGGCGTTGCCGCCGAAGACATCATGATCAATTACACGCCCTTCGGTCATTCCGACTGGCAGACCATCGTCTCCGACATCAAGACCTTCGGCTCGACAGGCAAAAAGACCGCGGTAGTCTCGACCATCAACGGCGACGCCAATGTGCCCTTCTACAAGGAACTCGCCAACCAGGGCATCAAGGCCGAGGATATCCCGGTCGTCGCCTTCTCGGTCGGTGAGGAGGAACTCGCCGGCTTCGACACCACGCCGCTGGTTGGGCACTTAGCCGCCTGGAACTATTTCCAGTCCGGCGACACCCCGGAAAACGAAGCCTTCATCTCCGCCTGGCAGACATTCATGGGCAATCCGGACAAGGTGACCAACGATCCGATGGAAGCCACGGTTATCGGCTTCAACCTCTGGGTCCAGGCCGTCGAAAAGGCCGGCACCACCGATACCGATGCCGTGCTCGACGCCATCATCGGCCTCGAAACCCCGAACCTGACCGGCGGCATCGCCAAGATGCTCCCCAACCACCACCTGACCAAGCCGGTGCTGATCGGCGAAATCCAGGCCGATGGGCAGTTCGAGGTGGTGTCGGAATCCGATCTGGTCCCCGGCGACGCCTGGTCCGACTTCCTGCCCGAATCCAAGGTCATCGAGGCCGATTGGACCGCCCCGATCTCCTGCGGCAACTACAATACCGAAACCAAGACCTGCGGCGGCTCCGAAGTCGCGGCGGCGCAGTAGTCGCCAACTGAATGCGAGGACGGCCTCGGCCGCCCTCGCCACCGAAGCATCCACACCTACGATGTCACCCCGGCCTTGAGCCGGGGCCCATCCCGAGATCTCAGGATGGATCCCGGCTCAAGGCCGGGATGACACCGAGTTTCTGATCAGACCGGGGCCACCATGAAGTTCCTCATTCATCTCATCACCCTGATGATGATCATAAGTGTCGCCACCCCGGCCCACGCCCAGCTTGCCGATGCCGCACTCGCCCCGCTTGTCGACGCCCTCGCTCCCGGCAGCTTCAAAGACAGAGAGGCCGCCATCGGCAACCTCGTCGCATCAGGCGATCCACGCGTTGTCCCCGTGCTCGAAACACTGCTCGAGGGCGAACTCTATTTCGATGAAGCCAGTGGCAGGGTGGTCTTCACGTCGGCCTCGGGCGGTAAGGGCAACATCACCGACCCCATCACCGGCACCGACCTGCCCGACCTCACCGAAGACGGCCTCGACAAGGTCAAGGTCAATAACAGCCTGCGCCGCGTGCTGCGCACCGCCATCGGCCAGATGACCCTGCTCAGCGAAGACAGAAACGTGCGCCTCTCGGCCGCCCAGTCCGTCCTGCGCGACGCCGATCCGGCCCAGCTCGAACTGCTCGACAGCGCCATATCCGCCGAAACCGACGCCACTATCGGACGCGTCATGGAACAGGCCCGCGCCGTCATCCTGCTCAAGTCGCCCGATGCCTCGGTCGAGGACAAGGCTGCGGCCGTCCCAATCGTTCTGGCCATTGGCGGGCGCGATGCCCTCAATACGCTCACATCAGCCCTGGCCAATGCCCCCGACGAGATCAGGCCCACCATCCAATCCGCCATCGACGGGCTGGCCCGCGACCGCGCCGCCTGGGACGTGGCGCAGAATGTCTGGTTCGGCATTTCGCTCGGCTCGGTGCTGCTCCTCGCCGCTATCGGGCTCGCCATCACCTTCGGCGTCATGGGCGTCATCAACATGGCCCATGGCGAAATGGTCATGCTGGGCGCCTATGCCACCTTCGTCGTGCAGGAGATAATCCGCCAGAACGCGCCCGGCCTGTTCGACTGGTCGCTGGCCATCGCCCTGCCCATGGCCTTTCTGTTCACCTTCCTTGTCGGCGTGGCCATCGAGCGTGGCGTCATCCGCTTTCTCTATGGCAGGCCACTCGAAACCCTGCTGGCCACCTGGGGCCTCTCGCTGATCATCCAGCAGGCAGTGCAACGCATCTTCACCGCCAATATCCGCGAAGTCGGCAATCCGAGCTGGATGTCCGGCTCCTTCGAGCTCGGCGGCCTCGCCATCACCTGGAACCGATTCTACATCGTCATCTTCGCGCTGATCGTGTTTCTCGCTCTGCTGCTGGTGCTCAAATACACCGCCATCGGCCTGCATATGCGTGCCGTCACGCAGAACCGTCGTATGGCCTCATCAATGGGCATCCGCACCCCGCTGGTCGATGCCATGACCTTCGGCCTCGGCTCCGGCATTGCCGGACTCGCCGGCGTGGCCCTGAGCCAGATCGGCAATGTCTCGCCCAATCTGGGCCAGGGCTACATCATCGACAGCTTCATGGTCGTGGTCTTCGGCGGCGTGGGCAATCTGTGGGGCACGCTGGTCGGCGCCCTGACGCTGGGCATCGCCAACAAGTTCATCGAGCCCTATGCCGGCGCCGTTCTGGGCAAGATCATCATCCTCGTCCTCATCATCCTCTTCATCCAGCGCCGTCCCCGCGGCCTCTTCGCGCTCAAGGGACGCTCGATCGAAGCATGATTACCCAGGCCCTCTTCCGCGCTCTCGATAAGAAAGCCATCTGGCTCGTCGCCATCATGCTGCTTGCCGCTATCGCCGTGCCGGCCTCGAACCTGCTGCTGCCATCAGGCCATCCGCTGCGCCTGCCCAATTACGCCGTCCCGCTCTTCGGCAAATACCTGACCTACGCCATGCTCGCCCTCGCGCTCGATCTGGTCTGGGGCTATTGCGGCATTCTCTCGCTCGGCCACGGCGCCTTCTTCGCCATCGGCGGCTATGCCATGGGCATGTATCTCATGCGCCAGATCGGCACGCGCGGCGTCTATGCCAATCCGGTCCTGCCCGATTTCATGGTCTTCCTGAACTGGAAGGAACTGCCCTGGTACTGGCTCGGCATGGACAATTTCTGGTTCGCCATGCTGATGGTGATCGTCGTGCCGGGCCTGCTCGCCTTCGTCTTCGGCTTCCTGGCCTTCCGCAGCCGCGTCACCGGCGTCTATCTCTCCATCATCACCCAGGCCATGACCTATGCCCTGCTGCTGGCCTTCTTCCGCAACGATATGGGCTTTGGCGGCAATAACGGGCTGACCGACTTCAAGGACATCCTCGGCGCCCCGGTTCAGGCCACCACGACCCGCGCGGCCCTCTTCGCCGCCTCTGCCATCGCTCTGGCGCTTGCGGTTCTGGCCTGTTCTGTCATCGTCAATTCCAAGCTCGGCAAGGTCATGGTCGCCGTGCGCGATGCCGAGAGCCGCACGCGCTTCCTGGGCTATCGCGTCGAATATGTGAAGCTCTTCGCCTTCGTCGTCTCGGCCATCATCGCCGGCATTGCCGGGGCGCTCTATGTCCCCCAGGTCGGCATCATCAACCCGTCCGAATTCGAGCCGGCCAATTCCATCGAAGTGGTCATCTGGACCGCCGTCGGCGGCCGCGGCACCATTGTCGGGCCGATCATCGGCGGCATCCTCGTGAATGTGGGGAAATCCTATTTCACCGGCGCTTTCCCCGAATACTGGCTCTTCGCCCTCGGCGCGCTTTTCGTCGTGACGACGCTCTTCCTGCCCAAGGGCATTGTCGGCCTCATCGGCCAGTACCGCGCCGCCACGACCAGGCGCGAGCAGCACGCGCCGACCCCGAAACAGATCGAAGCCGGTACCGATCCCCAACCCAATCCGGCGGAGTAGCAAATGACCGACAAGACCGGCACCATGCTCTATCTCGACGGCGTCTCCGTCGCCTTCGATGGCTTCAAGGCCATCAACAACCTCTCCATCATCGTCCACCCCGCCGAAATGCTGGCCATTATCGGCCCCAATGGCGCGGGCAAGACCACGATGATGGACATCATCACCGGCAAGACCCGCCCCGATGATGGCCAGGTTCTGTTCGACGGCCGCACCGACCTCACCAGATTGGACGAAGCTGCCATCGCCAATCTCGGCATCGGCCGCAAGTTCCAGAAGCCCACGGTCTTTGAGTCCCACACCGTCTGGGACAATATCGAGATGGCACTGAAAAAGCCACGCGGCGTCTTCGCCACCCTGTTCTACACGGCCGACGCGGCCGACAACGCCCGCATCACCGAAATCCTCGAAACCGTGCGCCTGCTCAATCGCAGGGACGACTATGCCGCCAATCTCAGCCACGGCCAGAAGCAGTGGCTCGAAATCGGCATGCTGCTGGCGCAGGACCCAAAACTCCTGCTGGTCGACGAACCCGTCGCCGGCATGACCGATGCCGAAACCGTCGAGACCGCCAAGCTGCTCAAGCACATCGCCCAGACCCGCTCGGTGGTCGTCGTCGAACACGACATGAGCTTCGTTCGCGAACTCGGCTCCCGCGTCACCTGCCTCGCCGAGGGCTCGGTCCTCGCCGAGGGCAGCCTCGACCAGGTCAGCGCCAATCCCGTGGTCATCGAAAGGTATCTCGGACGATGAGTGCCACCCTCACCATCAACGCCATCGACCTGCATTACGGCGCCGCCCAGGCGCTGAAATCGGTCTCCATCACCTGCAAGCCGGGCCGCATCACCGCAGTTCTAGGCCGCAACGGCGTCGGCAAGTCCTCGACCCTGCGCGCCATCACCGGCATCAACACTATCACCGCCGGCGACATAACCTTCGGTGACGAAGTCCTGGGCAAGGCCCCACCCTACAGGCGCGCCCGCATGGGCCTGGGCTATGTCCCGCAGGGCCGGGAAATCTTTCCGCTGCTCACGGTCCGGGAAAATCTCGAAACCGGCTATGCCGGGCTCAAACGCGCCGACCGGACCATTCCCGCCTACATCTTCGAACTGTTCCCCGTGCTCAAGTCCATGCTGGGCCGGCGCGGCGGTGACCTCTCGGGTGGCCAGCAACAGCAATTGGCCATCGGCCGTGCGCTGGTCACCCGACCCAGGGTGCTGGTGCTCGATGAACCCACCGAGGGCATCCAGCCATCCATCATCAAGGATATCGGCCGCGCCCTGCAATTCCTGCGCGACGAGAAGGGCATGACCATCCTGCTGGTCGAGCAATTTCTGGACTTCTGCAGGGAAATCGCTGACGATATCTATGTGATGGACCGTGGCGAAATTCAGCATGCCGGTGTCGCCAGCGATCTCGACCGACCCGACATTCGCCGCCACCTGATGGTATGAATTGAGCACCGCTCTCGCTTTTGCCGCCCCTCCCGTAATGCAGCGTGCGCGCGGCGTGGGCCGCATCGCGACCAAGCTACGCGAAGGCGTCAGTGTCATCGATACGCTCTATCAGGATGGCTGCGCCAAGATCCGCCTGCCCAATACCCACAGCCATGCGCTCGAAGCCGTACTGATCAACACCGCTGGGGGCCTGACGGGCGGCGATCACCTGCAATGGCAGGCCAAGGCCGCGTCCGGCGGCGCCATGGTGCTGACCACCCAGGCCTGCGAGCGGATTTACCGCTCAACGGGCGCTGTAGCGCGGGTCCACACCCGGCTCGAAGTCGGCGCGGACGGCCATCTCGACTGGCTGCCGCAGGAGACCATCCTGTTCGGTGCCAGCCGGCTTGACCGCCAGATCGAGATCGATCTGGCGCCGGGTGCCACCGTGACCGCCGTCGAGGTCGTATTGCTGGGCCGCGACGCGATGGGCGAAGTGGCCGCCGACGCCTATCTGCGCGACAACTGGCGTATCCGCCGCGATGGGCGGCTGATCCACGCCGAAGCAACCCTGCTTGATGGCGAAGGAAACGAGCGCCACGCCATCTCATTGCTGGACGGAGCGCGCGCCTTCGCCACCATCGTCCATATTGGTCCGCTGGCGGCGACCCTGCTCGACAGCGTGCGCGCCTTGATGCCCGTCGATGGGCGCATCGCCGCCAGCGCCACGGGCGAACGCCTGGTGGTGCGCGCCTTGGCCAGCTCGGGGCTCGCCCTGCGCCGCATGATCGTTCCCGTTCTCACCGAACTCGCAGGGGCAGGCCGCCTGCCGCGCCTCTGGCATCTCTGAACCAGGATGACCGCATGAACCTGACGCCGCGCGAAAAAGACAAATTGCTGATCTCGATGGCGGCCATCGTCGCGCGCCGGCGGCTCGAGCGCGGGGTGAAACTCAATCATCCCGAGGCCATCGCGCTGATCACCGATTTCGTGGTGGAGGGCGCCCGCGACGGCCGGCCGGTGGCCGAGCTGATGGAGGCAGGCGCCCATGTCATCACCCGTGATCAGGTCATGCAGGGGATCGCCGAAATGATCGCCGATATCCAGGTCGAAGCCACTTTTCCCGACGGCACCAAGCTGGTGACAGTGCACCAGCCCATCAGGTGACCCCATGATCCCCGGCGAAGTCATCACCCGATCAGGCGATATCGAACTCAACGCGGGCGCCGCGCCAATCACCATCGAGGTCGCCAATACCGGCGACCGGCCGATCCAGGTGGGCTCGCATTATCATTTCTACGAAACCAATGCCGGGCTGCGTTTCGATCGCGAGGCGGCACGCGGCATGCGGCTCGATATTCCCGCCGGCACCGCCATCCGTTTCGAGCCCGGACAGAGCCGCGAGGTCCGGCTGGTGCCGCTGGGCGGGTCGCGGATCGTCTACGGTTTCCACCAGAAGATCATGGGCGCGCTCTAGCCGCCGCCACACCAGACGGAGCCTGTCATGCCCGCCCGCCTTTCCCGCGCCACCTATGCCGACATGTATGGCCCCACCACCGGTGACCGCGTGCGGCTGGCCGATACGGACCTGTTCATCGAAGTGGAGCAGGATTTCACCATCTATGGCGAAGAGGTGAAATTCGGCGGCGGCAAGGTGATCCGCGACGGCATGGGGCAGTCGCAGAAGACGCGGGCCGAAGGCGCCGTCGATACCGTCATCACCAATGCGCTGATCGTCGATCAGAGCGGCATCTACAAGGCCGATATCGGCCTCAAGGACGGCCGCATCCACGCCATCGGCAAGGCCGGCAACCCCGATACTCAGCCGGGCGTCACCATCATCATCGGACCCTCGACCGAAATCATCGTCGGCGAAGGCCGGATTGTCACCGCCGGTGCGATGGACGCCCATATCCATTTCATCTGCCCCCAGCAGATCGAGGAAGCGCTGATGAGCGGCGTTACCACCATGCTGGGTGGCGGCACCGGGCCTGCCCACGGTACGCTCGCCACCACCTGCACCGGCGCCTGGCACATCCAGCGCATGATCGAAAGCTTCGATGCCTTCCCGATGAATCTGGCTTTGGCCGGCAAGGGCAATGCCTCGCTTCCCGCTCCACTGGAAGAGATGATCCTGGCCGGCGCGTCCTGCCTCAAGCTGCACGAAGACTGGGGCACTACGCCTGCGGCAATCGACAATTGCCTGTCGGTGGCTGATGCCTATGACGTGCAGGTGATGATCCACACCGATACGCTCAACGAGAGTGGGTTCGTGGAAGACACCATCGCCGCCTTCAAGGGCCGCACTATCCATGCCTTCCATACCGAAGGGGCAGGGGGCGGCCATGCCCCCGATATCCTGCGCGTCGCCGGCCTGCCCAATGTCATCCCGTCCTCCACCAATCCGACGCGGCCCTATACGGTCAACACCATTGCCGAGCATCTCGACATGCTGATGGTGTGCCACCACCTGTCCCCGTCCATCCCGGAGGACGTCGCCTTCGCCGAAAGCCGCATCCGCAAGGAAACCATCGCTGCCGAGGATATCCTGCACGACATGGGCGCGCTCTCGATCATCTCGTCGGACAGCCAGGCCATGGGCCGGGTCGGCGAAGTGCTGATCCGCACCTGGCAGACCGCCGACAAGATGAAGAAACAGCGCGGGCGCCTCGCCGCCGAAACCGGCGACAACGACAATGCCAGGGTGAAGCGTTACCTCGCCAAATACACCATCAACCCGGCTATCGCCCATGGCATGAGCGCCCATATCGGTTCGGTGGAAGTGGGCAAGCGCGCCGATCTGGTGCTGTGGAGTCCCGCTTTTTTTGGCGTAAAGCCCGAAATGGTGTTGCTGGGCGGCTCCATCGCCGCCGCCCCCGTGGGCGACCCCAATGCGTCCATCCCTACGCCCCAGCCCATGCATTACCGGCCCATGTTCGCCGCCTTCGGCAAGCTCCGCACCAATTCCTCGGTGACCTTCATTTCACAAGCTGCCCATGAGGATGGCCTGCGCAACAGGCTCGGCGTCGACAAGCAATTGCTCCCGGTGACCAATACGCGCGGCGGCATCGGCAAGGCCGCGATGATCCACAATTCGGCCACCCCCGACATTGCGGTCGATCCGGAAACCTATGAGGTCCGTGCCGATGGCGAATTGCTGACCTGCGAACCGGCCACCGTTCTGCCCATGGCGCAGCGCTATTTCCTGTTCTAGCGAGGAGGACGACAAGCTCATGCTGCGCGCCATTTCCCATCTGCCCGCCGGCCATGGCCAGGGTCCCGCCTTCGACAATGTCGTGCTGGACCACGACCAGCGCCGCCTGCGCCGCAAACTGCTCACCCTGAGTGGCGGCGGCGAGGTCATGGTGGATTTCCCCCAGACCATCACCCTTGACCATCTGGGCGCATTGCAGCTCGAAGATGGAAGGCTGGTCACCATCATTGCCGCGCCCGAACTGCTTTACGAAGTGCGCGGCCGCGACACGACCCATCTGGTCCGGCTCGCCTGGCATATCGGCAATCGCCACACCTCGGCCCAGCTCGAAGCAGAACGCCTCCTGATCCAGCGCGATCACGTCCTCAAGCTGATGCTGGAAGGGCTTGGCGCCTCGATCACCGAAGTGCGCGAGCCGTTTTTCGCCGAGCATGGCGCCTATCACAGCCATGCCGATACCGGCCATGCCCTGCTGGCGCGATGACATCAAACAGCGATCTGCAAAAGCTGCTGATCTGGCTGTCGCCGGCCTTTCCGGTGGGCGCTTTCGCCTGGTCTGCGGGCCTGGAAACGGCGATCGTCGCCCGCCAGGTGCATGACCGGGCCAGCGCCGAGCGCTGGATTGCCGGCAACCTTGCCCATGGTGGCATCCGCACCGATGCCATCCTGCTGGCCCATGCCCATCGCGCGGCCGGCGACGCCCCTGCCTTGCGCGATCTCGTCGATCTTTGCCTGGCCCTGACGCCGGCCCGCGAGCGGCATGACGAAACCCTCGCCATGGGCGATGCCTTCATCACGGCCGCGCAAGCCTGGCCGGTCGCGGGCCAGGAGGCGCTGCCCCGGCCCTGCCCCTATCCGATCGCCGTGGGCGCCGTGACGGCCGCCCATGGCATGGCGCTGCAGGCGGTGCTGACAGCCTTCCTGACCTCGGCGGTACAGGGGCAGGTCTCGGTGGCCGTGCGGCTGGTACCGATCGGTCAAGGCGACGGTCTTGCCATCGTGGCGGCACTGGAACAGGCTGTTTCTGCCGCCGCCGCGCAGTGCCAGCATCTTAGCCTGGATGCTATCGGCGCCGTGGCCTACGCCGCCGACATTGCGCAGATGGCGCATGAAACGCTGCCCACGAGGATTTTCCGGTCATGAGCGAATATTTCCCCCTGAGGTTGTCATGAAATCACCCAATGGACCCCTGCGCATCGGCATTGGCGGGCCCGTCGGCTCGGGCAAGACCACGTTGTGCGAAATGCTGCTCAAGGCCATGCGCGAGCGCTATTCCATGGCCGTGGTCACCAACGACATCTACACCAGGGAAGACGCGCTGATCCTGGCGCGGGCCCAGGCGATCTCCGAGGATCGCATAGTGGGCGTCGAAACCGGCGGCTGCCCGCATACCGCTATTCGCGAGGATGCCTCGCTGAACCTGGCGGCCATCGCCGAGCTCAACCGCAGCTTCCCCGATCTCGATATCATCCTGATCGAAAGCGGCGGCGACAACCTGGCCGCGACCTTCTCACCCGATCTGGCGGATTTGACGATTTACGTCATCTCGGTGGCCCAGGGCGAAAAAATCCCCCGCAAGGGCGGCCCGGCCATAGCCCGCTCCGACCTGCTGGTGATCACCCACACCGACCTGGCCCCCTATGTCGGAGCCAGTCTCGAGGTGATGGAGCGCGACACCCAGACGATCCGTGACGGCCGGCCCTATGTGTTCACCGACCTGCTGCGGCGCGAAAGCCTCGAACAGATCATCGCCTTCATCGAACGGGCCGGCGGCCTGCAAAGCATCCGAGCCGCAGAATAGCTGCCCGCCCTATTCCAGCGGCACCAGCATGGTGCAGACCGGGGCCCAGGTGCTGTTGGCCTTGATCGGGCATTCGGTGAAGAATTCGAGCCCGGGGACATCAGAATAATTGTGGTTCGTCGTCGGCATCCACTTGTCGAGCATATAGGCATAGATTTCGAGGCGCGGCCGCGGATTGCGCGTATTGTCGATGACCGCGTAAAGCCCCGCATCGGTGGTCACCAGATGGTCCTTGATCCCGTCCAGTTGCAGCCGGGCGTCCTGGTCGTCGGCAAAGACATAGCAGCAGTCGTAGCGAATTTCGTTGGATGGGGTGACGCGGGGATCGTCGTAGACGCGCCCGAGAAACCGGGCCTCCGCTTCATCGCCGCCCCGCAGCGCATCGGGCAGCCGGTCGAGGAAGTCCCGCCAGATATCCTGCATCCTGGAATAGGGCCCGTAATACCGGCGGAACAGGCAGCGATAGCTGCCGATATCGCGTGTCTGGATCCGGGGAGCGGTGTCCAGGGAGACGCTGTTATTGCGTTGCCGGTAGAACGTTTCGGCATCCCAGGAGGCATTGTCGGATCGATAAGCGGTGGGCGAAACACCCCAGAAGGTGCGAAAGGCACGGGTGAAGGCGGCGTTGCTGCCATAGCCATAGGCGATTGAAATTTCGTAGATGGACTGGCTCGTGTGTTTCAGCCGGGACGCCGCATTATGCATCCGCACCCGCTTGAAATAGGCGTAATAGGATTCGCCCACCTCGGCCTGGAACAGGCGCTCGAAATAGAATTTGCTGAGCTTGACCTTGGCTGCTGCTGCCTCGAGATCGATGGGCTCGGAAATATTCTGTTCGATATATTTCAGCGCCGCGAGTATCCGAATATCCACTGGCCTTGGTCCTAACCTGGCAGCAGTTTCCTGCCGACGCCCAACTTCTGCACCATGCGATCTGGAACCCAGCCCAGCACGCCGCCTGCCTCGATCATTCTTGTCACGGCATCGCGACAGGCGAAAGACCTGGGCCGGGTTATCAATCCGTCCCGCCGTCCGGTGGAGAGGGCAGGGCGTCCAGCGGAAACTTGAGATACCGTTTTCCATTCGGCTCCGGCACCGGCAACCGCCCGCCGCATATATTGACCTGCAGCGCAAACAGGATCAGCCGGGGCATCGGCAAGGTGCGGTCCCGCGCCTCCCTCAGCGCCACGAATTCCTCTTCCGTCCGGCACTTTGCCATGTGGATATTCCTGGCCTTCTGTTCGCCAACCGTGCTTTCCCAAAGTGGCTCCCGCCCATCCGGGCGATAATCATGCCCGACAAAAATCCGGGTCTCGTCCGGAAGGGCCAGAATTTTCTGGATCGAGCCCCACAGGCTGACGGCGCTTCCGCCGGGAAAGTCGCATCGCGCGGTCCCGCTATCGGGCATGAACAGCGTGTCATGCACGAAGGCGCAATCCCCGACC
Source organism: Devosia ginsengisoli (assembly GCF_007859655.1). Classification (NCBI taxonomy): domain Bacteria; kingdom Pseudomonadati; phylum Pseudomonadota; class Alphaproteobacteria; order Hyphomicrobiales; family Devosiaceae; genus Devosia; species Devosia ginsengisoli. The sequence continues at coordinate 4,055,190 of NZ_CP042304.1, forward strand.
AGATAGGTGACGGAAGCGAGCGTGTGCCCCGGCGAATACAGCACCTTGACCGGCAGCATGCCGATCCAGAACGTATCGCCGTCTTCGAACAACCTGTCCCATTGCGATCCGTCGGCGACGAAATACGGCCAGTTGTAGATATCCTTCCATAGCCCCTGCACGTCGATGACATGCCTGCCGATGGCCGTGGTGCTGCCTGTCCTGGCCTTCAGGTGGGCGGCAGCCGAAAAGTGGTCGGCATGCGGATGGGTATCGAGAATCCACTCCAGCGTGAGCTGCTCGCGCGCGATATGATCCAGCAGCGCGTCGGCATTCCCCGTCGATATGGTGCCGGAGCGTTCGTCGAAATCCAGCACCGGGTCGATGATCGCGCATCGCCGCGTCACTGGATCGGTGACGACATATTGCACCGATCCTGTCGGTGCGTCGTAGAAGGCGGTGACTTCCGGTCTCATGCCGCTCATTGTTCCTTCTCCCCCATAGATTGACCTACCGCCACACGAGAATACCGGCGGCAACGATCCCCAGCAGCAGATGCGGCAATAGGTCGACGCCCGGCTGGCGCAATGGCGGCCACCATAGGCGGCGCCCACCCCGCGCCAGCAGCACGAACTGCCGCAGCGCGAGATACCCCGCTATGCCCACAAGGCCGGCATAGCGCAGTTCGGCCTGCGCCAGCATGGCTGTCATCGCCGCGATAGCGCCGCACAGCACGATCTCCAGCCAGCGGATATCGATCGCCACCGATCTTACGGCAATCGCTGTGCCGCAGCACCCCGTCAGCAGGCAGCCCCCGCGGGCCAGCGCATAGGCAAGATTGATCGCCGTGCCATGCGCCGCTGCCACCATGAGCGGATCGATGCCGCTTACCGGGGCCGTGGCACAGAGCGCCAGGCTCAGCCATGCCGCCGCGGCCGCCCCGCCGGACCATGAAGCCGCGGCAAACCGATAGCGTTCCGTCCACACCGCAATGATGAACCGATAGGACGAGCCCCCCAGCACCGCAGCGAAGAACGCCGCCGCCGCCGCCATCCAGCCTGCCTGTCCCAGCATGGTTCCGAACACCAGCCCCGCCGCCCCAAGGGCGGCGATGCGGTAAAGCACGACGACGGATCGCAGGTCCGGCAATCGGATCAGCATTCGTAATCGACGCCGCAACCCGTTTCGGGGTCGGGATCGGGATTGTTTTCGCCCGGCGGTGGCGGAGCTTCCCCGGAATCGGAGCCATCCTCATCCACGGTCGAGGGCGGATTCAGGTAGGACTGGGCCTCGGATTCGGAAATCACATTGCCATACATGTAGCCGCCGTCCTTCGGCCGCAGGTTCCAGGAGTTGTTCGGTTTAAAGGGCGCTATATAGCCCCTGGCCCAGCGGCCATCCGCCAGTTGAACGACGGAGAGGACGCCGGGGCCGCCCGAGATGAGCGTGCCGGTGCTTCCCCCGCAGGCGCCTCCCGCATGGACTGCTATGAGCACGCCCGCCAACAACCATCGCGATGACTTTCGAGACATAATATCCTCCTGTTTCTCTCACCTGCGTTCCGCGAGCGGGGCCGGCTCTTGTGCAGCCTGGTCCACTCGGGTCAGTTCGATTTCCAGCGCCACTTCGATCGACTCTTCGATCTGCAGCGCAATTGCTTGAGCCCGGCCGTCATGGCGGGGCAGGGAGTAGAGCGCCTGCTCGAGCTGGTCGCGCACCGCGCGCGCCATTGCTTGATTGTGAAAAACTCGCATCCGTAGAAGTCGCCCCCGTCGAAATCACTGGTTGGCGGTGGGCGGCACATGACCGCCCACCATCAGTTTCAGAACTTCACGGTCAGGTTTGCCTTGAAGCCATGGTCCTGGGCCGACCCGGCGATCTGGCCGTTATAGGAAAGGCCGAACGTGGTCTCGGGCGTGAAGTTGAGGTCGAGCCCGGCCTCGATGACGGCGGTGTCCTTCGCAATCGGCGCGCCGGCAATGGTGAAGGCGTCGCCCGAGGCGAAGGCATGGATACTGTCCGGCGTTACCTCGCCAAAGGCATGCTTCCAGCCCACCATGCCCCGAAGCGTCGCATCCACCGTGCCCAGGGCAAGCGTGTGCTCGGCGCGCAGGCCCAGCGTCGCGAAGGTCACATCGGCATTGCTGCCGGGCCCCGAGAGGGCCGCGGCGCCGCCCGTTTCGCTGAAGCTGCCCGTATGCAGGGACACATGGGCAAGATTGGCGAAGGGCTCGAAGCGGGTGCCATTGTCAAGCTCGAAGCCATAGGCCAGTTCCCCGAATGCCTGGAAAGTGCCGGCATTATAGGCGGCGTCAAGCGCGTCGCTGAAGCCGGGCATGCTCACCGTGCGCCGGGTTTCGAGATTGTGCCAGGTATAGGCCGCGCCGGTACGGAAGGCGATGTCGCCCCATTCGGTGCCGCCATAGAGGCCGACATGGTAATTGTCGCTCGTGCCCGACGAAGCGCGGTCATCGACATTGAAGGCAGACCGGCTGTAGCCGGCCAGCAGGCCGATGCGCCAGTCGCCGACCAGGCCATCCGTTCCGATCAGCAGGCCACCAATGCTCCGGCTGAACGCCGCGGCATTGCCATCGCTATCGGTGGAGCTCCACGAGCCGAAGCCATGGCCCCAGACCGCCGGTCCGGTATCATCGGCTGCCACGGCCATCGGCGTCCCGTCGGCACTATAGGCCAGCACTGGCGCATAGGACGCACCCGGCTGCCCGAAGGCGGAACGCAGGCGATCGTTGATGGCTTCGCGCACAAACCGGCTGTCCTCGATCAGCGCCGTCTGTCCCGAGGCGTGGATTTCGCCGGAAAGGCCATCCAGCGCGTCGCGGGCGCTCTCCACATCCGGCAGGGCCGCAACCGCATCATAGACCGGGTTGCCCGGGCCGGACGGCTCCAGCCCGTTGCCGGTCTCGCACTGGTTGGCTGTTGCCGCCACATCGCAGAACGATGTCGTGTTGCGCTTGGCATCGACGAAAACGGCATTGGCATCATAGGCGAGTGCCAGGTTGACGAAGGGCATGTTCTGGCTGAGCGCATCGAATGTGCCCGTAACCCCGCCGGCGGCGTCGATGATCGTCCAGCGGCTGTCGGGCGTGTAGACACCGCCCGCCTTGAGCGCATGGACCGTGCCGCCATTGATGGTGACCGTGCCGCTGACATCGACCAGGTCGGCGGCGAGGGCAGGGTCGATTTCGGCCTCGAAGATCGAGCCGGGGTCGAAGACGAGATCACCATCCACCACGATCGTGCCGATCGAGTTGCCAGGAGCGAGCGTGCCGCCATTGGCAATCGTCACCAGCGAGCCCGCACCGGCGCCGAGCGTACCCGAACCGCCCAGAATGCCGCCATCGAGCACATCCAGTGTGCCGCCCAATGAGCCGTTCACCAGCAGCGTGCCTTCCACCACATTGGTCTGCCCACCGAAGCCCGAACCGTCGCCGGTCAGCGTCCAGGTATTCGCACCTGCCTTTTCGAGCTGCTCGAAGCCTCCGAAGCTCTGGCCCGTGACCAGTTGCGAAGCATCGAATATGTCGTCGGTGGTGCCGCCGAGCGCCAGCGTGTCCAGCGTGCCATTGGCGAGAATGGCGCCGTTGAAAGCGTAGCCGGTGCGCAGTTCAAGCCGGTTGACGCCGCCGGTGAAATCGATGGCTGCACTGAGCGTTCCGAGCATGCTTTCAGCGCCGCCGGAAATCGTACCTGCATTGATGACCGTCAGATCGGAACCACTGACGCCATTGCCGCCGCCGGCACCAGGAAATGGGTCTGCATTCGTCCCGCCGTCACCGCCTGAAATCGTGCCGGTATTGAGAACGGTCAGATTGCTACCGTCAATGCCCGCACCACCGCCGCCGGTCGATACAAACAACCCGCCACTTGATCCGCCTGTACCGCCTGAAATGACGCCGCTATTGTGGATGGTCAAGTCTGTGCTGCTCACCCCCGCGCCACCGCTCCCGGCCCCGACCACGCCGCCGAAACCGCCCGCGCCGCCGGTAATCGTCGCGCTGTTATCCAGCAGGCCGGAGGCAATGACGCCTGCACCGCCATTGCCGGCGGGATTGACATCCGCGCCCGCTCCGGTGCCGCCCGTGATCGTTGCCGCATCCTTGTTGACGATGGTCACGATACCGGCGGTGCCGATGCCCGTCCCGCCCGTGCCGCCCACCAGGAATGCATTGGAAGGATTCATCCCTCCCCCCTTCGCCGCCCATGATCGACGCATTGTCCTGATTGGTGACGAGGGCGCCCGCGCCCACGAAAATGCCATAGCCGCCATTGCCATGGACGATATTGTTCTCGGGGCGCCAGGCGCCTGCTTGGCTGGCGCGCCCACCGATTCCGCCCAGGGCGGTAGCGTTGTCCCGATTGACGATGACGACGCCGGCGCCACCGACAATCCCCGCACCGCCATTGCCGCCGTTACCGCCGGCATTGAGGGCGTCTTCGGCGTCGCCGCCCCAGCCGCCATTGCCGCCGATGGCGGTTCCTGTGCCTTTGTTGGTGATCCACGCCCCGTCGCTCAGGCCAATGCCCGCTCCGCCGTCGCCACCACTTCCGCCCAGGCCGTGGGGGTTGGTAACACTGCCGCCATCACCGCCAATGCCGCCCTGGGCCGTTCCGGCATTGCTGGCTTCACCGGCATTTACCTGGGCTCCATACCCGCCCGAACCGCCGCCGCCGGCGCCGCTGCCACGAATACCGCCGATCGCATGGCCACCCATGCCACCCATGCCGCCGGTCCAAATCACGCCGTCCAGAATCTCGATGCCATCGCCCGCGATCCCGTGGGCACCACCGCCGCCGCCGCCTGCTCCAACATTGCCGCCGGCATCCGCACCAGCCTCGCCATCGGCACCTGGTGTCGCCCCAGCGGCTCCACCTGCTGTGCCTGGAGTGCCCCGGCCGTTGGCGCCACCATCGCCGCCGGCAGCTGCAGCGCCGCCGCCGCCGCCGCCGGAGCCGCTCGCATCGAGGTCTCCATCCATGGTGACGCCTGGTTTGCCAGCCTCGCCAGCATTGACACCCCCGGCGCCACCCAGCGCCGACGGGTCCCCGGCCACGGAGCCGCCGCCCGCGCCGCCAGCGGCGTGAGCGGGAGCCGCCGTCAGGATAAGACCGGGCGCGGATAATGCCCCGGCCAATACCAGTGCCGTCAACGATACGGAGTGGCGCAATTGCTTACTTTTAATGGATTTCGTCATGTCAATCTCAGTCCTCTAGGTCCGCCTTGAGGACGTCGCATTTAGCAGTGTTCGCCAAATCGATTTGACAGTTCTTGCCATTTCGTCGCAGGATGTGGTGTTCATTAATGTATTGACAGTGCTCAGTATTCCCCGGCTGAGCACGGTTCCCGGCATGACAGGCAAGGCCTCGTCTTCCGCACAGCTGAGAGCGACGCACAGATGCCGGAACGCGCGCGCGCGGCCATTGCCAGGCCTACGCTCCTTTTTCTGATCGTCCTTTGCGAGGGCATCGCCACGGGCCTGATCATTCCCTCGCTCCCCGAACTGTATGGCAGGGCGGCGGGCACCAGCGACCTGGTGCTGGTCTTCGGCATGGCCCTCGGGATTTACGCAATCCTCAACATGCTGGCTCTGCCCATATTGGGTTCACTCGGCGATCGTTTCGGCCGCCGCCCGCTGCTGGTCCTGTCCCTGGCGGTTGTAGCCATCGACAGCCTGGTTATTGCCTATGTGCCCGTGCTGGCGGTCCTGCTGGTGTTTCGCGCCATCCTCGGCCTCACGAACTCCACCGCCGCGACCGCAGCCGCCTGGCTGGCCGACATCACGCCGACCGAAAATCGGACCCGTCGCTTCGGCTACCTCAATGCCTGCTACGGCATAGGATTCTTCATCGGCCCGCTCACCGGCGGCATGCTGGCCGAAATCTGGCTGGAAGCGCCCTATATCCTGGCAAGCGCACTGGCTTTTACCGGCCTCGTGCTCGCCCTGCGCCTGCCGGCACGCGACAAGGCGCAAAGCGAGCCACGCCCCGATCCGGCGGCGCCCCTCATCGTCAATCCGTTGCGGCATCTGGTCTGGATCAGCGCCATGGGGCTCGTCCCCACCGCCCTGGTCTATTTCGCGGTGCGCTTCTCGTTCGAGAGCCCCAATGTGCTGTGGGTTATCTACACGAGCGAGCGCTTCGGCTTCACCTTCTCGACCATCGGATTGACGATGGCCATGTCCGGATTGTTCTACGCCATCGTCCAGCTCGTCCTGGCCGGACCCATCGCGGCGAGGATCGGGGCGGCCCGCATGGCACTGCTCGGTTTCGCCGTCGATGCCATCTCGATGGCGGTTCTGGCCTTCACCTCCACCGCCTGGATGATCTTCCCGCTTCTGGCTCCGCTCAGCTTTGGCAGCATCGCCATTCCCGCGCTCCAGTCCCTGATGTCCCGCAAGGTCGACAGCACGCAACAGGGCCGCCTGCAAGGCGCGCTGAGCAGCGTCGTCGCCCTCGCCACGATCATCTCCCCGCTCGCCTGCAGTGCGCTCTATTCAGCCACATCGACCTCAGCCCTGCCAGGCGCCGCCTGGCTCCTCCCCACCGCCGTCTATGCCGTGACAGTCCCCATCTGGCTGCTCTCACGCCGCCGCCAGACCGCACTGGCCTAGTCTCGCCAGCGACTCAGCAGAATATCCCCTGCCGACCAAGCCGATGCCCGGTCCACTATCCCGGCATCGGATAAGCGCAACCCGCATAAATCCGGCGGGCCACGTCTCACCGCGCGTGCATCTCGCTAGCACCAAATCCCACTGCACCCGCCTGATGAACAGCCGCCTTTCCAGCGCCCATCCCTGTCATCACAGCACATCGTGTAAATTGGTAAGGCCAATTGACTCTCTGTCCACTCTGCTGTTAAGCACGCTGCCAGGAGGTCGCCATGAACAAGCGCAGTATCGAATTGAAGGTCGTTCGCCCCAGGCGGCTATACGAACAGATTGCCGACCACGTGCGCGAACTCGTCCTGAACGGGACATTCCCGCCGGGATCGGCGCTGCCGCCGGAACGGGAGCTGGCCGAGATCATCGGCGTCAGCCGGCCCTCGATCCGGGAAGCCCTGATCGCGCTGGAAGTCATGGGGCTGGTCGAAAGCCGGCAGGGCGGTGGCAATTATGTGCGCACCGATGCCGGCATTCTGCGGATGATCCCGCTTGCCGGCGGACGCGACCTCGGTCCGGGCCCGATCGAACAGTTCGAGGCGCGCCGCGTGATCGAACTGGCCTGCGTGAAACTTGCAGCGCAGCGCGCCACCGAAGAGGACGTTCGCAATCTCGAGGATTGCCTCGATCGCATGCGCGATCTCATCGAGCGCAATGCGTCGCCCGCCGACGAGCACCGATATTTCCACACCATGCTTGCGAGCATCTCGCAGAACCAGATTTTCGCATCGACGGTCGCCGAGCTCTGGCGCGTCCGCAGCGGCGAGCTCTGGGACACATTGCGTCAGAAAGTCGACAACGCCGAAAGCTGGCGGCTGGGCATCGAGTTTCGCGCGCATCTCATCAACGCCATTCGTGACCGGGATTCAGCAGCCGCTGTTGCGGTCATGAGCAATCACTTCAATCGGATCGGCGAGCTTTATTTTGGGTTGCTCCCTGAACCCGATGAAGCAAACCGGGAGGTATAGAATGAAGCAGCTTTGGAAAGTGATGGGCGGCGTACTGGTCGCATCGCTTCTGGCGGGCACCGTGGCGCACGCTCAGACGACAGTGACGATGTGGACATTCCTCGACATCAATGCAGAAGGCGGCCGCAATGTCGCGCTCAAGCAGATGATCGCGGATTTTGAGGCCGCCAATCCCGATATCAAGATCGATGTCGAGCCGCAGGTCTGGTCCACGCTGGCCGAGAAGTTCGTGCTCGGATCCAATGCCGGCAATGCGCCCGATATCGGCTGGGTGAATTCGGAAAATCTCGGTTTCATCATGAATTCGGATTCCGGCGCCGACCTGAAGGCTTTGGTGCTGGACAAGTGGTCGGAAGAGCAGCGCCAGGACTTCCTTCTCACCAGCAGCTTCAGTGCCGTGACCGACGGCGACGCCGTCCGCGCCGTACCGCTGATGCCCTCCACCTGGGTGCTGATGTACCGCAAGGACCTGTTCGAGGCCGCGGGCCTGACGGCGGCCGATATCGCCACCTGGGACGGCGTGACCGAGGCCGCCAAAAAACTGACCGCGGACACCAACAGTGATGGCCAGAACGACGTCTGGGGCATCGGGCTCGGCCTGAGCCAGGAACGCTATTCCGTGACCCCGGCCTTTCTCGCCACGGTCGACGGAAACGGTCGCATCTTCGACGACAATTGCGTCGCGCAGTTCGACAATGATGCCGGCCGCATGGCCGTCGGTATGCAGGTGGACTGGATCACCAAGGACAACGTGACCCCGCGCGAAGCGTTGGCCATGTCCTCCGACGACGCCATCGACCAGTTTGCCGCGGGCCGCTATGCGATGATGATCATCGCCAATTCGCGCTACGAGCAGATCCAGCGCACCGCTGCCGGCTGGGATGGTAGCCAGCTCGGCATCGCTCCGGTTCCCGGCGTCACGGCAGGTGAGCCCGGTCCGGCGCTGCTGGTCGGCTGGTGGGCCGTGCAATGGGCCGGCTCGCCCAACAGCGAGGCGGCAGCCAAGTTCATCTCCTACATGTCGGGTGTGGAAGGGGCCAGGCTCTGGAACATACCGGGCGAGCAGATCCCGACCTACCGCTCGATCGCCGACCGGCCGGAGATGGACGATCCCGTCCGCGAAGGGCTTCGCGCCACTGCGGAAATCGTCGCCGAGAATGGCGAACTGATGCCCGGCAAGTGCAACTGGGGTCGCACCCAGGCCGATTTCAACCTCGCGACCCAGCAGGTCATCCTCGGCCAGGCGACCCTCGACGACGCCCTGCGGCAGGCTGAGCAGTCCACCAACGACCGCCAGTAACACAAGCCCGCTCGCGGAGATGGCCTCGCGCCATCTCCGCCCTCCTCAAAGCCACGGCGCGCAATGTTCACTTCAGAAAAATATACGCCCTACCGTCTGGTCGGGCTGGCGGTACTCATCGAGCTCGGGTTCGTCATCGTCCCCCTGATCATCGGCTTCTGGTACAGCCTCAACCGGGTGCAGTTCTTTCAGATCCGCGGGTTTTCCGGCTTCGACAATTACTGGCGCATCCTGACCTCCCCGATGGTTGGCAATGCCATTGCCGTCACCCTCACATTCTCCATCGTCTCGCTCGTACTGACCTTCGTCATCGGCTTCGGTCTGGCAATGTGGCTGGAGCGCTCCAACCGCCTCAACGGCGTCATGCAGGCCGTCGTTCTGATCCCCTACATGATCGCCATGCTTGTCGGCTCGATGCTGCTCAAGTGGGTGTTCTCCAAGGAGTCGGGCCTCTCGGACCTGATCCTCGCACCCATGGGAATGGGCGATGTAAGCATCCTGGCCGATCCGAATACCGCGATGGCCGCGCTCGTCTATAACGCGGTCTGGCGCGACAGCGCCTTCGCCATGATCATGCTGCTGGCCGGCCTCAAGAGCATTCCGGGGCACCTGCAGATGGCGGCCCGCGTGGACGGCGCGTCCGCCTGGTACCGCTTCGTGCGGATCACCCTGCCGCTGCTGCAGGTCCCGATCTTCATCACGGTGATCCGGCTGTTCATCCATCTGGTGAACACGCTCACCTACCCCCTCATTCTGACGGGAGGCGGACCGGGCACATCGACGGAATCGGTGGTTCTCAAGATGTACCGCCTCGGCTTCAGCGACAATGTGCTGGGGCAGGCAAACGCCCTCGCTATCCTTGTCTTCATCGTCAATCTCGCGCTGGTCGCCGTCCTCCTGCGCCTGTTCAAGAAGGCGGGCAATATCTGATGAAAGCGAACCCCTATCTGCGCGAAGCGACGCAGCGCGCGACAATCCGCACCATCGTCAACGCCATCATCGTCGTCTTTGCCCTGGCACCCATTCTGTGGGGTGTGCTGTCTTCGCTGAAACCCACCAACCAGATTCTCGAAGTGCCACCGCGCTTCATCCCGCGCGAAGTGACCCTGGAACACTATTCCCGCGTGATCGGCGACAAGGGACTGTTCTATCTGGGCAATAGCGCCCTGATCTCGGCCATTACCATCGTGGTCGCCCTGACGGTCGGCGCATTGGCGGCCTATGCCATGGCGCGCTATCAGTTCCGCGGCCGCAAGGTCCTGATGGTGTTCACCATCGGAGTCATGAGCATTCCCATCGCGTCGCTGCTCATCCCGACCTTCACGCTGCTCAGCGTGATCGGCCTGATGAACACGCATGCCGGGCTCATTCTCCTCTATACGGCCTATCAGTTGCCGATCGTCATCTGGATGCTCTACGGCTACTTCCTTTCCCTGCCGGTAGAGATCGAGCACGCCGCCCGCATCGACGGCTATACCGCATTGGGCACGTTGCGCCGGGTCGTGTTGCCGCTGTCAAAGCCGGCGCTTGTCGCCGCCGCGCTCTTCGTCCTCGTCTTTGCGTGGAATGATTTTGTGGTGGCCGTCACCATGACCTCATCGGAATCGGTGCGGACCTTCCCGGTCGCGGTCTACTTCTACCTGGGTTTCTATGGCCGCGAATGGGGACCACTGCTCGCATCCTCGGTCATTTCGATCATCCCCATCATCGCCATTTTCATCGTTCTCCAGCGCTACTTCATCTCCGGTCTCACCGGCGGTGGGGTGAAGGGTTAATCTATGTCCGCTGTCACCTTTAGCAATGTCTCCAAGCGCTACGGCGCCGTCACGGCCCTCGATAATCTCGACCTGACGGTCGGCGATGGAGAGTTCGTTTCCCTGCTGGGCCCGTCGGGTTCGGGAAAGTCGACCACGCTCAACCTGCTCGCCGGCCTGATGGCCGCGGATACCGGCACGATCCATATCGGGGATCGCGACATCACGCATTTGCCGCCCGAGCAGCGCGACCTGGCAATGGTGTTCCAGAACTATGCGCTGTACCCGCATATGACGGTCGCCGAAAACATCGCCTTCCCGCTCGAGGCGCGCAAGCCGCGCCCCGAAAAGAGTGAAATCGAGCGGCGCGTCGAGCGCGTTGCGGAAACGCTAGGCGTCGGCAACCTGCTGGCGCGCTACCCCAAGGAGATTTCGGGTGGCCAGCAGCAGCGCGTCGCGCTGGGCCGCGCCATGGTGCGCGATCCGCGCGTGTTCCTGCTCGACGAGCCGCTGTCCAATCTCGATGCGCGATTGCGCGTGCGCATGCGTCGCGATCTCAAGGAGCTGCACCGCCAGCTTGGCTCGACCATCGTCTATGTGACGCATGACCAGTCCGAGGCCATGACGCTGTCGGATCGCGTTGCGGTGTTTGCCCAGGGCAAGCTGCAGCAGGTCGCGCCGCCGCTCGAGATTTACAACAACCCGATCAATACCTTCGTGGCCAATTTCGTCGGAGATCGGGAAGCCAATTTCCTCGACGGCGAGCTTGAGGGCGAAGGCGCGCTGACCTTCCGCAAGGGCGAAACGGTGATCGCCGTCGGTGAGCGCCGGCTCAGCAAGGCCAGCCAGAAGGTGACGCTGTGCGTCCGTCCCGAGGCCGTCACCATCGGACCCCCGGACGACAATGGCATCCGCGGCGAGGTCGTCCTGACCGAGCTCGCCGGTGCGGAACTCTTCGTCTACCTGCGCCTCATGACCGGCGACGAGATTGGCGTGCGCTGCGACCCGCGCGAAATCTCCGTCGCGGCTGGCGACATTGTCGGCGTCCACTTCGATCCCCAGCGAATCCACCTGTTCGATCAGGAAAGCGGGCACACCCTCGCCTGATCTCACCCCTTCCTCGGCCTTTAGGAGTTACGAATGGCTCAGACCCTGATTCAGGAAAACTATGACGTTGTTGTTACGGGTGGCGGCTGTGCCGGCATCGCGGCTGCGATAAGCGCCGCCAAGGCCGGCATGAAGACGCTGCTTCTCGAAGCCGGCTCGATGATTGGCGGCGAACTCATCACCGGCCTGCCCGTCGACGGGGCCCTCAATGCGCGCGGCGAATGGGTCGTCGGCGGGGTCCTCAAGGAGATCCTGGAAGAGCACGAGCGGCTCGGCGGCTATATTGGGGCCATCAACGACTGGCGCCTGATCTGGTATGTCTGCATCGATCCGGAAATCATGAAGCTGGCCGTTGCCAACGTGGTCCGCCGTGCCGGCGTGCATGTCTGGATGTACTCTTTCGCCGAAGACGTGGTGCGTCGCGGCGACGAGGTCACCGGCGTCGTGGTCATCAACAAAAGGGGCCGCACGCTGGTCGAGGCGCCCGTCTATATCGACGCCTCCGGCGATGGCGACATTGCCATGCGCGCCGGCGCGCAGATGATGATCTCCAACGAAAAAGGCGAGTTCCAGCCGCTCACCATGCTGTTCCGCATCGGTGGCGTCGAGACCATGGATCTCCTGCAGTTCTGTGTCGATCACCCCGAGAACCTTGCGGTGGGCGAATCCGAATGGATGGGCCAGTCGCTGACACCCAAACAGTGCGCGCAGAACCTCTACGACCAGAGGCAGCCCGCGGTGTTCTTCAAGGCCGGTGGCCCGCTGATCACCGGCGGTATCGAGCGCGGCGAGCTGCAGGAAACCGCGCTGATCGGCATCATTCCGGTATCCGCCGAGCGCAAGGAAGTTTCGGTCAACACGACGCGTATCGCCAATATCGATGCGACCGACGCCGTTGCGCTCTCCAATGCTTTCACGACGCTGACCGACCAGGCATGGCGCAGCATCGCCTTCATGCGCAACAACATCCCCGGCTTCGAGAAGGCGTATTTCGCCGGCCTGTCGCATCGTATCGGCATCCGCGAGACGCGCCGCGTGGTCGGCGACTACATTCTCACCGGCGATGACGTGTTGAATGCGCGCAAGCGCGACGACGGCATCGGCAAGGGATCGCACCATGTCGATATTCACCAGGAGGGCACCAAGCAGGTCCGCATCCCGGTGGCCGATGGCGGCTCCTACGACATGCCCTACGACATGCTGGTGGCAAAGGGCATCCGCAACCTCTACGCTGTCGGCCGCTGCATGTCCGCCGATCGTGAGGGACACGGCTCCGCCCGCGTGATGGGCCCCTGCATGGCCCAGGGCGAGGCGGCCGGGCTCGGCGCTGCCCTGAGCATCCGCAGCAACCGCCCCGGCGATGTCCACTCTGTCGATGTCGGGCACCTGCGCGCCGAGCTGAAGAAGCAGGGAGCCATCCTGGATGGCACCCACTGACGGATCGTCAGGTGACCGCCCGCGGGCTCGACTGGCCCTGAGTGAATCGGAGGCTGCCCTGCTCGGGGCAGTCTTCGACCGCATGTTTCCCGACGATGGGGATGGCCGCAGCGCCAGCCGCATGGGCGCGGTCGACTATGTCGATGGCGCCCTGGCCGGGGTCGAGGCGGAAAATTTGACCGCCTACCGCAGGCTGTTCGACTGGCTGTCGATCAGTGCGATGGCACGCTGGAAGCGTCCGGCCACCCAGCTTGCCGACAGCCAGCTCGACCAGCTGATTGCCGAACTGGAGCGGGGCGCCGTCGCCGACGGGTTCAGCCTGTTGCGCCGCGACCTGCTGCGCGGCCTGTTCGCCGATCCCGCCTATGGCGGCAACCGCGACATGTCGGGGTGGAAATTCCTGCGCCATCCCGGCCTCGGCAAGGATGACACCCATCCTCAGGGGTTGAGCGATTGGACCGCATCGGATAGCGCCCCGCTGCCCGAGGCCTTCGACCCCGAAGCCGGAAGGCGACCGCCCGGCCAGAATGTCGATGTCGTCATTATCGGCGGCGGAGCCGTCGGCAGTGTCGTTGCCGCGCGGCTGGCCCATAGAGGCCTCAAGGTCGTCGTTCTGGAGGCCGGACCATGGCGATCCCGCGCCTCCTACCGGCCGGACGAACTGGGGCAGGCATTCTACGGCCGGGCCGCGCTCGGCCCGAAATTCAACGCGGAATCCCCGCGCTGGGTGCGCAATACCGCCGACGCGGAAGATCGCCCGCTGACCTTTTCGCTGGGCCGGATGGCCAACGGCGTCGGCGGCTCATCCGTGCTGTACGGCGCCCGCTTCCGCCGCTTCCACCCCCATCATTTCCAGCAGCACTCGGCGATTGTCAGTCGCGGCCTGGCCGGGGAACTACCCGCCGCCTCCAGCCTGGTAGATTGGCCGATCACCTATGACGACCTGGAGCCCTACTACACCGAGTTGGAATGGATGATCGGCGTCGCCGGCGAGCCCAGTCCCTTCACCCCGCGCTCCCGGCCGCTGCCTTATAAACCCCTGCGCCCATTCCCCGTAGGCGAGGCATTTTCCTCGGCAGCAGGCCAGCTCGGCTACCAGCCCTACGCCATTCCGGTGGGACGGGTCGGCGCGGCGCGCGACGGCATCACGCCGACCTACGATCCATGGGACGAAGGCATTGGCGCCGACACAAGCGAGCGCTGGACGCCGCTGGATACGCTGCTGCCCGCGGCGCTGGCGACGGGCAATCTCGACCTGCGAACCATGTGCCGCGCCCTGCGCATCGTCACCGACAGTTCGGGCCGCGCCCGCGGCGTCATCTACCGCGATCCGGACGGACGCGAACGCCAGCAAGACGCCCGCGCGACCATCGTGGCGGCCTACACATTCGAGACCGTCCGTCTGCTGGCGCTTTCCGGTAATGACACGCGGCCGGACGGCCTGGGCAACCAGCACGGGCAACTCGGCCTGAGCTACATGTCCAAGATGTTCCCGCAAGTGGTCGGACAGTTCAACGACAAGGTGTTCAACCGCCATACCGGCCCGGGCGGCCAGGCCGTCATTATCGAAGACCTGATGGCCGACGGCGCCATAGCTGTGCCCGGCATTGTCGGTGGCGGCACGCTCAGCACGGAAAACCAACTCTTGCCGCTGCAGATCGCCAGTGATCTTGCCCCGCTCGACGCCCCGCGCTGGGGCGCCGGATACAAACAGCACCTGCGCGGCTGGAACAGTCGTGCCGCCATCAAGATCCAGGCCGATGCCCTGCCGCTCTCGACCAACCGGCTCATGCTCGATCCGCGCTGGCGCGACCGGTCTGGCGTCGGCGACCCGGTCATGCGCGTGGTCTGGGACCTGTGCGAGCCCGACAGGCGGCTTTACGAGCACATGCAGAAACGTGCCGAACAGCTCCTGCGGGAAATGGGAGCACATCGCATCGGTCGCGGCCCCATCGAAACCGGCGTCGGCTGCTGCCACGATCTGGGCGGCGCGCGGGCAGGGCAGGACCCCGCGCTCAGCGTGGTCGACCCCAATTGGCAGGTTCACGACACGCCCGGACTCTACGTCTATTCGGGCGCTACTTTCTCCACCTGTCCCGGCATCAATCCCACCCTGACCATCTGGGCCTGGGCACTGCGCAATGCCGACGATCTCGCACGGTCGCTGGGAGCATGACGGCAGGGCCGATAGCGCCTCGCAAGGCGCTATCGGTGGTGTCAGGGTCTATTCCGCCGGGACGTGTTCCCCATCGTCCGGTGCCTTCGGCAGGAAGCGGCGGGTGAAGGCGCCGAAGCTGTCGATATAGGTCAGCAGCACCGGCACCACGAGCAGTGTCAGTGCCGTGGAGCTGATGAGGCCGCCGATGACCGCATGCGCCATGGGGGCGTTCTGCCCGCTGCCCTCATGCAGGTTCAGGGCCAGCGGCAGCATGCCGAAGATCATTGCCAGCGTGGTCATGATGATCGGGCGGAAGCGGGTCGAGCCCGCCTCTACCAGCGCGTCATAGAGGTTCCAGCCTTCCTTGACATGCTTGTTGGCATTGTCGACCAGCAGGATGGCGTTCTTGACCACGAGGCCCATCAGCATGATGAAGCCGATGGCCGAGAACATGTTGAGCGTCGAGCCGCCGACCAGCAGGCCCACCATCACGCCGATCAGCGCCAGCGGCAGCGATCCCATGATGGCGATAGGCTGCAGGAAGCTGCCGAACTGGCTGGCTAGCACCAGGTAGATGAAGATGACAGCCAGCAGCAGGGCCGAGCCCACCGCACCCATCGTATCGCCGATCTGTTCGACCTCGCCGCCAAACGAGCTGCTATAGCCGGTCGGGAAGTCGAGGCTATCGACCGCCGCCTGCAATTGCGGCGTGACCGTGCCCAGCTCCACATCCTGCAGATAGGCCTCGATGGTCACGCCACGCTGCAGGTCCTGACGATTGATCGTCGCCGGTCCGGTGCTTTCCACCACTTCGGCCACCTGGCTGAGCGTGATCATCTGGCTCGATCCCGTGGCGCCCGACTGCGCGATCGGCAGGTTGCCGATGGCATCGACATCGTTGCGCAGTTCAGGCGGCAGGCGCACCACCACCGAATAGACCTGCCCATTCTGGGCGGTCCAGTCGGCCACATCCTCGCCGCTGATCAGCGGCCCGAGCGTCGAGGCGATCTGGCCCATCGAGATGCCCAGATTGTCGGCCAGGTCGCGATTGATGCGAATGCCGACGACCGCCTGCGCCGCATCGACGCTGGAGGTGATGTTGATCAGCCCCGGGATTGCGGCCAGTTCGCGTTCGAGCTGGTCGGACAGCCGGCTCAGCACGCTGAACGTATCGCCGTAGAGCGTGATGGAGACCGGCGCCGTGCTGCCGCCAAGCCCGGACGCGGCCGACACCTGGAATTCGGCGCCGGGCACGGCTTCGAGTGCGTGGCGGATGCGCGGCATGATCTGCTCGGGCGTGATATCGCGCCGGTCCTTGGAGACCATGGTGACTGTCATGGTGCCGCTATTGGCGCCCGTCGCTGCGAGGCCTCCGCCCACCGTGGAATAGGTGGTTTCGATCTCGGGGAAAGCGCGGATCACCGTCTCGGCCTGCCGCAGCTTGGCCGCCGTAGCATCCTGCGACGAGCCGGGCGGGGTTTCCACCGAGACGGTGAAGATGCCGGTATCCGTTACGGGAATGAATTCGACGCCGACGCGCGGAAACAGCAGGAACGAGCCGACAAAGGACAGCAGCGCGATCAGCAGTACCGTCTTGCGGAATTTCAGCGCCCACCGGATCAGGTTGCGATAGCCGCCGGTGATCCATTCGAACAGCCGGTCGAATTGCTGCACCGCCCGGCCGACCGGGCCGCGCTTGGCGCCCGGGTGAGCGGCCGGATCGTACCAGACGCTCGACATCATCGGGTCCAGCGTGAAGGCCACGAACAGCGAAATCAGCACCGCGACCGACACGGTCACGCCGAACTGCAGGAAGAACTTCCCCATAATGCCGTCCATGAAGGCGACGGGGGAGGAACACGGCCACGATGGACAGCGTCGTCGCCATCACGGCGAGGCCGATCTCGTTGGTGCCATCGAATGCCGCCTGTCGGTGGGACTTGCCCATATGCAGGTGTCGCGTGATGTTTTCTCGCACCACGATGGCGTCGTCGATCAGGATGCCGACGGCCAGCGACAGGGCCAGCAGCGTCATCATGTTGAGGCTGAAGCCCAGCACGTTGAGCACGACCATGGTGCCGATGATCGAAATCGGCAGGGTCAGGCCGGTAATGATGGTCGAGCGCCAGGAATTGAGGAACACGAACACGATCACCACGGCGAGCAGCGCGCCTTCGACCAGCATGTTCTGCACGGCGTGGAACGAGTCTTCCACCGGCTGCGCATTGTCCACCACCACCTGGATGCTGACCTGCCCCTCGGGCAGTTCATTGGCCAGAAGGCTGGCGATGGTCTTGCGGATTTCCTCGGCCACGCCAACCGTATTGGCGCCCTGGGTCTTGAGCACGTCGATGGCAATGGCGCGCTCGCCATTGAGAATGGCAAGGCTGGCTGCCTCCCCGGTTCCATCGACGATGGTGGCGACATCGCGCAGCGTCACGGGCTGCCCGCCCTGGTTGCCCACGGTCACGTCATAGAAGTCGTCCTCATCCTCCAGGCGCCCCAGCACCTGGATGGATTGCACGATACTGTCCTGGGTGATCGAGCCGGCGGCGAGGTCGCGATTGGCGGCCTGCAGTGCCTGAACCACGGCATTGGGGCTGATATTGAAGGCCGCCAGCCGATCGGGGTCGATCTGGATATTGAGCTGGCGCGGCACGCCGCCGACAACGCTGGCGCTGCCGACGCCGTCGATATTGGAGATCCGCTTGGCGATGACATCCTGGGTCAGGGTGGTCAGGTCGCGGTCCGACAGGGTGTTGGAACTCACGGCCAGCGACAGCACCGGCAAGGCGCTGGGGTCGAAGCGCAGCACCCGCGGATCGCCGGCGCCATCGGGCAGTGTCGCCGCAATGGGGTCGATCTTGTCGCGAACGTCCTGCGCCTTCTGCTGGGAGTCGGAATCGAGGTTGAAGATCATCAGCACCATGGCCTGGCCGGCCTGGGCGGTGGATTGAATGGTGTCGAGCCCGGCAATGGTGTTCACGGCCTCTTCGATGGGCTTGATCACATCGGCCTCGACAGCCTCGGGCGAGGCGCCGGGATAGCTGACCACGACGGCCACGACCGGGAAGTCGATATCGGGCAATTGCTCGATCGGCAGGCGCTGGTACGAATAGACACCGAACACCAGGATCGCCACCATGATCATGGTGGCAAAGACGGGGTGATTGACGCTGATGCGAGTGAGGAACATGGCTCAGCCCTCGACGAGCGTATAGGCGTCGCCGGCCGCCAGTTCATCCAGCGGGGCTGAAACCACCACATCGCCTGCCGTTACGCCGGTGACTTCCACCAGGCGCCCGCGATCCCATTCCTGCACAATTTCGATGCCCTGGCGCACCAGCGTGCCATCGGCCAGCTTGAGCACGAAATGGCCATCGGCGTCTTCACGCAGGGCGGCGGCGGAAACGGCAAACGCGTCGGCCTTTTCGGCGACCGTGATCTGCCCGGTGGCGAACATGCCGCCACGCAGGCTGCCTTCGGCATTGTCGAGCTCGATATAGATCGGCACCGTCCGCGTGCCGCTGATGGCAACCGGATTGACCCGGGTCACCGTGCCGGCAAATTCCTGCCCGTTAAGGCCGGTCACTGCGACCGTGGCCGGCTGGCCGGGGGCGACCATGGCGCTCGAATTGACCGAGGCAGCCGCATCGAATTGCATTTCCTGCAGGTTGACGATGGTGAACAGCGGCGTGCCCGCCGAAATGGTCTGGCCCGGCTCGACCGAGCGCGCGGAGACCACGCCATCGAGCGGCGCCTTGACCGAGGCATTGCTGAGTGCCAGCTCGGCCGTCTGCACGGCAATGTCGAGGGCGCTCAGATTGGCTTCGAGGGCCGCATTGGCGGAACGCGCCTGTTCCAGCGTCGACGGACTGGCCAGCCCCTGACTTGCCAGCTGTTCGGTACGTTCGAGCTGCTGCTGCGACGAGGCGAGCTGGGCGCGGGTCGCCTGGGCCGTGGCCTGCTGCTGGTTGAGCTGCAATTCCAGGGTTGCCCGGTCGATCTGCGCGAGAAGGTCGCCTTCCGATACCGGATCGCCCGGCCGCTTGAGCACGGCCATGACCCGACCGGATGCCTGCGAGGCAACCTCGGACTGCCGACCGGGAACCAGCGTTCCCGTCACCTTGACGGTCTGGCGCAGGGTCGTGGCCTCGATCGTCGCGGTTTCCGACTGCCGGATTTGCTTGGCGACCGGTGCGGTGTCTGCAACTTCGGGCGCGGGCGGGGCAGGGGGCTGCAGGAAGATGAACCCCACAATGCCCACGACGATCACCCCGAGCACGATCCATGGCACGATGCGGCGCTTGGGCTTGAGACCCTTGGCCACACGCTCGGCATTGTTCTTCTCACGCTTGCTCTGGGCCCAGACGGGCTTCTCGTGTGCGGCGGTCATTCTGGGTCCTTTCGGATCGTCTGTTCGTTATGAAGGGCCGCAGCCCAGTCAGTGAGCATCCTGGCAGCCTGGTCCAGGACCTTGGAAAGGTCTTCGACCCGTTCGGACGCCGCCGTGTTCTCCGTCCGGAGCGGGGCAACAAAAGCCTGCACGGTCCGGGCCTGGTGGATCACCCGTTCAGCCATCTCCCCTATCACATCCACGGACGGGAAGTTGTTAAGCTCGTAGAAATCCTGCCTGTCGCCCGGATGGGCCGTCAGCCGGATCACGCCGCGCTTTGCCATGCGGCGGGCATTGGTGCTGACGCTGGCCCGGCTGACGCCCAGCTTCTCGCTGAGCTGCTGCAGGCTGAGCTCGCGCCCCTCGATGACCAGCAGGCCGAATATGCGACCCGCGATCCTGGGGTCGCCTGCCTGCTGGAACATCAGTCCCATTTCTTCCACAAATCTGTCGACGGATGACACGCCAGGTTTCATCGTTCAGTGCATACTGAATGATATGAACCTTGTCCAGTCACTCCCGCAAATGATTGGTATCCCTCAAGATGCTGCGCTCTTACCGGCGCGGCACGCCGGCAAAAAACGCGGCATAGGGCCCGGAAATGGCCTGCTCGAACAGTTGCGCGAGCGCGGCCATGGGGTCATCGGAAAAATCGACCCGCAGGTCGATATCGGCAAAGCCCTGGTCGCCATGCACCCGCAAGGCGGCGGAGCCGATGCCGCGACTATCACCCCCCGCATCGGCCCCCGCGATAAGGGCCCGCAACAGGCTGGCGGCAAAGCCACTCTTTTCTCGATGGCGCCGATAACTGCCCAGCATATCCTCCAGCACCGCAGCACTAACAAGCATATTCCCTGCGACACCCACGCCCTCTTCAGTCAAATGCCCCGCATAGGCCACGCATTCTCCCCCGGTCCAGCCAGCCACCCGTCCGGCCCGGTCAACGACAATGATCTGCCGCCGCTCGGCATCGCCATCCCGCGCCAGCGCGGCACCCAAGGCGGTGTCAGCGGGTTGCTCATCCAGCAGCGCCAGCGCGTCTATGGCCAGATACGGATTGGTCATGGCCTGCGTCGCCGCCGCCCCCACACTGGCGCGCGTATGCGGCACCAGCGCCCCGACCATCGGCCCGGCCGTCGCCGTGGCAACGCCGAAGGCGCCGGTCATGGGGTCGCGGGCGACGATCGAAAAAGTCATGCACAATCCTCTGAACGACATTTATCATCATAAATTGACAGACGCCGAATTTATGATGATAAATTGTCCAGCTCTTCTCCCACGGTCCTTACCGCGAGGCAAGGGCGAGGGAACGCAAGGAGGAAATCAATGATCCGCAACTGGAAAAGCATTGCGCCGCTGCTGCTGGCCGCGACCGCTCTGGCTCTCGTCTCGCCCGCCATGGCGCAGACGCCCCCCAATATTCTCGTCGTCGGCCAGATCGCCGAACCGGCATCGCTGGACCCGCATGTCTCCACCGCCGCCAACGACTTCCGCATCGCCGTCAATATCTATGACGGCCTGGTGCGCAACACGCCCGGCACGCTGGAAATCGAACCGGCCCTCGCCACCGACTGGACCATTTCCGAGGATGGTCTCGAATACACCTTCAACCTGCGCGAAGGCGTCACCTTCCACGACGGCACGCCCTTCAATGCCGAGGCGGTGAAGTTCAATTTCGACCGCATGCTGGACGAAAACCACCCCTTCGCCTCGACGGGTCCCTTCCCGCTCGCCTTCTTCTTCTCCTCGGTCGAAAGCGTCGATGTGGTGGATGATCTCACGGTCAAGTTCACCCTCAACGAGCCTTTCGCGCCGTTCATGTCGAACCTGGCCTCGCCCACCGGGCTGATCGTCTCCCCGGCAGCGGTCGAGCAATATGGTGCCGATTACGGCCGTCACCCGGTCGGCACCGGCCCGTTCAAATTCGAGGAATGGCAGTCCAATACCAGCGTCGTCGCCTCGCGCAACGATGCCTATTGGGGTGGCGCGCCGCCGCTCGAAGCGGTCATCTTCCGCCCCATCACCGACGCCAATACCCGCGTCGCCGAAATGCTGTCCGGCGGCATCGACGTGCTGCTCGAAACCCCGCCCGACAATGTCGCCCAGTTCCGCGACGACGCCAATTATCAGGTCGTCGAGGCCGTCGGCCCGCATGTCTGGTACGTCATGCTCAACGCCAAGGACGGCCCCTTCGCCGATGTGCGCGTGCGCCAGGCGGTGAACTATGCCGTCAACAAGGAGAGCCTGGTCAACGACGTGCTCCAGGGTACCGCGGAAGTCTCCGCCGGCCCGATCCCGCCCGCCTTCAACTGGGCCTATAACGAAGAAGTCGCGCCCTATCCCTACGATCCGGAAAAGGCCAAGGAACTTCTCGCCGCAGCCGGTGCCGAAGGCGCGACCCTAACCTTCCTCGTTACCGAAGGTGGCTCCGGCATGCTCGACCCGGTGCCGATGGGCACGGCCATCCAGGCCGATCTCGCCGCAGTCGGCCTCAATGTCGAAATCAAGACCTATGAGTGGAACACCTTCCTGTCGGAAGTGAATCCCGGCCTCGAAGGCAAGGGCGACATGGCCGAAATGGCTTGGATGACCTCCGATCCCGATACGCTCCCCTTCCTCACCCTGCGCACGGCCGCCTGGCCGGCCGAAGGCGGCTTCAACTCGTCCTATTATTCCAATCCGGAAGTGGACGAACTGCTCGACCATGCCCGTCTCTCCACCGACCCGGAAGAGCGCGGCGCGCTTTACAAGCAGGTCCAGGCCATCACCCACGAAGATGCGCCCTGGCTGTTCGTCGCCAACTGGAAACAGAACGCAGTCATCACCAGCGCGGTGGGCGATTTCGAACTGCAACCGGACTTCTCGCTGGTGCTGCGGGACGTGACCAAGCAGTAGGAACTGGGGGAAGAACTCCTCACCCGTCTCGGCCTGCGGCCGATCCACCCCTCTCCCTCAAGGGGAGAGGGGAGGCACCACGAATGGGAGGCGCCGCGCCTCCCTTCTCCCCTTGAGGGAGAAGGTGCCCGAAGGGCGGATGAGGGGTTTCTTCGCTCACTGGGAACGAAAGGAGGACCAGAAATGCCCGCCTATATCGGCAAGCGCCTCCTGGCCGCGATACCTGTCATCCTGGGCCTTTCCATCATCGTCTTCCTGGTGATGAAGCTCATCCCGGGCGATCCGGCGCAGGCCCTTCTCGGCTCCTATGCCACGCCTGAAAACGTCGCCCGCATCAATCGCGCCCTCGGCCTCGACCGCTCCTGGCCCGAGCAATATGTCATCTGGATCGGCAATCTCCTGCAGGGCGATTTCGGCCGCTCCTACATTCTCAATCGCCCGGTACTCGATGAAGTGCTGGAGCGTTTCGGCGCCACGCTCATCCTCGCCGGCGCCTCGCTCGTCATCTGCTCCGTTCTCGGCATTCTTGCCGGCATCGTCTCGGCCGTGCGCCAGTTCGGCTGGACCGACCGCATCGTCACCTTCTTCGTGCTGATCGGCATTTCCATGCCGGCCTTCTTCCTCGGCCTGGTCTTCATCCTGTTCTTTGCCGTGCAGTGGAAGCTGCTGCCCGCCTCGGGCATGTATGCCGTCTATGGCGGCGGCGACCTGCCCGACCTCTTGCGTCACCTGATCCTGCCCGCCGGCACGCTGGCCATCGTCGCCACCGGCGTTGTCGCCCGCCTCACTCGCGCCGCCATGCTCGAAGTGCTGCGGCAGGATTTCATCCGCACCGCCCGCGCCAAGGGCCTCAGCGAAAACAAAGTGATCTACCGCCACGCCTTCCGCGCCGCTTTGGTCTCCATCATTCCGGTGCTCGGCATTCAGGCCGGCTTTGTGCTGGGCGGCGCCGTCTATATCGAAACCGTGTTCCAGTGGCCCGGCCTGGGCCAGATGCTGGTCAAGGCCGTCTCCACCCGCGATCTCCTGCTGGTGCAGGGCGGCGTGCTCGTTGCCGCCACCGTCTACGTGCTCGTCAACCTCTTGGCCGACGTCGCCCAGGCCATGCTCGATCCGAGGCTCAAGGCATGACCGATATACCAGTCACGCCCCCGGCCGCCCGCAAGCGCCGCAGCAATTGGCAATTGCTGATGGCCAACCGCCTCGCCGCGGCGGGCCTGTTCCTCTTCGGCTTCATCGTGGTTGTGGCCCTGCTGGCACCCATCCTGCCCATGCCCAACCCTGACATAACCGACCAGCCCAATCGCCTGCTGCCCCCGCTCAGCGCCGGCCACCTGTTCGGCACCGATCATCTGGGTCGCGACATCCTCTCGCGCCTCATCTGGGGCACCCAGGTCTCGCTGCTGGTCGGCATCAGCGCAACGGCGCTAGCGGCCCTGTTCGGCTCGCTCATCGGCCTCGTCGCCGGCTACACCCGCGGCGCGACCGACAGCGTGCTCATGCGCTTCGTCGATATGCTGATGGCCTTCCCCTATATCCTATTGGCCATTGCCATCGTCGCGGCGCTCGGCCCCGGCCTGCTCAACGCACTCTACGCCATCGCCATCGTCAATATCCCCTTCTTCGCCCGCAATATCCGCGGCGTCACCGTCTCGATCCGCAATCGCGAATTCGTCGATGCCGCCCGCCTCTCCGGCAAGAGCCATGCGGCCATCCTCTTCACCGAAGTGCTGCCCAATGTGCTGCCGGTCATCGTCATCACCATGTCCACCACGGTGGGCTGGATGATCCTCGAAACCGCCGGCCTCTCCTTCCTCGGGCTCGGCGCCCAGCCGCCGACCTCCGATCTCGGCTCCATGCTCGGCCAGGCCCGCGCCCAGCTTTTCACTGCTCCCCATGCCTCCATCGTGCCCGGCATCATGATCTTTATCCTGGTCATGAGCATCAACCTGCTCGGCGACGGCATCCGCGACGTGCTCGACCCGCGCCTGCGCTCCGGTGCGCTCGACCGACCCATGCCGGTCACCCGCATCGACCGCAAGACCGTGCCCGCCCCGACCCTGTCCGATGCCCCGGCTCTGGTGGTCGAAAACCTCTCCACCGGCTTCGACACCGGCGACACCATCACCCCGGCAATCCGCGACATCAGCTTCCGCCTCGGCAAGGGCGAATGCCTCGGCCTGATCGGGGAAAGCGGCTCCGGCAAATCCGTCACGGCCCTGTCGCTCATGGGCCTCGTCGCCTCCCCTCCTGGCGTCATCACCGATGGCGCTGTCTATATCGAGGGCAGGGACGTGCTGTCCCTGCGCGAGCAGCAACTGATCGGGCTGCGCGGTGCCCGCGTGGCCTATGTGTTCCAGGATCCCCTGACCACTTTGCATCCGCTTTTCGTGGTGGGCGACCAGATCGCCGAAGCCATCCTCGCGCACAATCCGGTGGGCAGGCAGGCCGCCCATGCCCGCGCCGTCGCTCTCATGGAGACGGTCGGCATCCGCGACGCGGCCAGCCGCGCCAGTGCCTATCCGCATGAGCTTTCCGGTGGCCAGCGCCAGCGTATCGGCATCGCCATGGCCCTCGCCAACGACCCCGACATCATCATCGCCGATGAGCCCACCACCGCGCTCGACGTCACGGTGCAGGCCCGCATTCTCGAATTGCTGCAACAGCTTCGCCGCGAGCGCGGCCTGGCCCTCCTGCTCATCACCCACGATTTCGGTGTCGTCGCGCAGGTCTGCGACCGCGTTGCCGTGATGAAGAATGGCGAGATCGTCGAACAGGGCGATACCCAGGCTATCCTGCGCGATCCGCAGCACGACTATACCAGGCGTCTCATCGCCTGCGTGCCCGAACTCGGCGAAGGCCATGGCTTCCTCGATCGTGTCCGTCCGCTCTTCCCGGAGGCACGTCCATGAGCGACAACGCCGTCGAAATCCGCGATCTGGTCAAGACCTTCGGTGGCGGCCGCAGCCTTTTCGGCCGGAAGGCCAGCGAGATACACGCCGTCCGCAGCATTTCCCTCGATCTCGGGCGCGGCGAAACCCTGGGCATTGTCGGGGAAAGCGGCTCGGGCAAATCCACGCTGGCCCGCATGCTGGTCGGCCTCGAACGCCCGACAGCCGGCACCATGGTCATCGACGGCAAGCCATGGGCCGATCTGGCCGCGTCCGGTTCCCGCGCCTTTGGCCGCGCCATCCAATATGTATTTCAGGACCCGGTGGCCTCGCTCAATCCGCGCAAGACCATTGGCGACATTCTCGACGTGCCGCTGCGCCTGCTCTGCAATTACGACCGCGCCCGCCGTCAGGCCCGCAAGCGCGAGCTGGTCGACGCCGTGCAGATGCCCGCTGACACGCTCGATCGCTATCCGCACGAATTTTCCGGCGGCCAGGCGCAGCGCATCGCCATTGCCCGCGCCCTTGCCGCCGAAGCCCGCATTCTCGTGCTCGACGAGCCGGTCAGTGCGCTTGATGTCTCGGTGCAGGCCCAGGTCCTGCTGCTGTTGCAACAGCTCCGCGACGACCTTGGCCTGTCCTATCTCTTCATCAGCCACGATCTGGCCGTGGTGGAATCGATTTCCGATCGCGTCGCCGTCATGTATCTCGGGGAAGTGGTGGAGAGCGGACCGGCGGCCCAGCTTTTTGCCGACCCGCAGCATGACTATACGCGGTCGCTCATTGTCAGCGCCCCGCGCCTTACCGCACCGGACAGCGCCCTATGAGCTTGCATGACCCCATCGATCCACCTGCGCGCGCCGGGCGCCCGCGCCGCAAGCGCACCGATGAAATCGTCGATGCCATCAAGCGCATGATCGTCGAACATGGCCTCGGCCCCGGCGACCGTCTCCCGCAGGAGCGCGACTTGATCTCCCAGTTTGCCGCCAGCAAGGGCACGGTGCGCGAGGCGCTCAAGGCGCTCGAAGTCCAGGGGTTGATTTCCGTGCGCACCGGCCCGGGCGGCGGCGCCTTCATCGAGCGCATGTCGGAGGGCAGGGCCATGAGCCTGCTCTCCAACTTCCTCTTTGCCAAGAATCTGTCGATCGCCAATATCTACGAGATGCGCAAAGTGCTGGAGCCGCAACTGGCAGCCAGCGCCACCCCGCATATCGATGAGGCCGGTCTCAAGCGCCTCGAGGCTATCATCAAGATTTACGACCACGAACCGGCCGACGCGACCGAGCGTTGGAACCAGCGCATGGCGGAGCTGGATTTTCATGGCGTCGTCGCCGAATATTCCGACAATCCCATCCTCGCCTTCACCTGCCGCTTCCTGCAGCGCTTGCTCAAGGAACTCACCATCGCGCAGGATATCTATGTCCAGCCCGAGCCGGTGTCCCGCGCCAGCGGCATCCAGCACCAGCGCGACCTCATCGCCGCGATGCGGGCGCGTGACGCCGCCGCCGCGGCCGCCATTCTCGCCGCGCATATGGACGAAGCCGAAAAGCACATGCTGGGCCTTCAGGCCGAATTGGTGGATCGCTTCCTCATCGAGGAGGCCGCACCGGCACCCGCCAGAAAGCGCCGCACCGCATGATCGATCAGGATTATCTCCTCGGCCGCCTGCTTGACCTGGTCAACACCCCGAGCCCCGTCGGCATGACCGGCCGCGCCGTTTCCCTGGTGGAGTCCTGGCTGCGCGAGCTCGGCTATGCTCCCCAATATACCCGGCGCGGCGTGCTCTATGTCGAAGTCGGCGACGGGCCGCCCCGCCGCGCCCTGGCCGCCCATCTCGACACGCTCGGCGCCATGGTCACCGAACTCAAGCCCAATGGCCGGCTGGCTTTGCGCAATACCGGCACCTGGGCCGCACGCTTCGCCGAGGGTGCTCGCGTCACCATCTTCTCCGACCATGCCGAACACCGCGGCACCATCCTGCCGCTCAAGGCCTCCGGCCATCGCTTCAATACCGAGGTCGACACCCAGCCCGCCGACTGGGACAATCTCGAAATCCGTGTCGACGCCGTGCTCCCCGGCCGCGACGCCCTTGTCGCTGCCGGCTTCAATGTCGGCGACATGGTCGCGGTGGACGCCCAGCCCGAAGTGGTGGACGGGTTCATCGTCTCCCGCCATCTCGATGACAAGGCTGGCTGCGCCACGCTCCTGGCCGTCCTCAAAGCCATCGCCGAAGGCCAGGTGAAAGTCGCTGTGCCCTTCCAGGCCATGTTCACCATTGCCGAGGAGATCGGCATCGGCGGCACGCATGGCTTCGGTCCCGAGGTCGAGGAACTGCTCGCCATCGACAATGCCGTCACGGCCCCGAACCAGACCTCGCGCGACGACTCGGTGACGATCGCCATGCGTGATCGCCAAGGCCCGTTTGATGCGCAAATGACAAGGTCAATGCTAACAGTCTGTCAACGCGAAGGCATCAAGTGTGAACGCGATACCTTCCGCCATTACCGCTCCGACAGCGCCGCCGCCGTCGAGGCCGGATGGGACATCCGCGTCGGCCTGGTCTGCTTTTCCCTCGACAGTTCCCACGGTTGGGAACGCACCCACATGGCGTCTCTTGTCGCGCTGGGCCGGCTGCTGATCGGCTACCTGGAAACCGACCTCACCCCTGTAGCCTGACCAGCCAAAAGCGGAAAACCACCTTGACAGCTGCTTGAGAAAAGGGTTTCTCATGATGAGAAAACGCTTTTCCTTCAGGTGACGACTTGGCCTTGGCTTCAACGAAGCGCGTGCGCATCTACGACGTTGCACAGGCGGCGGGCGTCAGTATTGCGACCGCATCCAAGGCCCTGAACGATACCGGCCGGATGACCGAAGAGACCCGCTCCCGCGTCAAGGCGGCCGCGAACAGCCTGGGTTTCCGGCCCAATGCCATGGCCCGCGCCCTGATTCAGCGCCGGACCTTTACCGTCGGGCTGCTGACCAATGACACCTATGGTCGTTTCACCCTGCCATTGATGGCCGGCGTCTCCGAACAGCTGGTGGACCATGGCGTCTCCGTCTTCCTCTGCTCGATCGAGGACGACCCGGCGCTGGCCAAAATTCACGTCGATGCCATGCTGGACAAGCAGGTGGACGGCATTATCGCCTCGGGCAAGCGCATCGACCGCCGGCTGCCGGTGGACCTGTCACAGCTCGACATTCCCGTGGTCTACGCCTTTACCGACGGGCCCGAGGATGCGGTGACGCTGGTCTCGGATGACTATCAGGGCTCGATGCAGGCCATGCAATGGCTGCGCGAATTGGGGCGCAGCCGGATCGTCCATGTGACCGGCCCGCAGACCTTTGCCTCGGTCGGCGAGCGTGCCCGCGCCTATCACGCGGTTCAGGGGGGCGATGGCCTCGTCATGCATGGCAGCTGGTCGGAAGCCTGGGGCCACGAGGCCGTAGCCCGGCTCTGGGCGCGCAAGGGCGATACGCCCGACGCCATCTTTTGCGGCAATGACCAGATAGCCCGGGGCGTAGTCGATGCCTTGCGCGAGCGCGGCCTCGATGTGCCCGGGGATGTGTCGGTGATCGGCTTCGACAATTGGGAAATCGTGGCCGCAGCCACGCGCCCACCGCTGACCACGGTCGATATGAATCTCAAGGAACTCGGTAGGGAGGCCGGACGCCTGGTGTTGGCGCTGGCCGAGGGAAAAGCCGTGGAGCCTGGCGTGCGCAAGCTGCCGTGCCAGCTCGTGGTGCGAGAATCCTGCGGGGGTGGTCTCCGCAGCTAGAACGCAAGGGCCGGCGTACTGGTCCACAATCGGGAGGAGTGAAATCATGATCCGCAAACTACTGGCAGCGGCCAGTGTTGCTTCCCTGTGCCTCGTGTCGACCGCAATGGCCCAGGAAACCATCAATATGTGGGTGCGTACCGGCATCGGCACCGCCTTCACCTCGCTGGCTGACGCCTACAATGCCAGCCACGAGAACCAGATCGCGCTGACGGAAGTGCCTTTCGCCGAACTGGTGCAGAAATATGCCACGGCCATTGCCGGCGGGCAGGCGCCGGACGCCCTGTCGCTGGACCTGATCTATACCCCGGCCTTCGCGGCCGCCGGACAGTTGCAGGACCTGACCGACTGGGCCAAGGGGCTAGACTATTTCGACAGCCTGTCGCCCTCGCACGTGACCCTGGGCACCTATGAAGACAAGGTCTATGGCCTACCCCTGCTGGTCGAGACCTCGGTTCTGGCCTGGAACAAGGGCCTCTACGAACAGGCCGGGCTCGATCCCGAAAAGGCACCGGCCAACTGGGCGGAAGTCGAAGCCAATGCCGAGGCTATAAGGGCCCTGGGCGGTGATAATTACGGCTTCTATTTCTCCGGCGGCTCCTGCGGCGGCTGCATGATCTTCACCTTCACCCCGCTGGTCTGGGCCTCGGGCGCCGACATCCTTTCCGAGGATGGGCAGACGGCAACCCTCGATACCCCGCAGATGCGGGCGGCGGTGGATATCTACCGGTCCATGGTCGAAAAGGACCTGGTTCCGGAAAGCTCGGCGACCGACAATGGCGTCAACTTCCTGAGCTTTACCAATGGCAAGATCGGCCATCAGAGCCTGGGCGCCTTCGCCATCGGCACGCTGGTTAACGACTACCCGGATATCGACTTTGGCGTGACGATGATCCCGGGCGTCGATGGTGGCACCTCGTCCTTTGCCGGCGGCGACAATATCGTCGTCACCAAGGATACGCCGCGCCTTGCCGCCGTGCAGGAATTCATCGAGTTCGCCTATTCGCCGGAAGGCCAGAAGATCCTGGCCGAAAACGGCTCGCTGCCGACGCGCTCCGACATCGCCGCGCAGACGCTCGAGGGGCTCGATCCGCGCCTGCAGGTCGCTGTTGACGCCATCGCCGTGGCCAAGACGCCCTATACGCTGCTGTTCAACGACCTGATCAACAGCGCCAACGGGCCCTGGGCAACCTTCACCAATGCCGCCATCTATGGCGACGATGTGGATGGCGCCTTCGCCAATGCACAGGCCGAGATGCAGTCGATCATCGACAACGCACCCTGACAGGAAAAGCGGGAGGCTTCGGCCTCCCGCCTCGCCAACCGGATCCAGCCATGTCTATCACCGCCGCCACGCCACTTGCGGTTGCCAAACCCCGCCGACGCGCGCGTTCCAGCCGGCAATGGCAGGGGCTGCTCTACATCGCGCCGGCCATCGTTCTGGTAAAGATCTTCTTCGTCATCCCGGTGCTGTTCACCGTCTGGATGAGCTTTCACAACTGGCCGCTGCTGGGTGAGCCGAGCTGGATCGGGCTGGGCAACTACACGCGCATGTTCAGCGACACAAGGTTCTCGGCGGCGCTGAGTTTCACGGCCTATTACACCCTCATCGCCACCATCGCCATTTTTGCCCTGGCCTTTCCGCTGGCCCTCTTCGTGCAGAACGAGCGGCGCGGGGTCAGCGCCTATCGCACCATTTTCTTCATGCCGGTCGTTGTCGGCCTGGCCACGGCGTCACTGCTCTGGGTATGGCTCGCCAATGTCGATAGCGGGCTGTTCAGCCCCATATTGCGCATGTTCGGCGTCACCGGCCGCAGCGCCAATCTGCTGGCCACCTTCAACAATGCGTTTGCGACCATCATCGTCATGGTGGTGTGGAAGATCGTCGGCTTCACCATGATCATCCTGCTGACCGGGTTGCAATCCATCCCCGGCGACCTGACGGAAGCGGCCCGCATCGATGGCGCCAGCCGTTGGCAGCGGTTCCGGTTCCTGACCCTACCGCTGATGCGGCGCACCCTGGCGCTGGCGCTGATCCTGTCGGTGACCGGCTCGGTGCTGGCATTCGATCAGTTCTACATCATGACATCAGGCGGACCGCAGAACCGCATGATCTCGGTGGTCTATTACATCTTCAACCAGTCCTTCGTGTCGTTCCAGCTCGGCTATGGCTCGGCACTTTCGATCGTTCTGCTCGGCATCCTGGTCGCGCTCAGCATCGTTCAGCTCTGGCTGCTCCGCGTGGGAGACGACAAATGAGCGCGGCGACAAAGCAGGCTCGCGCCCGGCGCAAGCTGTTTGGCGGCCTGGGCTTCCACGGCTTTGGCGTCATCGCCTCTTTCTTCTTCCTCGCCCCCTTCTTCTGGGCAGGCCTGTCCTCCCTGCGCAGCGGTAGCGAAGCGCAGACTCCGCCGCTTCCGCCATGGCCAACCAACGGCATCAGTTTCGACAGCTATGCCACGCTGGACAGTTTCGGCTCCGGCATCTGGCAGCACACATTGAACTCGCTGCTCGTGTCATTGAGCACAGTGGTGCTGACGGTCATCGTGTCGCTGCTGGCCGGCTACGGCTTCTCGCGCTACCGGTTTCCGTTCAAGAATGTCTTCTTCATCCTGATCATCGCCACGCTGATGATCCCGTTCCAGTCGATCCTGACGCCGCTCTTCATCATCCTGGCCCGGCTCGGCCTCAACAATTCGCTGGTCGGGCTGACCCTGGTCTATGTGACGCTGCAACTGCCCTTCTCGGTTTTCATGATGCGCAACGCCTTCGATGCGGTGCCGCGCGAAATCGAGGAAGCGGCCCGGATCGATGGCGCGCGCGATATCAAGCTGCTGCTGCGGGTCCTGCTGCCACTGGTCATGCCGGGCGTCGCGACCGTGGCCATCTTCGCCTTCCTCAATGCCTGGAACGAGTTCCTGGCAGCGCTGATCCTGTTGTCCGACAATGACAAATACACCCTGCCAGTGCTGATGACGGCGGTGCGCGCCGGACGGCTGGGTGCGATCAACTGGGGCGCGGTGCAGGCCGGCGTGATGGTCATGACCATCCCCTGCCTCATCATCTTCCTGCTTCTGCAACGCTACTACATGCGCGGCCTCATGGCCGGCGCCGTCAAATGACTCCATTCACGGAAACAACCATGACCATCGCCCCCAACCGCCAGTTCCGCCCGCTGCCCGTTCCCTCCGTCACTGTCGGGGGCTATTGGGGCGACTGGCAGGACGCCGTCAGCGACCACACCGCCGCCATCCTGCTCGACCGCTGCGTTGCGGCCGGCATGCTGGAGCAGATCAACCCCGACGTGCCGAGCCCCGGCATCGTCATTCCCATCCTGCACTGGCTGGGCACGCCGCAGATGTTCTGGGACAGCGACCTGGGCAAATCGATCGAGACCATCGCCTATTCGCTCTATCGCAAGCCCAATCCGGAGCTCGAAGCGCGGGCCGACGCCATCATCGATATGTACGAGAAGCTGCAGGATACCGACGGCTATCTCAGTTCGTTTTTCCAGCGCATCAAACCGGAATGGAAATGGACCAACCTGCGCGATTTCCACGAACTCTATTGCGCCGGGCACATGATCGAGGGCGCGGTGGCCTATTACCAGGCCACGGGCAAGCGCAAGTTCCTCGATGTGATGAGCCGCATGGCGGACTACTGCGTCAGGAAGTTCGGGCGTGGGCCGGGACAGGTGCGCGGCTATTGCGGCCATGAGGAGATCGAGTTGGCGCTGGTCAAGCTGGCGCGGGTTACCGGCAAGCAAGCTTACATGGATCTTGCGAAATTCTTCGTGGATGAACGGGGACAGCAGCCCAATTTCTTCATCGAGGAAGCCATCGCGCAGAACCGCGACCCCAAGGGGGTGCAGAAGAACACGCTGGAATATAACCAGTCGCACCTGCCGGTGCGCGAGCAGACCAAGGTCGTCGGCCATGCCGTGCGCGCCATGTATCTCTATTCGGCCATGGCGGACCTCGCGACCGAATACAATGACGACAGCCTGACGGCGGCCCTCGAGACCCTGTGGGACGACCTGACGCAGAAGCAGATGTATATTACCGGCGGTATCGGCCCCGCTGAAGCCAACGAGGGCTTCACCGACTATTACGACCTGCCCAACGACACCGCCTATGCCGAAACCTGTGCTTCGGTCGGGCTGGTCTTCTGGGCCTCACGCATGCTGGGTCGCGGCCCGCAAAGGCTTTATGCCGACACGATGGAGCAGGCGCTCTACAATGGCGCCATTACCGGGCTGTCCACCGATGGCCAGACCTTCTTCTACGACAATCCGCTGGAATCGACCGGCAAGCATCACCGCTGGACCTGGCATCCCTGTCCGTGCTGCCCGCCCAATATCGCGCGCCTCGTCACCTCGCTCGGCTCCTACATTTACGCGGTCGCCGATGACGAGATTGCCGTTCACCTCTATGCCGAGAGCGAGGCGCGGGTCGAGCTGGCCAATGGTGCGAAATTCACCCTGACCCAGAACACCAACTATCCCTGGTCCGGCGATATCAACATCGCCATCGAGCCCGAAACCCCGGCCCGCTTTGCCGTCTCACTCCGCATTCCGGCCTGGGCGCATGGCGCCAGGCTTGCCGTCAACGGCAAACCCCAGGACGTGGCGGCGGCAGGTGCCGACGGCTATGTTCGCATCGAACGCGAATGGAACAGGGGCGATACGATAGCGCTGGACCTGCCGCTCGAGCCGCGTCTGCTCCGGGCGCATCCCGCCGTCCGTCACGATGCCGGCCGCGTCGCCGTCATGCGCGGGCCGCTGGTTTACTGCCTCGAAGGCACCGATAACGGCAAGGGCCTGAACTCGATCCTGCTGCAGCACGGGCTGGGCAAGGCGCAGGCAGCAACCATCCCCAACCTTCGCGGCGCCATCGCCATCGACCTGCCGGTGCTGCGCGAGAATGCGCGGGACTGGGGCGATGCGCTCTATTCTGACAAGGCCCCGCACACCGAAGCGGAGCAGGCGCGGCTCGTGCCCTATCACTTGTGGGACAATCGCGAGCCCGGCGAAATGCTGGTCTGGCTGCGCGAGCGCTGAAGGAGCGATCATGGCAAATGCAACCGGCATGGCTTTGCGTCAGGTCCGCAAGAGCTACGGCGCCACCGATGTCATCCACGGCATCGATCTCGAGGTGGAAGCTGGCGAGTTCGTGGTTTTCGTCGGCCCGTCGGGCTGCGGCAAGTCGACCCTGCTGCGGATGATCGCTGGGCTCGAAGAGGTCACCGATGGCGAAATCGCCATTGGCGGGCGCGACGTGACCGATCTCGACCCGTCCCAGCGCGGCATCGCCATGGTCTTCCAGTCCTACGCGCTCTACCCGCATATGAGCGTGCGCGACAATCTCGGCTTCGGTCTCAAAATGGCCAATACACCCAAGGCCGAGATCGAGGATCGGGTCCTGGCTGCTGCCAGAATTCTCAAGATCGAGCCACTGCTCGAGCGCCGTCCGGGCCAGCTGTCCGGCGGCCAGCGCCAGCGCGTCGCCATCGGCCGGGCCATCGTGCGCAAGCCCGACGTCTTCCTGTTCGACGAACCGCTCAGCAATCTCGATGCCGAGCTGCGCGTATCGATGCGGATCGAGATTGCCCGGCTGCACAAGGAGCTCGGCAATACCATGGTCTACGTCACCCACGACCAGACCGAGGCCATGACCCTGGCCGACAAGATCGTCGTGCTGCGCGATGGCCGCATCGAGCAGGTCGGTACCCCGCGCGAGGTCTATGAAAACCCTGATAATATCTTCGTTGCCGGCTTCATCGGCTCACCCAAGATGAATTTCATCCAGGGCGTGGCCGCCCAGAATGGCGTGGACCTGGCCGGTCGCACCATCGACCTCGGATACACGCCGGGCGAGCCGGGAAGTCCGATGACGATCGGCGTTCGACCCGAGCATCTCGACGTGGGCAACGGCAGCGCAGTGGCGTTTTCCGTGCGCGTCGATTTCAGCGAGTATCTCGGCGGAACGCAGTACCTTTATGCAACCCTGCCGGACGGGCAACAGCTGGTTGTCGAACAACGCCAAGGAAGCGACATCGACAGCGACGCCCCCTTGACGGTATCAAGCGATCCCCAGCGCTTCTATTTCTTCGCACCGACAGGCGAGCGCATACGGCGATAAGCGCCATATGCGCGTTGTAGCGGCGGGCGGGAGCCTAGCGGCCGACGAAGACGCGCCGGCGGGCACTCTCGATATGCGCCTGCATGCGCTCACGGGCCAGTTCGGCTTCACCTGTGCGGATGGCTTCGAATATCGCCCAATGCTCGCGGTTTGCCGTGGCTAGCCGTTCGGCCGTTGACCGGGTGGACAAGGTCGCGGCGATGGAAATGCCGATGCGGATCGCGTTGGTCACTGAGTGGATCGTGCGCACGAAATAGTCGTTCTCGCTGGCCTGGGCCACGGCGATGTGGAAGGCGATATCCTCGTCCGCGCCCAGCCCGCCCTCCGCTATGCAGCGATCCATCGCCTCCAGCGCGGCTTCGATATCGGCAATGCGGGGCTTGGAGTTGAGCTGCGCGGCCAGGCGCGCGGCTTCGCCCTCAATGCCGACGCGGAATTCGTAGCAGCGCTGGATATCGGCGACGCTGCCGGGTGCGGCGAATTCCATGACATGCTGGCTGGGCGCGCCGATTACTCGCGTACCGGCGCCCTGCTTGGAGGCAACCAGTCCGTCGATGCGCAGGCGCAACAGGGCCTCGCGGATGACGGTGCGCGAGACGCCGAATGTATCGGCCATCTCGATCTCGGTGGGAAGGCGCGTGCCCTCGGGCCACGTGCCTGCCGAGATGCGCTCGTAGATCTGCTCGTAGACCGTGTCGCTCAGGGTTCGTCCGCCGACGCCTTTCGGGTTCTGTAGCGGAGCGGGGTCGGACATGCGTGGGAAGGCCCTTTGTTGGACAAATCGATTCAAGCCGATTTCTGGCAGGTCTTGTCGAGCGCGACAAGGGCAGCGACGGCTTCCTGCACCTTTGGCCGATCGGCTTCGGCGACATTGCCCGCCATCGGCAGGATGGGACCCATATCGGCTATGCCCGACAGGGTGACCGCATCATGCATAACTGAAAAGCCGTTGATGGCCGCGCGAACCCTTTCGAAATGCAGGAACGGCGCAGACAGCCGTCTGGCCTCGGCCCGATCACCTGCCCGGTAGGCGGCGAGGATGGCCATGGCGGCATTTGGCGCGATGCAGACCCCGCCGGACGTATACGTGCGCAGCCCATGGTCGGGCAGGTGGACATGGATCGGCGTCTCGCCCATGCCGCTGGCGATGTTGCCAGGCCCGATGGCGCTGCAAAGGTTCGACAAATACTGGTCGCCCGCCGGGTCGGAACGTTCCACCGCATATTTGACGAAGCAGATCGCGCCATCGCCCAACAGCGCGGCTACCCGCTCCGGAGTCAGATAGTGCTCGCGCTTGATATAGAGGATCAGCGGAGCGCCGAGTGTATCGGCGGCGGCACGAATGGCTTTCTCGATTCCATCCGGATGGGTGGGGAAGCTCATGGGCAGGGCCATCACCCCAGCGAAGCTGCGGTTTCGCAATAGCCGCGCTTCGTCCAACAACTTTCCGAAGTCAGGGCCAATCGAGGGGATGATATCGGTGCCGGGATCTGCCGCATCGCCCAGCAGGTCCAGCAGCGCGGCGAAACGCCCGCGATCGTAGTGGTAGAGATTGGCATTGCCGCCATAGAGCAGGGCACCAACGCCGCCGCGTTCTATATGTTTGATAAGTTTACGGTTTTGTTCCTCTGCCAGCTCCAGCTCATTGGTCCAGGCAACGGGCGGGACCGCGACCACGGTGCGGCCAAGCCGGGTAGCGATGTCTGTCTGCGTCACGATGTTTCCTGCCTCTCCAAGTTTTGCCCTTGCATAGTTTGGTATAATGATTTTGTAAATGCTAGCTGATTGTATAACAGCTTTTCGCGTGATACGACCATCGGCGCCTGGCGAGTGATCCCCGAACCGAGACCAACTGAAAGACCTCCGCATGCTGCATTCCGACGTCAAATCCCGCGACACCATCCGCATCACGGGCGTCAAGCTCACCACTATCCAGACCAAGCGTCGTACCGGGGCGATCAGCTCGCACATGATCCTCGAGCTCTCGACGGATTCGGGTATTACCGGCCTGGGCGAGATTTCCGATCTGGACTGCTACCGGATGTATATGCCCGACCCGGAGGCGGTGCGCGTGGGCATCGAGAAGGTGGCCCTGGGCCAGAACGCCTTCGAGATTGCGGCGCTACATGAGCGGCTGCTGGCCTACATGCCGTCCTATTTCCGCTACGCCAATACCTACCCGCCCTTCAGCCCGGCCTCGCAGATCGCGGCCGGTGTCGAAATGGCCTTCTACGATATTGTCGGCAAGGCTTTCGATACCCCGGTCTACAACCTGCTCGGCGGCAAGCAGCGCGACAGTTTCGAGATCACCTATCCGGTGTTCCAGGCCAAGAAGGAAAGCGATACCGAACGCTATCTCGGCTATATGGACGACCTGGTCGAAGAGGGCGTCACTCGCTTCCGCTATTATGTCGGCGTCAATTTCGAGCAGGACGAGAAATTCCTCAGCGCCTTCCGCGATCGCTTCGGGGACAAGGTGCGGCTCAAGGCGCTGGATTTCCAGGGTCACCATCACTGGCGCGACACGCTGCGCATCTATGATCGTTTCAAGCAATACGGCTTCGAACTGATCGAGAGCCCCACGCTGGTCGAGGACTATGAGGGCATGGCCGAGCTGCGCAAGCGGATCGACGTGGACATTTCAGAGCATATTTCGAGCTTCGCCCAAGCCATGCGCATGATCCGCGCCAATGCGGTGGACGTGTTCAACATCACCATCCAGTCGGGCGGCATCTACCAGGCCAAGAAACTGTTCGACCTCTCGGAAGCGGCAGGCCTCAAATGCCTGATCTCGACCACCCAGGAGCTGAGCCTGGGCACATCGGCCAATGCCCATCTGGCCGCCGTGGTGCCGCAACTGCACTATGCCGGCGATCCGGTCGGGCCGCTGCTCTATACCGAGGACGTGGTCACCGAGACGCTCAAATACGAGGACTCGCGCCTCATCATCCCCACAGGACCTGGCCTCGGCTTTGAGCTTGACCGCGACAAGCTGGAAGCGCTGCGCGCGCCACTGGTCGAATGGGATCGCCCCGCCCATGGCGCCAATTACGTTTCGGACTGAGGAGACCCGCAATGAGTGAAAACGGACTGGGCGCGCTGCGCGTCTTCAACGTGATGCAGATGCTTGAGGGACATCCCCCACGCACCAATTTCAACGTGTTCCGGCTGGACGATAAATACAATCTGCGCATCGCGCGGGTGGAGGGGCGCTTCCCCTGGCATCGTCACACCAATGGCGACGAGGGCTGGCTGATCCTGAGTGGTCGGCTGCGCATCGATGTCGAAGGGCACCCGTCCCAGGAGATGGGGCCGATGGAAGGCACGATGATTCCCATGGGCCTGGTGCATTCACCCATCGCATTGGAGGAGGACACGGTCGTCGCCGTGTTCAATGTCGATGGCTTCCAGCACCAATACCGGGACGATAACCCGGAACTGAAGAATTTCGCCGAAATGGACGCCCGCTAGGGCTGTCCGCCCAACAATCACAAGGAGGAGACAATGAAAGTTATCAACGCAACCAGCCTGGGTCTTGCCCTGCTGGCCTTCGGCGCGGCCGCGCAGCCGGCTTGGGCACAGGTAGCCTGGCCGACGGGCGAAATCCGCATGTTCGTGGCCGCTGCCGCCGGCGGTTCCACGGATCTTGTGGCCCGTACGCTGGAAACCCATCTCGAAAAGCAGCTCGATACCAATATCCTGGTCGTCAACCAGACGGCCGGTGGCGGCGCGGTTGCGACCAGCTCGGTCGCCACGGCCGAGCCTGATGGCGGCACTATCCTGCTGCATCATGCGCTGCTGCACACCACCTATCTGTTCGGCCGCTCGGACATCAACTACGAGTCCTATGACACGCTCGGCACGGTGAGCCAGGTGAACAACCTTCTGGTGGCCAGCGCCGATGCGCCCTACAAGACGCTTGCCGAACTCAAGGACTATGCCGCCGCCAATAGCGGTACCCTGCGGCTGGCCAGCCAGCTCGGCGGCACGACCCAAGTGCTGGGCGACGCCGTGGCAAGCTGGGGCGAGGGCCATATCCGCGTCGTCGATGCCGGCACCGAAGCCGACCGCGTGGTCGCCATTCTCGGCGATCAGGTCGACCTGGCGCTGCTGACTGTTTCCACGGCCGCCCAGTATGTCGAGGCCGGCGAAGTCGTGCCACTCGCCGTGTTCAACAAGGGAGCCGGACGCAGCGGCGCCGGATTGGCCGCTGGGCAGTTCGGGCGGGCTCGATGCCAGCTTCCCGCTGGTCTTTACCCTGCATGCCACCAAGGGCTGGCCGGACGAACTGCGCGCTACGTTCGATGAAGCCCTGGCGACTGTCGCGGCCAGCCCGGAATTCCAGGCCGATATCGCCAAGCTCAACCAGACCATGGTCTATCGCAATGCTGCCGATGCCGCGGTTTTCGTGGCCGATGAATTCGCCTTCGTGAAGTCGGTCATCGAAGCAGCGAAAAACTGATGACCGGCCAAACCGACCGTATCTTCGGGATCGGTTTTCTCGTCATGGGGCTGGGGCTGTTCGCATACAGCCTCAGCTTCCGGGAAACCGACCTGATGGGCGATCTGGGCCCGGGATTTCTCCCGGGCCTGGTTGGCGTCATCCTGGCCATATTGGGAACGCTGCAGGCCATCCGTCCCGGCAACAAGCAGGCCGAACCGATCGACAGGCAGCGGTTTATCCTTGCCGTGGTCTTCTTCCTGGCGGTGGCGGTCTATGCCCTGTTCTTTGCCTGGTTCGGCTTTTCCTGGCCGAGTTTCGTGTTCCTGATCGCCGTCATGTCGCTGCTTGGCGGGCGCTCGCCGCGCTCCCTGGCGATCTATGCGCTCCTTTCGGCGGTCTTTGTCGGACTTATCGGCTGGGTGCTGCTTCACGTCCTCTCCGTGCCGCTGCGCGGCGTGTGGTTCCTCAACTAGGACATCAGCATGTTTGAACTATTTGGAACCAGCCTTGTCGGCCTGCTGAGTGATCCGCAAGTGCTCTTTCTGCTCGCCTTTGGCAGCATTCTGGGCGTGGTGTTCAGCGCGCTGCCCGGGCTCAACGCCACGCTCGGCGTCGCCGTGCTCTTGCCGGTGACCTTCACCATGACGCCGGGCATCGGCATCGGCTTTCTCACCGCCATCTATATCGGCGCCATGTGCGGGGGATTGTTCGGCGCGACGCTGCTGCGCATTCCAGGCAATCCATCCTCGGTGGCCACCACATTCGATGGCTACCCGCTGGCCCAGCGCGGCTTTGCGGTCAAGGCGCTCAGCACCGGCATTCTTGCCAATTTCGTCGGTGGCGTGCTCGGGCTGCTGGCGCTGGTTGCGTTGGCGCCGGTCATCGCCCGTTTCGCGCTCTCCTTCGGGCCGTACGAAATGACGGCGCTTACCGTCATGGCCATGCTGCTGGTGGTGACGCTGTCGAGCGACAACGTGGTCAAGGGTCTTATTGCAGCGGCCCTGGGGCTGGCCGTCAGCACCGTTGGCTTTTCGCCCATGGATGGCGCGGCGCGGCTGACATTCGGGCAGGTGAGCCTGACCGGTGGCTTTGCCGTGGTCCCCGTCATCGTCGGACTGTTTGCCATTTCGCAGGTCCTGCGCGAGGTGGCCCGCAAGCCGGTCAAGGTGAGCGTCGATCTCGACGTGAAGGGGCTGGGTGTCACCTGGCGCGAAATCCGGGACAATCTGTGGAACATGTTCCGCTCTTCCATGGTCGGGGTGTGGATCGGCGTGCTGCCCGGCATCGGCTCCTCGGCTTCAAGCCTGGTCGCCTGGGCCGTGGCCAAGCAGTCCTCCAAAACGCCGGAGGAATTCGGCAAGGGCAGCGTCGAGGGCATCTGGGCTTCGGAATCTTCCAACAATGCCAATGTGGGCGGTTCGCTGCTGCCGCTGCTGACGCTGGGCATTCCGGGCGATGCGGTGACGGCACTGATGATCGCCGGCTTCATGATCCACGGCCTGCAGCCCGGCCCGCTGATGTTTGCCCAGCAGCCGGGTATCATCTCCGATATCTATGCCGCCTTCCTCTATGCCACCGTCGTGGTGCTGATCTTCCAGATCGCCACGCTCCGTATCTTCCCGCGCATCCTGCTGGTGCCGAAATACTACCTGCTGCCGATCATGGTCGTGCTGACGGTGGTCGGCGCATATTCGGCCGACAATCAATCGTCCGATGTGTTCGTCATGCTGGCTTTCGGGCTGGTCGGGCTGGTGCTGGAGCGCTTCGGCTATCCGATCGCGGTGCTGGTGCTGGGCTATATTCTTGGCCCGATCCTGGAGCTCAACCTGCGGCGTGCCCTGACCTTCGAGGGTGGCGACCTGACCCCGTTCGTGACCCGCCCGATATCGGCGACGCTGATCGGGCTGACCCTCCTGGCGCTGGCCTATATCGCCTATGCGCAGTTCAAGGGCCGCCGTATTCACTTCGAGGACGACTAAGAATCGATCGATCGCCTGGCCAGGAAATTCGAGGACGTTTAGGCGAGAGCGATGACACGTGTTTTGCCGAGCACTGCCGGGTCGTCAAACCGGGGCGTGGGGTCGCCGTTGGTGATCAGCACGTCTATGTCGGCCAGTTGCGTCACCACATGGGGCGCGTGGCGGTCGAATTTCTCGTCATGGGCGACGAGGATGACCTGCCGCGCATGCGGCAGGATGGAGCGCACCAGATCGACCTCCATCGGGTCGAACTCCTGCACGGTGCCCTGGCGGTCGATGGCGCTGGCGCCGATCACCGCCACGTCGAACTTGAAGCGCTGGCGGCTGTCATCGGCCAGGGTCAGTACCGAGGAATCCTTGTTCCGCACGTAGCCGCCATAGACATAGACGGTGGCATCGGTCTTGAGCGCGCAGGAATGGGCCACTTCCAGGTTCGGCGTGGCGATCAGCACGCCCGGATGGCGTGCCAGCACTTCGTGCAGCGAGTCGAAGGTTGTGCCCAATCCGACAAAAATGGTGGCGCCTTGCACCAGGAATTCTTCCAGCGCCGCGACCAATTGGCGCTTCACCGCCACCTGCACGATATGGCGTTCATCATGGGTGTGGTGAGCCACGCCGGGCGAGGCGAAAGCGCCGCCAAAGGCCTTTTGCAGCAAGCCCTGGGTTTCGAGCGTACGCAGGTCGCGGCGGATGGTCTGGTAGGTCACGTCGAACCGTGCGGCCAGTTCGGCCACCGAGGCCGCGCCATTGGCGCGCACGGCCTGCAATATGGCCTGCCGCCGCTCGCCCGCCCGGCCGCTTTCGGCGGGCGCGGCATCGGGCATTGCGTGCGAGCGGGGCATGGTTTCCCCGCTCATTTCAGGCGGATGCCCAGATAGCTGCGATCATCGGTCAATTGGGTTTCGGTCGTGCCCTTGGTGCTCATATAGCGGCCGATCTTGTGGAGGTCTTCGGCCTCCACCTCCTGGAAAGCGGCTTCCCAGGCGGCGACGCCGAATCCTTCGCCCTGCTTGAAATAACCATCGGAGAATAGCTCGATCGTTTCCACTTCGACCAGCTTGTAGCTGCGGGTTTCGACAAAGCGGCCGGGCACGGCAAAGCCATCGATGCCGCCATAGCCGAGCACGGGTTCGGTGACATTCTGGAAATGGCCTTGCCCGTGGGAAATTCCGTGCTGGATCAGCACCAGCAGTTCGGACTCGGGCACATCGGGCAGGTGCTGGCGACAGGCCGTCAGCGTCCGCGCCTCGATGGCGGCGACGATATCCGGCGCTGCCGTCGTGCTGCCGGCAGGCTGGTTGCGCGTGCCCTGCCAGGTCATCGATGCGGCATGCCTGTCGCAGTCCTCGATGGGTCGGCCCAAAGCCTCGAAATGATGCCAGGTTTCCCGGCGCAGGATAGCGGTGACATCGTCGAGGGGCTTGAGCACCTGCAGCGTGTCCACGCCGTTGATGCGGATGCCGCTATCGCCGACGGCCACCACTTCGAGCCGGTCGCCCAGCAGCATGGCGGCCATGACAGTGCAGCCGCCGCGCAGCTTCCAGTCGGCCTCGACTGCGGCCAGCGCACCATGGGCGACATAGCCGTCATGAATGGCCGCGCCGAGATAGTCGATAAAATGCTGCCCGCCCTGGAATTGCAGATCGGGCCTGTCGGGTTGGCCCTGCGCCAAAAGGAAAATT
Source organism: Devosia ginsengisoli (assembly GCF_007859655.1). Classification (NCBI taxonomy): domain Bacteria; kingdom Pseudomonadati; phylum Pseudomonadota; class Alphaproteobacteria; order Hyphomicrobiales; family Devosiaceae; genus Devosia; species Devosia ginsengisoli. Next base: position 4,098,773 of record NZ_CP042304.1, read on the forward strand.
TCGATGGCCCGCTTGACCATGCGCGAGGCGTATTGCCCCGACAGCATGCCGCCATAACGGGTGCCGTTGCGGTCGGTTACGCCGTCGATGACGGCGTAACCGAGATTGGGCATGACCACGAGGCTATCTTCGTTCATCTCGGGATGGCCGAATTTCTTGCCTAGCGTGAACGCTTCAAGCTGCCTCATTTAGTCCTGCTCTGGTCGTGTTGTTCTGAACTGCCCGGCTTATTCGCCGATGGCGGTCCGCCACTTTGCCAGCACCTCTTCGGCACCGCCGAAGTCGCTGAGGGGCTTCACGTCGACCAGGGTGAGGTCGGCCAGGTTCGGCGTACCGGCCGGGCCGGCCACGTCGAGGCGGACCGAGCGGCGGCCGATATCCATGGCCAGCTTTTCCTGGGTCGATTTGGACATGGCCCAGTCGATGAAAGCCTTGCCGCCTTCAGGATTGGGACCGCCCTTGACCAGGGCCACGCCATCAGGCGTTGCCGCGGTGCCGTCGGTCAGGTGCACGATGGCGATCGGCGCACCGCCCTGCACATATTCCAGCGCATTGTCTTCCAGCGTCAGACCCATCGAGGTTTCGCCATCGGCCACGAAGCGCGGCACGGCGCCCGAGGAATCGGTGAACACGAAGTTCTTGGCGATCTCGGCATATTTGTCCCAGCCCTCGTCACCGAACACGGTGAGCACGGTCTGCAACTGCTGCATGGCCGAACCCGAGCCGTCGGCGCGGGCGCTGGCAATCTGGCCGGCCCATTTCGGATCGGCGAGTTCGGCCCAGGTCTTGGGCGCGCTGTCGAGCGGCTGCAGGTCGGTATTGACCGCCAGCACGTAAACCACCGCTGTGTAGGGGGTCCAGCTCGGGTCCCGGCCGTATTGCGGATCGATCTGGTCCATCTCCGGCGGATCGTAGGGTTCGAGCAGATCGGCCAGTTCAGTGAGCTGGCTGCCCGAGATCGACCAGATGACGTCGGCTGCCGGGGCGCCGGCTTCGGCCTGCACGCGCTTGGCGATATCGCCCGAACCGAGCTTGACCACTTCGGCCTTGAGGCCGGTTTCCTGTTCGAAGATCGGCAGCAGCGTATCCACGATCGACGACTTGTGCGCCGTGTAGATGACCACCGAACCGTCCTGCGCCAAAGCCAAGGTGCCCATGCTGGTCGAGGCGATCAGCGCCGCGGCGGACAGGGCCAAAAATGTACGTTTGCGAATGTTCATGCGAGTCCTCCCGTTCGTTTTTGATCATTCTGAGATCAAAATCATCCTGAACCGGACGAAAAATTGTTGCAATACGAAAGTTTGTCAGTGTCATATGAAAGCCGGTCGAGGGGGAGAACGACGCATGAGCTATCTGACGGTCAGCAACGCGACCAAGCAGTTCGGGCAGAGCTTCATGGCGCTGAACGGGGTGTCGGTCTCGGTGGAGCGCGGCGAATTCTTCACGCTTCTCGGCCCCAGCGGTTGCGGCAAGACGACTTTGCTGCGGGCGATTGCCGGCTTCAACGATCTCAGCTCGGGCGATATCACGCTCGACGGTTCCAACCTGCGCGCGGTGCCGCCGCATCAGCGCGATATCGGCATGGTGTTCCAGGATTACGCCGTCTTCCCCCATCTCAGCGTGTTCGACAATGTCGCCTTTGGCCTCAAGCCGCGCAAGGTGCCGGCGGCCGAGATCAAGACCCGCGTCACCCATGCGCTCGATGCCGTACGGCTGGGCGCCATGGCCGAACGCCTGCCGGCCGCCATGTCGGGCGGCCAACAGCAGCGCATTGGCCTCGCCCGCGCCATGGTCATCAATCCGCGCCTGCTACTCATGGATGAGCCGCTCTCCAATCTCGACGCCAAGCTGCGTATCGAGCTGCGCGAGGAAATCCGCGATATCCAGCAGCAGGTCGATATCGCCACCATCTATGTGACGCATGACCAGGAAGAGGCTTTGGCCATTTCCGACCGCATCTGCGTGATGAATGCCGGCCGCATCGAGCAGGTCGGCACGCCGCAGGAGATTTACGGCAACCCCCAGACGCGGTTCGTCGCCGAATTCGTCGGCACGCTCAATACGTTCAAGCCGGGCGAGGCGCTCGATGCCTTGCTGGGCCAGCTCGGGCTCTCCGCTCCCGGCGCTGCAAGTTGGGCCGTACGCCCGGAACGGCTCGGGCTCGCCGAGGCCGGCGCGGCTGCTGACGGTGCTGCAATACTCCCCGGCACCGTCACCAAATATACCTATCTCGGTCGCGAGGCGCATGTTCAGGTCGAAACGCCGGCCGGTGCCATCGTCGTGCAACTGGCCAATCCGGGTATGGCAGCGACACGCGAGGCGGGTGAGGCTGTCTCCGTGCTGGTGCCGCGCGACGCGCCCATGGCCTTCGGCGCCGACAACGCCCGCATCGGAGGGTGACGACCATGCCACGCTTCAATTTCTGGACCGTGGTGATGATCCTCACCTGGGTGCTGCTCTTCGTCCTGCTGTTCATCCCGGTCGGCTCGGTGCTGGTCTCCAGCTTCTACGACCAGGAGGGCAACGCCACCCTTGCCAACTACCTAAAATTCCTCGGCGAACCGCGCTTCCACCAGGCTTTCATCAATACATTGGTCGTCGGTTTTGGCGGGTTGCTTGGCGCGCTGCTGCTGGGCTCGATCATGGCCTTCTGCGTCTCGCGCTTCGTTATCAGGGGCGGGCGCTTCGTGTCGCTGCTGGCCATCCTGGCGCTGGTATCGCCGCCCTTTATCGGGGCTTATTCATGGATCGTGCTGTTCGGCGCCGGCGGGGTAGTACGCGGCTTCCTGCGCGACATGGGCATCAACATGCCGCCCATCTATGGGGTCGGCGGCATCCTCATCGTCTTCTCGCTGAAATTCTATCCTTACGTCTATCTCATGGTTTCGGGCGCGCTGAGCAACGTCAATCGCTCGCTTGAGGAGGCGGCCGAGGGGCTGGGCCTGACGCCCTGGCAGCGCACCTTCAAGATTTCCTTCCCCATGGTGTTCCCGGCTTTGACCGCTGGCGGGCTGCTGGCGCTGATCCACGCCATTGCCGATTTCGGCACGCCGCGCCTGCTCGGCCGTGGCTACAACGTGCTGGCCACCGAGGCCTTCACGCTCTATTCGGCCGAAGTGGGCTCCAACATGTCCATGGCCACCACGATCAGCGTGATCCTGATCCTGGTCTCGATGGTCTTCGTCATGCTGCAGCGCTACATGTCGCGCCGCAACGTCTACCACGGCAACATGATCAACAAGCCGATGCGCATCCAGCTCAAGGGCTGGCGCAACGTGTTGGCGCATTTCGCCGTCTATTTCATCGGCCTGTGCGGGGCGATGCCCGTCATCATCTCGGTCATCTATTCCTTCCGCAAGACCAGCGGCCCCGTCTTCCAGGATGGGTTCGCGCTGCAGAGCTATGAGCGCATCCTGTTCAACCTGGGCGATGTGGTGCGCAATTCGCTGACCTTCTCCGTGGCTGCGGTGGTGCTGATCGTCATTGTTGGTACGGTGGTCGGGGTGCTGGTCGCCCGTCGCACCAATTTCAATACGGCTCTGCTCGATGGCGCCTTCATGGTGCCTTATGTCATGCCGGGCATTGTCATCGGCATCGCCTTCATCGCGGCCTTCAATACCGGCCCGATCGTGCTGACCGGCACGGCGACGATCATCATCCTCTCCATCTTCATCCGCCGGCTGCCCTATACGGTGCGCACCACGGCCTCCTCCCTGCGGCAGATATCACCCAGCATGGAAGAGGCGGCGATTTCGCTCGGTTACAGCCCGTTCCAGGCCTTCCTCCGCATCACCGTGCCACTCATCGTGCCCGGCATTATCGCCGGTGGCATGTTGAGCTTCGTCACCGCCATCAACGAATTATCGTCCTCGCTGGTGCTCTATGTCGGCAGCACCATGACCATGCCGGTGCGCATTTACCTGCTCATCCTCGATGGCGATTTCGGCACGGCGGCCGCCCTGTCCACCATCCTGCTGCTGCTTAGCGGCTGCGCCGTCTACATCGCCTTCCGCTTCATGGGCAGGAACGAGCAGGCGCTCCTGTAACGCGCGCTTCGCGATCACAGCCGGCCAGGTGGTGAACTCGTTCGCACGGGCATCACCTGGTCGGTATCATATTCATGATATTGACAGTCAACTTAAATTCTGATGGATGAGCCCCGATGACGAGAGGGTGAGTTCGGAGGGGTTATGACTGCGACCGCGCATGCTGGTGCGATGCGAGCGGCGTGCCCATGAGCCGCCTTGAGACAATCGCCGTCGACGCCGGCTATGCGGGCGTCAATATTCTGGACGGTATTGATCTGGCAGTGCCGGACGGGCAGGTGACCATCCTCATCGGGCCTAATGGTTGCGGCAAGTCGACCCTGCTCAAGTCGCTGGCCCGCATCCTCAAGCCCGGCGCTGGTCATGTGCTGCTCGATGGCAAGGACATTCATTCGCTCAATACCAGGTCGGTCGCGGCGAGGCTGGGCCTGCTGCCGCAGGGTCCGATAGCGCCCGAGGGCCTGTCGGTACGCGAACTGGTGGCGCAGGGACGTTTTCCGCATCAGTCGCTGCTTAGCCAGTGGACGCGCGCCGATGAGGACGCCGTCAACGGCGCCATGGCGATTGCCGGTATTACCGACTTTGCTGATCGGCCGGTCGATACGCTGTCCGGTGGGCAGCGGCAGCGCTGCTGGGTGGCCATGGTGCTGGCGCAGGAAACCGAACTCATCCTGCTCGACGAACCTACCACCTTCCTCGACCTCAAGGTGCAGGTCGACCTGATGGACCTGCTGACGGGCCTGGCGCATGAGCGCGGCCGCACCCTGGTCATCGTGCTGCATGAGCTGAGCCTGGCTGCCGCCTATGCGGATTACCTAGTGATGATGAAAGAGGGGCGGATTGTCTCCGCCGGCCAGCCTGACACCATTTTCACGGCCGAGCGGCTGCATGATGTGTTCGGGCTGCGCGCCAACGTGCTGCGCGATCCCGAAAGTGGCCGGCTGGTCTGCGTGCCCATCCGCGCGCGCAAGCCGCGGCCGGTGGCGGCGGCATCATGACATCAGCCACGGCAACCGACACCGTTCTGACCGCGCGCCATCCGGTGCGCGCCTGGTCGGGTGTGCCGGTCCTGCTGGCCGTGCTGGTCGGCGCATTCCTGCTGCATATCGCGGTGGGCGCCAAGCCGCTGCCGCTGGGTACGGTGATCGAGGCGCTGACCCAATTCGACCCGAAAGTGTTCGACCAAGTCATCATCATGAACCTGCGCCTGCCGCGTGCCGTACTGGCCGTGGTGGTCGGCGCCAGCCTGTCGCTGGCCGGGGCGCTGATGCAGGGGGTCACGCGCAATCCGCTGGCCGATCCGGGCCTGCTGGGGCTCACGGCCGGGGCATCCTTCGCCGTCGTCATGGTCACCGCCTTTACCGGCATGACCAATGCGGCGCTGGTGCCCTGGATCGCCATGGTGGGCGCGCTGGGGGCTGCCCTGGTGGTCTATTTCATCGCCCGTTTCGTGCCGGGCGGCGCTACGCCGCTCAGTCTTACCTTGTCGGGCGCGGCGATCAGCGCCTTTCTCGGCGCGCTGATTTCGATTGCGCATCTGCTGGGCGAGGACACGTTCGAGAACCTGCGCGTCTGGCTCACCGGGGGCCTTGCCGGACGTGACATCAACCTGCTCTGGTATGTCGGGCCCTGGATCGCTATCGCTTTGGCCGCCGGGCTGGCGCTGGCGCCGCGGGTCACCGTGCTCGCCATGGGCGACGAGGTGGCGCAGGGGCTGGGCGTGCGCACCGGGCGGCTCAAGGTACAACTGCTGGCCGTGGTGGTCGTGCTCACGGCCTGTTCGGTGGCTCTCGCCGGCCCGCTGGGCTTTATCGGCCTCGTCATCCCCCATATCGTGCGGCTCTATGTGGGCTCGGATTATCGCTGGATCGTGCCCTATGCGGCCCTGACCGGCGCGGTCTATCTGCTGGGCGTCGATATCATCGCCCGCATCGCCATCCCGCCGCGCGAGATCTCCACCGGCATCATCACCGCCATGGTCGGCGCGCCGCTCTTCGTCCATCTCGTCCGGCAGAGGACGCGCTGATGACGGCTGTGACCCATCCCCGCCAGATCGTGCTGCGCAGTCCGCGCGAACGCCTTGCCCTCAAGCTGCCGCTGCGCGCCGTCCTGGTGCTCTGCCTGCTGCTGCTCGCTCTATTCCTCACGATAGCGGTGAGCCTCGCCACCGGCAGCTATGGCGTGGCTCTGGGCGACGTGCTCGATACTCTGCGCGGCATCACCATCAGTCGTGCCATCGACAATGTGGTCTGGGAATTCCGCTTCGCGCGCACGCTGGCTGCGGCTTTGGTCGGCGCCATGATGGCGCTATCGGGCGCGGCGCTGCAGAATGCCACGCGCAATGGCCTGGCCGATCCGTCGCTGGTCGGTGTGAGCCAGGGCGCGGCTTTGGCCGTGGTGACGCTCACTGTGGTTTTTCCCGATATATCGAGCAGCTGGCGCCCCTGGGCAGCCTTTGCCGGGGCCATTCTGGTGGCGTTAGCCGTGCAGGGCCTGGCCCGCACGCGTCAGGGCGGCAGCACGATCCGCTTCATCCTCATGGGCATCGGGCTTTCGGCCTTCATCTCCTCCATCACCTCGGCCATGATGACCTATGGCGAGATCGACCGCGCCATGGCGGCTCTGGCCTGGCTGGCCGGCTCGATCAACGCCGCCAGTTGGGGCGATGTGTGGACTCTGCTGGCCTGGTGCGCAGTGCTGCTGCCGGCTTTGCTCGCCATCAGCCGCACCATGAGCGCACTGCGCTTCGGCGAAGCGGCAGCCATCGGCCTCGGCGCGCCGGTAAAGCTGGTACGCAACCTGCAACTGGCCGTCGCCGTGGCGCTGGCCGCAATCGCCACTTCGGTGGTCGGGCCGCTCGGCTTTGTCGGCCTCATCGCGCCTCATGCCGCCCAGCGCCTGGCCCCGGCAGGCATGGCCATGCACCTCATCCTCACAGCCGCTATCGGCGCGCTGCTGGTCTCGCTGGCCGATCTCATCGGCCGCGCCGCCTTCGCGCCGATCCAGATTCCCGCCGGCCTGCTGACTGCGCTGATCGGCGTCCCCCTCTTCGTCGCCCTGCTGCTGCGCAGTCGCGCAACAACCCACTGACCCCACGCCCCGGACATTCAAAATGATCCTTCGTTTCTCCCTGGCTGCCCTGACCCTGGCCGTGTCCACGCTTGCGGGCATGGCGCAGGAATTTCCCCTCCGCATCGAGCACAAATTCGGCACCAGCATTATCGAGGCCAAGCCGACGCGCGTCGTGAGCATCGACTATGGCGGGATCGACAATCTGCTGGCGGTGGGCATCGAGCCGCTTGCGGTGATGCAATGGCGTCCGCAGGATGGCTTTGCCTTCACCGCCGGCCCTTGGGCCCAGGACCTGCTGACCACCGAACCGGTCGTCTTCGAGGGCGATCTCGATTTCGAGGCGATTGCCGCGCTCGACCCCGAAGTCATCATCGCCGTCTATTCCGGCATTACCGATGCCGACTATGCCAAGCTCAGCCTGATCGCGCCGGTCGTCGCCGTGCCGCCGGGCATTGGCGATTATGCGCTGCCCTGGGATACACGCGCCTTACTGGCCGCGCGGGCGGTGGGCGAGGAGGCCGAGGCCATTGCGCGCATCGATGCCATCCGGGCCCGGATCGACGAGATCCGCGCCGAGCATCCGCAATGGGCCGACCTGACGGCCGTTGTCGGCGGCATCACCGAGGGTACGCCCTGGGCCTATACGCGTTACGACGTGCGCGGCCAGTTCCTCGAAGGCTTCGGCTTCCAACTGCCCGAGGCCCTCAACGCCATTTCGAGCGAGGACGAATTCTACCTCGAGGGCTCGCCCGAAGACATCGCCATGATCGATGCCGATGTCACCATCTGGTACGGCAGCGATGAAGTGACCTCCATCCCGCAGTCGCCGATCCATCCCTTCCTGCGCGCTTCCACCACGGGTGGGGAAATCTACCTGCCGGACGCAGTCGTCGCGGCCTTTGCCCGCGTGTCGCTGCTGTCGCTGCCCATCGCTATCGAATCCATCCTGCCCATGCTCGAGGTCGCCGCCGATGGCGACCCGGCAACCGAAGTGCCCGGCGACCTGCTTTAGCCATTTCCTGGAGACCTCAGATGATTCTTCGCGCAACCCTCGCCGTCCTGGCCCTCGCCATCGGGCTCGCCAGTCCGGCTTTCGCCCAGGAAACCCGCTCCTTCACCGCGGCCAACGGCACATTCGACATTCCCGTCGCGCCGCAGCGCATCGTGGCGCTCAACGACCAGATCGTCGCCCTGCCGCTCTATGAGCTGGGTGCGCCGCTGGTCGGCAGCGCCGGCCGCACCGATGCCGATGGCAATCACTTTCTGCGCGGCGGTATGGATACGCTGGGCATCGACTATGCCAATACCGACATTGCCTATGTCGGCGGCTTCAACGGGCTCGACCTCGAAGCCATCGCGGCCCTGTCGCCCGATCTGATCATCGGCGGACCCTATACCGATCCTGATGTGGCCGAGCAGTTGCAAAAGGTGGCGCCGACGCTGCTGATCGACAATGGCGCACTCGGCCTGGTCGACACGCTCAAGACCCTGGCCGATGTCAGCGGCAAGTCCGGCAGTTTCGACGCGCGCTACCAGCGCTATCTCGACAATGTCGAACGCGCCAAATCCTATATCGGCGACACGTCTGTCATCTCGATCACCATGACTTTCATGTTCCCGGCTGGCGAGGAATTGTGGGTTTATCGCGCTGGCCTGGGGGCCATCGCGCAAGTGCTCGACGATGTCGGCTTCGCCCAGCCTGCCGTCGTGGCCGCCCTCGCCGAAACCCAGGCCTCCTGGAGCGCCGAGCTGATCCAGGACCTCGATGCCGACTTCGTCTTCGGCTTCTACCGCCAGCAGCCCGACGCCACGCCCGAAACGATCTTCGCGGCCTATGAGAAATTCGCCCCCGGCTGGTGCCAGGCATTGACCGCCTGCCAGAACGGCCAGTTCGTGCTGCTGCCTGGCCCGACCTTCGGCTCGACCATGGCCGGCCTCGACCTCGCTCTGGAGCTGGTGGAAAACACCGTCGCCGGCCGCCCCTTCACGCCTTTTGTCGAAGCACCGTAATGGGCAAGCACGTCTTCTGCACCGATCTCTGCAGCGAACGGGGCGAGCCGCTGGCCGGTACCGGGGATGCGCCGCAGCGCATCCTCATGCTGGCCTGGCCGCGCGGCAAGTGGCGCACCCCGCGCTGGGAATCTGTGGATATGAGCCCTGATCTCACCGAGGCGCTGCACGAGGCCGCTCATGCCAAGCTGCATGTGGCTCTGGTGGATAAGGTCGAAGCCGAAGGCAGCCTGCCCACGCTGCATGCGCTGCCTGAAAACGTCTATGCCGACTTTGCCGACGAGGCCGAACTGATCGCCGCCATCAACGACTATGTCGCGGGCACGGTCTTCGTTGGCCAGGTCGATGCACGCCAGACCATCCTCTGCTGCACCGACAGCCGCCGCGACGCCTGCTGCGCCCGGCACGGCTTTTCCACCTACAAGGCGCTGGTGGCCGAGGCCGATCCAGCCCGCTTCAATATCGTCCAGGCCACCCATATCGGCGGCTGCCGCTTCGCCGCCTCGCTGGTCGTCATGCCGCAGCGTCAACGCTATGGCCGCATGACGGCGGCGCAGGCGCCCGCTTTCCTCGCCGCGCTCGGCCGGGAGGAAGTTTACCTGCCGGCCTATAAGGGCCGCACTGACCAGCCCGAGCCGCTGCAGGTCGCCGAACTGGCGGCCATGGGTTGGGCGGAGGCCCATGGCCATCGCGCTGCCGATGTCGTGCTTGAGCCTGCCGCGCTGCCCGAGGATGCGCCCGAAGGCACCGCGCTCGTGCTGACAGCTGCCGTGGGCACCGAACGCCTGGCCATCTGCCTGCATGCCCAGACCTTCATGGTGCAGGGCAATTGCGGCGTTGTCGCCCAGGGCGGCGGCGAGGACGAGCTGCGCTGGTGCCTCGACGCCGTGCACCCCCATTCGCACCATCCCACCTGACCCGGAGACTGAGCCATGCTCACCCCGATCCGCCGAACCTTCATGGGCATCGTCGTCGCCCTGCTCGCCACACCCGGCTTCGCCCAGGAAACCCGCAGCTTCACCGACGATGCGGGGAGGGTGGTTGAAATCCCGGCTCATCCCCAGCGCATCGTGTCCCTGCAGGACCTGTTCTTCACCATTCCGCTGATCGAGCTGGGCGCCCCGCCGGTCGGTAGTCACGGCCGGGTGGAAGAGGACGGCACGCCCTATCTGCGCTCGTCCAAGATGCTGACCGGTTTCGACTACGACAATACCGGCATGGCCTTCCTCGGCACCGGTACGGAAATCGACCCGGAAAAGGTGGCGGCCGCCGAACCGGACCTCATCATCCTCTCCAACAACCAGAAGCCCGAGCAATACGAGCAGATCGCGCCCACCATCCTCATCGATTTCGTCACCCGCGACAAATACGACATCTATCAACTGCTGGCCGAATTGACGGGCACCGAGGAAACCCTGGCGCGGCTCGACGGGCGCTATGCAAAGCAGATCGAACAGATCAAGCGCCTGGTCGATACCCAGAACGTGTCGGTCAACGTTTTTGCCGCGCTCGAAGGCCAGATCCGCGTCTACAGGCACTTTGCTTCGCTGGGCCGCGTGCTGCGCGATGCCGGCTACGCCATGCCCGAAGCGGTCCGGGACATTCCCGACGGCGAGAATGCCAGCTTCAGCGCCGAAATGCTGCCGGAAATGGATGCCGACGTGATCTTCCTCACCTATCTGGCCGAGCGCGGCGAAACCGCCCAGGACGCCTATGCGCAGATGGAGGCCCTCGTTCCCGGTTTCTGCGACTACCTCACCGCCTGCAAGGCAGGAAACCTCGTCGCCATCCCGCGCGATGAGACCACTTCGACCTCATACAACGCGCTCAGCATGATGGCCTTTACCGTGTTGACCGCCACCTCGCCGCGCCCCGAGGCCGCCCAGTGACGGCGTCCGCTTCCACCAAGGAGAACAATTCCATGCGCAAGCTCACCCTGATGCTGGCCAGCCTGATGCTGCTGGCCGGCCTCTCGCCCACCTTCGCCCAGGACACCCGCAGTTTTACCGACGATACCGGCCGCGTGGTCGATATTCCTGTTGAGCCGCTGCGTATCGTGTCGCTGCAGGACCTGGCCATCACCATTCCGCTGCTGGAACTGGGCGTAACGCCGGTGGGCAGCCATGGCCGCACCACGGCCGAGGGCGTGCCCTTCATCCGTTCCAGCGACGTGCTGACCGGCATCGACTTCGACAATTCCGACATCAAGTTCGTCGGCAACCTGCCGGCCGATGTCGAGGCGGTGGCGGCGCTCGAACCGGACCTGATCCTCATGACGCCCTGGCAGACGGCCGATGTGAACCAGCTCGCCGCCATCGCGCCGACACTGGTGCTCGACGACACCAAGCGCGGCGATTTCGGCATGCATGACGTGCTGGCCGACATTACGGGTACACAGGATCGCCTAGCCACTCTCAAGACGCGCTATGAAGGCCAGATCGCCCAGATCAAGCGGCTGATCGATACCAGCTCGATCACCGTCAATGTCATCCAGGGCGTCAATGGGCAGCTCTTCGTCTGGCACACCTATGGTGCGCTCGGCAAAGTGCTGCGCGATGCCGGCTTCAAGTTCCCTGCGGTGGTCGATGCCATTCCCGAAGGGGGCGACGAGGTCTTCGGTGCCGAGGCCTTGCCCGAGCTGGACGCCGACCTGATCTTTGCCACCTACCGCACCGATACGCTGGAAACGCCCGATGATGCCGTGACCTATCTCGAACAGGTCCTGCCCGATTTCTGCAACTTCCTGCATGCCTGCCGCGAGAACCAGCTCATCATCGTGCCGCGCGAGGAAGCCTCGGCCTCGTCCTATTATGGCTTGGGCGCGGTGAGCTACATGATCATCTCGCAAATCTCCGGCCGCCATTTCACGCCCATGGCGGACTGACAGAACGGGAGCCCGTCTGCGGCGGGCTCCATTCTCCTTTGAAAATCGGCATCTGCCACCCCCGCACACGGGGAAACACAAAACTGCAAAGCGGGGAAACAAGGCAAAAATCTATACTCGACTAAATCACTAGAGTTAGCGCCAAATGATGGTGCGCTTCCAGGGAGCGCGGCTAACAGCGAGAGGTCGAGATGAGCGATACATCAAGGAAGATACGACTCGGCGCCTTCATCATGGCGACAGGTCATCATGTCGCCGCCTGGCGGCATCCCGATGCCCAGGCCGATGCTGGCCACAATATCGATCACTATCGGGGCCTGGCGCAGACGGCCGAAAAAGGCCTGTTCGACCTGGTCTTCGTGGCCGACAGCCCGGCCGGCTGGGATGGCGACAAGGACCCGGAAATCCGCTCCCGCGTCAGCCATTCAGCCCATTTCGAGCCGGTGACGCTTTGGTCGGCTTTGTCACAGGTGACAAGCAATATCGGCTTTGTCGCTACCGCCTCCACCACCTACGAAGACCCCTATCTGCTGGCGCGCAAATTCGCCTCGCTCGACCATATCAGCAAGGGGCGCGCCGCCTGGAACGTGGTGACGACCGCCGCGGACGTGTCGAAAAACTTCTCCATCGCCGGCCACCCCGCCCACGCCAATCGTTACGAGCGGGCCGAGGAAGTGGTCGATCTCGTGCTCGACCTCTGGGACAGCTATGAGGACGACGCGCTGATCGTGGACAAGGAAAGCGGCGTCTTCCTCGATCCCGCCAAGGTCCACAAGGTCGATCACCACGGCCAGTTTTTCGATGTCGCCGGGCCGCTCAATGTTGCCCGCTCGCCGCAGGGCAGGCCGGTCGTCGTGCAGGCCGGCGCCTCCGAAGCCGGCCGGAACCTTGCCGCCCGCACCGCCGAGGTGATCTTCACCGCCAACCAGACGCTGGCCGATGGCCAGGAATTCTATTCCGACATCAAGGGGCGCCTGACCAAATACGGCCGCCGGCCCGAGCAGTTGCTGATCATGCCGGGCCTGTTCCCGGTGCTTGGTGGTACCGAGGCCGAAGCGCAGGAGAACTACGAGTTCATCCAGTCGCTGGTCCATCCCTCCATCGCCTGGGGCATCCTCAAGCAATATTATGTGGGCGTCGATCTCTCCGGCTATTCGCTGGACGATGTCGCCCCGCCACTGCCCACCGATACCGAGCTCAACAAGAGCCGCCTCAAGCTGGTCTCCGACCTCGCCAGCACCGGCCTCACCCTGCGCCAGCTCTACCTGTCGCTGGCCACGGCCCGCGGTCACCGCACCTATGTCGGCACGCCCGAACAGGTCGCGGATGCGCTTGAGGACTGGTTCGTCAATGGCGCGGCCGACGGCTTCAACATCATGCCGCCCGTACTCCCCACTGGGCTCACCGATTTCGTCGAGCAGGTGGTGCCGATCCTGCAGAAGCGCGGGCTCTATCGCACCGAATATGAGGGCGCGACCCTGCGCGAGAATCTGGGGCTCGAACGCCCGGCCAACCGCTTCGTCGCCCGTGCCAGCCAGCAGCGGAGCGCATCATGAACCAGCTTCACATCGTCGGCTTTGCCGGTTCGTCCTCGCTGCCCTCGCGCACCAAGAGCCTGGTCGAGACCATCGTCGAGACCACGGCCCAGCGCAGCGGCGCCCGCACCACCATCTATGACCTGGTCGATATCCACCCCTCGCTCGGCGCCACGCTCGACCCGCGCCAGGCGCCACCCGACCTGGTGGACCTGATCGACACCATCACCAATGCCGATGCTTTGGTGGTCGGCTCACCGGTCTACAAGGGCACCTATACGGGCCTGTTCAAGCACCTGTTCGACCTGATCGATCCCAAGGCGCTCAAGGACAAGCCGGTGGTGCTGACCGCCACCGGCGGCAGCGAGCGCCATGCGCTGGTGGTCGATCACGGGCTGCGGCCGCTCTTTGCTTTCTTCTCGGCCGATATCCTGTCGACCGGCATCTACGCCACCGAACCCGATTTCGCCGACTACCAGCCGGCCAGCGCCAACCTCAAGTCCCGCATCGAGCGGGTGGTGGATGAGCTGGGCTGGCGCCTCGCCGCCATCCGCAATGCCGACCTCGTGGCGCAAAGCGCCTAATCCCTTCCCAACGGAGCCCAATATGCTGACCCGCAGACAGACTTTCCCCCTCTTTGCCGGCGCCGCCGCTGCGCTCGCTCTGCCAAGTGCCGCCCGTGCCCAGGACAGTGCCACCGAATTCCGCATCGGCTGGCAGAAGGGCGGCACATTCGCCCTCGCCAAGACCAGCGGCGCCATCGAGGCGCGGCTCGCCCCGCGCGGCATCACCGTCACCTGGGCCGAATTCACCTCCGGTCCACCGCTGCTCGAAGCTCTGGGCGCCCATGCCATCGACTTCGGCTCGACCGGCGACGTGCCACCACTTTTCGCCCATGCGGCCGGCGGCGATCTGGTCTATGTCGCGGCCACGCCGGGGAGCCTCGATGGCTCGGCCATCCTGGTCAAGCAGGACTCGCCCATCCAGTCGCTGGCTGATCTCAAGGGCAAGCGGGTGGCCTTCAAGCGCGGCTCCAGCTCGCATAATTTCATCCTCGCCGCCCTGCGCAGCGCCGACCTGACGCTGGCCGACATCACCCCGCTCGATCTTGGCCCGCCCGATGCCGCTCCGGCCTTCGCCAACAACCAGATCGACGCCTGGGTCATCTGGGACCCCTACTACGCCATCGCGGCGCAGGATCCCGAGACGCGCGTGCTGACCACCACCGAGGGGATCGTCGATTCCTGGGGGTTCCTGCAGGCCAATGGCGCCTATGCCAGGGACAACCCGACCATTGTCGCCGAAGTCATCGACGAGCTGAAAAAGGTCGGCGCTGCCGCGCAGTCGGACCTCGACGCCACCGCCGAAACCATCTCGGCCTCGACAGGCGTGCCAGTGCCGATCACCCGCATTACCCTGGGCCGCAAGGGGGCCGATCTGGGCGCCATCCAGTCGCTCGATGAAGAGGTCATCGCCTATCAGCAGGCGCTGGCCGACACGTTCTTTGCCGAGAAGATCATCCCGCGCCAGCTCACCATCAGCGACATCGTCTGGTACCCGCCGGCGCTCTGAACCTGCCGCAACCGATGGGCCGGCATGGTGCCGGCCCATCCCTGCTTTCACCGGAGGCCGACATGACCCTCGCTGCTGAACTCGGTAAGCCCATCACCCTGCCAACAGGCAAGCCTGCAGGAAAGCGTAGCAATAGAGTGCGCTTTTCTGCCGGCATGCTGATCCCGTTCCTGCTGCCGCTCGCGGTCGTCCTGCTCTGGCAGGCTGCGACGTCCTTCGGCTGGATCACCAACCGCCTGATGCCGGCGCCGATCCAGGTCGTCTGGGCCTTCTGGGACAAGCTCGTCACCGGGGAACTGGCCGTCAACATTCAGGCCAGTGCGCTGCGCGCCATTTCGGGCCTGCTGGTTGGCGGCTCCATCGGCTTTCTGCTCGGTCTCGCCAACGGCATATCGCGGCTCAGCCATACGCTGACCGATACGACGCTGCAGATGTTGCGCACCATTCCCAACCTGGCGCTGATCCCGCTGGTTATCCTGTGGTTCGGCATCGGCGAGGAGGCCAAGCTCTTCCTCACGGCGCTTGGCGTCTTCTTCCCGATCTATCTCAACACGCTGCATGGGGTGCGCAATGTCGATCCGCAACTGATCGAGATGGGCCGCGTCTACGGCATGAATGGCTGGACGCTGTTCCGCAAGGTCATCTTCCCCGGCGCGCTGCCCTCGATCTTCGTTGGCCTGCGCTTCTCGCTCGGCATCATGTGGCTCACGCTCATCGTCGCCGAGAGCATGGCCGCCTCGTCCGGCATCGGCCACATGGCCAATTCGGCCCGCGAATTCATGATGACCGACGTGGTCATCCTGGCGCTCGTCATCTACGCGCTGCTCGGCAAGCTGGCCGACGTCATCGCGCTGACCCTCGAGCGGCTGACCCTGTCGTGGAATCCCGCCTACCAGAAACCGGAAAGGAGCTGAGCCATGAGCATATCAGCCCGTACCAAGAATGTCTGGGGCCGCGATATCGAACCCGAATACGAAGCCCGCTCGCCCCGCCAGCGCCGCGATACCCCCGGCGTCGGCATCCGCATCGAGGGCCTCTCAAAGAGCTTCGGTGACGTTCCGGTACTGCATGACCTCGATCTCGACGTGCCAGCCGGCCAGTTCCTGGCCATTGTCGGCAAGAGCGGCTGCGGCAAGAGCACCTTGCTGCGCCTGCTGGTCGGGCTCGATACGCCCACATCAGGCCGTATCAGCTTCGTCGGCGCAGACGGGGCCGAGACCGAACCGAGCTCCCGCATCGTCTTCCAGGAGCCGCGCCTGCTGCCCTGGGCCAGCATCATCGACAATGTGATCGTCGGGCTGGGCGAGGGCGTCGACAGGCGGACCGCGCGGCGCAAGGCCGAGGCGGCCCTGGCCGAGGTGCAACTGGCCGAAAAGGCGCCCGAATGGCCCTCGCGCCTTTCCGGCGGCCAGCGCCAGCGCGCGGCTTTGGCCCGGGCGCTGGTTAGCCAGCCGGGCTTCCTCGCGCTCGATGAACCGCTCGGAGCGCTCGATGCACTGACCCGCATCACCATGCAGGCACTGATCGAACGGGTCTGGCGCGAGCAGGGCTTCACTGCCCTTTTCGTCACCCATGATGTCGGCGAGGCCGTTGCTTTGGCCGATCGGGTCATCGTGCTCGACGAGGGCCGCATCGCGCTCGATATCGCTATCGATCATCCCCGCCCACGCCAGCGCGGCGCCGCCGACCTTGCCGAGATCGAGGGGCGCCTGCTCAAGGGCATTTTCAAATAGGAGCCGCCATGTTCTCCCTGTTTGGTATTCTAAAACCTTTCATCGGCCAGCCCGTGCCCAGCGCGGAGGCGCCGTTCAAGCGGTCCTTCTTCGGCCTGCCGGTCGATCCGGCAGCTGTGCCGGTGGCGGCCGAGGAAGACGCGCTCTACCTCGCCGACAAGTGGCCGGACCCGCCAGAGCGGCCGCCGCACAAGTCGTAGCTGTCCGAAGAGCCGAGGCTAGTTCTGCGTCAGGCCGGCATTCAGGCAGGCATGGGTATGTCCGGGAACCAACTCGACAAGTTCGGGGCGCCTGGTGCTGCAATGGTCGGTGGCCGCAAGGCAACGCGGGTGGAAATGGCAGCCGGACGGCGGAGCGAGCGGGGAGGGGATTTCGCCCTTGATCGGCATGAAGGCACGCCTTTTCAGGGAAATCTGCGGCATGCCGGCTAGCAACATCTGCGTATAGGGATGGGTCGGGTTGGAGAACAGTTCCTCGGTGCCGGCCAGCTCGACCACGCGCCCCAGATACATCACCGCCACCCGATCGCAGAGGTGCCGGATCAGACCCAGGTCATGGCTGATGAAGATCATCGACAGCCCGCTATCCCGCTTAATGTCCATCAGCAGGTTGATGATCTGCGCCTGCACCGAAACGTCGAGCGCCGCGACGGCCTCGTCGCAGACCAGCAGGTCCGGCTTGACGGCGAGGGCGCGCGCAATGCCAACGCGCTGCCGCTGACCACCCGAGAATTCGTGCGGATAGCGGCTGATCGTATCGGCGGGCAGGCCGACCCGGCTCAGGGTCTCGGCGACATGGTTCCTGATCTGCGCGCGCGGCACCACCCCATGCAGCGCCGCCGCTTCCCCGATGATCTCGCCAACCCTGAGGCGTGGATTGAGCGATGACATGGGGTCCTGGAACACCATCTGCACTTTGAGCGCATCGCGCTTGCGGGCCAGGAAGCTGTCATAGTCCTCGCCGCGATACCGTCGCTCGCCGCCCGATACGGGCAGGATGCCGGCAATCATCCGCGCCAGCGTAGACTTGCCGCAGCCCGACTCGCCGACAATGCCCAGCGTTTCCCCTTCCGATACACTGAGCGTGACGCGATCGACCGCCCGCACCAGCGGCGGCTGCCGGCCGGCGAGACGATCGCCAAGCCGCTGCAACGCGCCTTGTGCCGGCTCGAAGATGCGCGATACATCACGGGCTTCGAAGACAGGTTGGCTCATCGCTCATCCTCGATCGGGTGGTGGCACCATACGCGGTGCGTCGGGGAGAACACGCGCTCCGGCACGATCTCGGCGCAAGCCTCGGTCGCGAATTCACAGCGATCCCTAAAGGGACAGCCGGCGCCAAGCGAGAGCAGGGAGGGCATGCTGCCGCGGATCTGCCGGAGCTTCTCCCCCGGCACGTTGAGCGAGGGGACAGATTCAAGCAGCTTGCGGGTGTAGGGATGGCGCGGCGAGCCGATGATATCGGCCGTCGTGCCGGTTTCCATCATGGCGCCGGCATACATGACCAGGATACGATCGGCGAGTTCGGACAGCGTCGCCAGGTCATGGGTGATCCAGATCATGCCGAGGCCGCGCTCATCGATCTGGCGCCGCATCTGGTGGATGATCTGGGCCTGGATGGTCACATCGAGCGCCGTGGTGGGCTCGTCGGCGATGATGAGGTCGGGGTTCAGCAGCAGGGCAATGGCGATTACCACGCGCTGGCGCATGCCGCCCGATAATTCGTGCGGATAGGCCGAAAGCCGGTCTTCGGGCGACGGAATGCCTACCGACCGCAAGGCATCGATGCAGCGGGACTGCATCTCGGCCTGGGGCATGCTTTCATGCTCGCTGATCGCTTCGAACATCTGGTCGCGGATGCGCATCAGCGGGTTGAGCGTCATCAGCGGGTTCTGGAAGACCATGGCGATGCGGCGGCCGCGATAGTGGCGCATCTGGTCGAAGCTGAGCGTGGTCAGCTCCTCGCCATCGAGCTGTATCGAGCCCGAAACGATCCGGCCCGGCTCATCGACCTGGCCCATGATCGACATGCCGGTCACCGACTTGCCGGACCCAGATTCCCCGACAATGCCCAGCACTTCGCCGCGGCGCAGCGAGAACGACACGTCGCGCACCGATTTGAACGTGCCGGCCCGGGTGAAGAACCAGGTATTGAGGCCCGCAACTTCAAAGAATGTTTCGCTCATCGGTCGAACCGCGGATTGTTGAGGTCGCGCAGTCGATCACCCAGCAGGTTCATCGCCACGATCATCAGCAACAGCACCAGGCCGGGGCCGAAGCTGATCCAGTATTTCTGCGAGAAGATGAACTCATAGCCATTGGCGATGAGCATGCCGAGCGACGGCTGGGTGAGCGGCAGGCCCACGCCCAGGAAGCTCAGCGAGGATTCCAGCGAAATCGCCGCGGCGATATTGAGGGTGAACAGCACGATGATCTGCGGCATGCAATTGGGCAGGACATGGCGCAGCATAATGCGCCATGCCGGCAGGCGCAGGCAGCGGGCCGCCTCGACATATTCCTTGTTGAGCTCGCTGAGCGCCAGCGAACGCGAGGTACGGGCGTAGTAGCACCACTGCACCAGCACCACCGCCATGATGACCTTATCGACGCCGCTGCCGAGCACGGCGAGGATCGAGAGCCCAACCAGGATTGAGGGAAAACTGAGCATGAAATCGACGGTGCGCATGATCATGGCGTCGGTTGCGCCGCCACGCCAGGCTGCCAGCAGGCCGAGCCCGGTGCCGATGACCATGGCCGAGCCCGCCGCCAGCACGCCCACGAAAATGCTGATGCGAATGCCGTAGAGGATGGCCGACAACATGTCCCGGCCAAAAGCGTCCGTGCCGGCCACGAAGACGAAATCGGTGGGCTGTTCTGCGGTCTTGGCGATAACGCTGAAACCGAAGGCGGCGGGGAACGGCTCGTCCGAAATAATGCGGACGCCGTTGGCTTCCGGATCATTGACCGTCCACCAGGGCTGCACAGGATGTTTGCTGGCGCCTTCTACATTCATGCCTCTCGGCAAAGAGCGGATCTGCAGGCTGGCCAGCTCGGTTTCGGCACTGTCCAGCCGGACCGCGATGCAGCGCTCGCCGCAGGATGCCGTGGTGAGATCGCCGACATCCCCCGCCGGTTCTGCGACGCCATCGGTGACGGTGAAATTGGCGCGGAATTCCTCGCCGGGCAGCACCTGGGGCGATCCCATGGGCTTGAGCGCATCGATCAGTTCGAGCCGCGACAGGTCGTAGGGATCGGTCGGCGACAGCAGGGGCGCGAACAGCGCGCAGAACACGAAGAAAAGCGTGACTGCGAGGCTGGCAAGCCCGACGCGGCTTTCCGCAAAACGCCCGGCGAATTCGGTAAGGCTGGCCCGGCTCATGTGTTGCGCCGTCCCATGGCGGCCCGCACGCGCGGATCGATCGTCATATGCAGGACATCGACGAGGAAGTTGATGGCGATGAAGAGGAGCGCGGTATAGGTCAGCTGCGCGACGATCATGGGGCGGTCCAGCACCTTGATTGAATTGATGAGGAGCTTGCCCAGTCCCGGCCAGGAAAAGACCGTCTCGGTGATCACGCCATAGGCCAAGAGGTTGCCCAGTTCGATGCCGATGACCGTGATGAGCGGCACCATGGCATTGCGCAGGATATGGACGAACACCACGCGCCAGGTCCGCACGCCCTTGGCATGGGCGAATTTGACGTAGTCGAGACGGGTGATTTCCAGCGTGGCGGTCCGCGTCACGCGGATCAACAGGCTCAGTTTGAGCAGGGCCAGGCTGAAGGCGGGCAGAACCACGTGCCACCAGCCATCCAGCGTCCAGAGGCTGCTGGTAATGCCGAAATGGGTCGCCACCTCGCCCCGGTCACCGACCGGCAGGATGGGCATCATGATGCCGAAGGCCACAATGAGCAGCATGCCCTGCCAGAAGGTGGGAATGCTGACGCCGATCAGCGAGAAACTCATGAAGGCGCGACCGAGCCGGGACTGCGGCCGGAGCCCCGCATAGAGCCCGGCGGGAATAGCGAAACCGATGGCGATGACGAAAGCCACCAGCGCCAGTTCGATACTGGCGGGCAGGCGCTGCATCAGGATGCGCGTCACCGGCTCCTTGTAGACGAAGGAGGTGCCCCAATCGCCCTGCACGGCATTGCCGAGAAAGACCAGGTATTGCTCCCAGATCGGCCGGTCGAGCCCCAGCGCCTTCATGGCGGCAAGCCGGTCGGCTTCCGTCGCTTCCGAGGAGATCAGCACATCGACCGGATTGCCGATGAGCCAGAGGCCGACGAACAGCACCAGCGAAAGCACCAGCACCACGACAAGGCTCTGCAGCAGCCGCCGGAGGATGAACGAGATCATTGCGCCGCCGACCTGAGATAGGCGCCGATCGAGCGCTGCTCGACCGTGGGGAACGGACCGGTCCCGAT
Organism: Devosia ginsengisoli; assembly: GCF_007859655.1. Classification (NCBI taxonomy): domain Bacteria; kingdom Pseudomonadati; phylum Pseudomonadota; class Alphaproteobacteria; order Hyphomicrobiales; family Devosiaceae; genus Devosia; species Devosia ginsengisoli. Next base: position 4,120,051 of record NZ_CP042304.1, read on the forward strand.
ATGCTCGACCAGCGCACCGTAATGCAGCGCATATTCCTTGCAGATGCCGTTGGCCCCGTCCTGGGTGAGCTTGGTCTGGATCTCGGCGCTCACCGCGGCGCCACCCGGCAGAAGGGCGACTTCATCGAGAAACGCGCCCTTGCCGGTGGCTGCGGCGACCGCTGCCTCATGCACCAGTTCGTGCCCTTTGTGCTTGCCCAGCGTTTCCCCGAGCCGCATCATGGCGTATTCGCCGAAGATGGCGCCATGCGACAACTCGAGATTTTCGCGCATGCGCAGCGTATCGAGATCAAGGTCGCGCGTCAGTGCTTCGGTGCGGACCAGGACATCCGAGATCGCGGCGATGACATCCACCAGTCCATCCTCGAACAACTGGTTGGTGCTGCCATCGGATTCGTACGGGCGATGGGCCGAGGCCATCAGCATCCCCGCCAGGCTGTAGAGCCGGTTGCTGTTGGCGATGATGCCATAGCAATGCACGGGATTGATCTTTTGCGGCATGGTGGACGAACCGATTGAGCCTTCGAGCCGCTTCTCGCTCAGTTCGCCATATTCCTCCGAGGAGGTCTGGTAGACCTCCTCGGCAATGCGGTGGCAGACCGAGGCCAAGAGGCTCAGCGCATTCACGTATTCGCATATATGGGTGCGGATGGCGCGTGACGGGACAGCCATTTCGCCCATGCCCAGGCGGGCGGCGACGCGAGACTGGAATTCGGGGCCAATGGCGCCAAGCGCCGAATAGCAGCCCACGGCGCCGCCTGCCATCACGGTAAAGCAACGCTGCCGGGCTTCGGCAAGGCGGTCGGCGGCCTGCAACAATTCCTCGATCCACACGGCGGCCTTGAAGCCGAAGGTGATCGGCACGGCATGGCGATAGTGGGTGCGTCCGGCCATCGGCGTGGCGGCATGGGCGCGGGCCAGGCGGCCCAGATGGGAAAGGATATCGCGCAGCAATCCGTCCAGCGTGCCCTGGGCGCGATGCGCCAGCAGCAGCAGGCCGGTCTGGATCACATTTTGCGTGGTGATGCCCCAATGGACATAGCCGCCATGAACCGGGCCGCACAGCCGTACCAGCTCGTTGATGAGCGGCATCAGGGGATGGCGCGTCGTACGATAGTCGGCATCGAGCCGCGCCGGATCGAGATGATCGTGGTGGCAATGGCTGGCAATGACATCGGCCGAAGCCGCCGGGATGATGCCCAGCTCACCCTGAGCCAGGGCTACGGCCTTTTCGATGTCTAGAAACGCCTGATACATCGCCTGCGGGGCGAAGGCCTCGCGCAGTCCACGAAAATCGAACTGCGACGACAGGGCGTCGTTGAATTCAGTACCCATGTCCCGGAACTCTCTTGGGGAGAGGACAAGGCGGGGGAGACCGCCTTGTCCGACACACTCACTGCTGGGGGTGAGCGGTATAGAAGATATTGGTGAGGTTGGCGTTGGGCTCGAAATAGACGCCGTTGCCCACGGCCCACACGCCGAACTCGTGATAGAGCGGCACATAGCCATTGTCTTCGTAGACCTGGGCTGAAGCCTGGCCGATCAGCGCCTCGCGTTCCGCATCGTCCAGCGTCCGCTGCGCCTGGTGCAGCAGGTCGTCGGTGACAGGATTGGAGTAACGGCCACGGTTGGCTCCGCCTTCGCCCTTTTCGGTGTCGCGGGTTGCGGCCAGGTTGAGCATCAGGCTCAGCCCTTCGCCGGTATCCGCCGCGGCGCCACCCAGATAGAGGCTATATTCGTAGGCGCTGGCCTTTTCGAAATAGACGCTCTTGGGGAATGTCTCGAGCGTCACGTCGAGCCCGATCTGGGTAAGCATGGCCGCGACGGCCTGGGCCACCTGGGCGCCGTTGACATAGCGGTCGGAAGGCGCGGTGAGCGTCAGCCCGAACCCATCGGGATAGCCGGCTTCCGCCAGTAGTTCGCGGGCCCGGTCGGGGTTGTAGAGATAGGGCTTGATGGCCGGATTGTGCCCGAAAACGCCACCGACGATCAGCTGGCTGGCGGGCTGTGCCATGCCGCCCATCACCACTTCGGCAATCTCGTCGCGGTTGATGGCCAGGTTCAGCGCCTGGCGGACCAGCGGGTCGAGATAGGGATTCTTGCCGTCGGTGCCGGTGACCTTGGGCGTGGTTTCCTGGCCCTGGTCGGCCAGCAGGAAGATCAGCAGCGTCGAGGGGGCCGAGGCGAGATAGAAGCGGTCATCGGCAGTGATGCTGTCGAGGCCGTTGATCGGCACTGCATTGATGACATCGACCGATCCGCCCAACAGGGCTGCGATACGGGCGCTGTTGTCGGGCAGCGACTTGATGGTCACCGTGTCATAGCCCGCTGCCGTGCCGTAATAGCCGGCATTCTTTTCCAGCACGATCTCCACGTCCGGCGTGAAAGTCTTGACCGTATAGTGGCCGATACCGGCCGAAATGCTGCCGTCGTTGAAGCCGTTGGTATTGAGCCAGTTGTCGTTGCCGCAGGTTTCCTCGTCATAGGCCAGGGTGAGGCCGGTCGGGTTTTCCACGATGCCGATATTGCTCAGGCTGCGCATCAGGTTGGGATCGGGCGCCTTGGTGGTGATGGTCACCTTGCCGTCGCCGGCATCACTCACGCTGGCAATGGTCGAGATGAAACTGGAATAGAGGCCCGGGCTTTCGGGCACGTTGCGGACGCGGCAGAGCGAATAGATAACGTCGTCGGCGCCCAGCGCATTGCCGTCGCCGAATTTGGCATTGGCCTCCAGCGTCAGCGACCAGGTCGTGTCGTCGATGATTTCCCAGGCACTGGCGAGGCGGGGCTCGAGCGCGCCATCGACGCCATTCGCATAGGCCAGGGCGTCCGAAATATTCTCGCGCAGGTCGAAGTTGAAGCCGGCGCGGTGGAAATGCGGGTCGGCCGACGTGGCGATGGCCGCCAGGCCAACCTTGAGTTCGGCCGCCGATGTCTGGATAGCGACCAGCGATGTTGCGGCCAGCAGGCTCCCGCCGATGGCTACGGATAATAGGCTCTTCACGTCATCCTCCCTTGATGCCCCTATGGGTCGTATTGCCGGGACGAATAGGGCTTCGGCTCAGGGCAAAAAAGGCATTCTTTCTGCACACGATTGAGTTTTTCTCAATCATTGTCTACCTTTCGGTCAAGGCATTTACCGGGAGGAACGGGAAAGTGATTGAGCGGTCGGGCCGCATTCTGCCGCCGATGACGGCGCTGCCCGTTTTCGAGGCCGTCGGGCGCCGTCTCAGCGTGGCCAAGGCCGCCGAAGAGCTGCATCTGACGCCCGGCGCGGTCAGCCGGCAGGTGAACAACCTCGAGACATTCCTAGGGATCAAGCTGTTCGAGCGCGCTCACCGCCGCATGGCCTTCACGGCTGCCGGCGAAGCCTATTGGGCCAAGATCCATGCCGCTTTGGGCGAGGTCCGTGAGGCAACAAGAACCGTATCGGCCGATGCTGATCGCGGGCCGCTGATCATCGCGGCGCCGCGCATGTTCCTGCAGAAATATGTCATGCCCACCCTCGGAGGGCTCTATGCTCGGCATCCCGATATGGCCGTGAATTTCGTGGCCAGCGCCGACAATATCGTGGCGCCGGACGGGGCGATTGCCATCAGTCCGAAGCCAAAGCCCGGCTTCATCATCGACATCCTCGCCGATGCTGACCTGTCGCCGGTCTGCAGTCCCGCCTACCTGAAGGAAGCGCCACCCCTGCGCACGCCCGACGACCTGGAACATCATACGCTGCTGCGGTCAGCGGAATATGTCCGGAACTGGGAGCGCTGGCTGGGCGAACGCGCCCAGCGCGTCTTTTCCGTGGCGCGCTGCATCGACTTTGAAAGCCCGGGTCTCGAACTCACCGGTGCAGCCGAAGGCCTGGGCATCGCCATTGTCCGCCTGTCGCTGGTGCGGGAAGAAATCGCGTCAGGCCGCCTGATCGCCTTGTTCACGGAAGAAACGGTGCATGAACATTACACCTTCATGTTCGCCGAACTGAAACTGCGCTCGGCCCGTTTCCGAAATTTCAGAACCTGGCTGCGCGATACGGTGAGGGTTCACTAACCCGGCGCAGTCGGCGCCGGGCAAAGGCGAGGCATCAGATGCGGCGGGTCGTTGCCTTGTCGAAGAGGTGCACCTTATCCATGACCGGCTGGACGAAAATGCGCGAGCCTGCCGCGATGTCGACGCGGTCACGGATATTGACCACGATTGGGGTGTCACCCAGCCTGCCGAAGATTACCGTGTCCGAGCCCGTGGGTTCCACCACGTCGGCGTTAATGGGAATCCCGCTATCGGCCAGCACCAGATGCTCGGGCCTGATGCCATAATGTACGGCGCTGAGCGCGCCGGCGCGCTGGCGCAGGGCATCGGGCACCGGCAGGAAGATTTCGCCGTGCTGCACGCCATCTTCGGTCAGCGCGCCCTCCAGGATATTCATGGCCGGGCTGCCGATGAACTGCGCGACGAAGACATTGGCCGGCGCATCGTAGAGGTCGAGCGGTGGCCCGACCTGTTCGACCAGCCCGTCCTTGAGCACGACGATTTTGTCGGCCATGGTCATGGCCTCGATCTGGTCGTGCGTTACATAGATCGTGGTGGTGCGCAGGCGTTGATGCAGCGCCTTGATCTCGACACGCATCTGCACGCGCAGCTTGGCATCGAGGTTGGAGAGCGGCTCGTCGAACAGAAAGACCTGCGGATCGCGCACGATAGCGCGGCCCATGGCGACGCGCTGGCGCTGCCCGCCCGAGAGCTGGCGGGGATAGCGATCAAGCAGATGCTCGAGCCCCAGCGTCTCCGCGGCGGCATTGACACGCTGATCGGTCTCGGCCTTCGGAGCCTTACGCAGGGAGAGTGAGAACCCCATATTCTCGCGCACGGTCAGGTGCGGATAGAGCGCGTAGCTCTGGAACACCATGGCGATATCGCGATCCTTGGAGGCGACCTCGTTGACCACGCGATCCCCGATGATCACGTCGCCGGAGCTGATTTCCTCGAGCCCCGCGATCATGCGCAGCAGGGTGGACTTGCCGCAGCCCGACGGGCCGATGAGAATGACGAATTCGCCATCGGCAATATCCACATCGACACCCTTGATGATCTGGGTGGTGCCAAAGGATTTGGTGACGTTCCTGAGCGAAACGGATGACATGGCAAACTCCGGGCCTAGCTAGGCGATGAGATGACTGCGCAGAATCTGTTGGTCGAGGCTGACGCCCAGGCCGGGTGACTGGGGCACGAGCACCTGCCCGTCCTCCAATTGCGTGGAATCGCCGACCAGCGGCTGGCACAGCGCGGTGCGCAGCGGATTGTCGAACACCATGCATTCGAAGGTGCGGAAACTTTCGGCCGCCGCCGCCAGATGCAGGCTCGCCGCCACGCAGATGCCGCCCGACCAGCCGACATGCGGCGCATAGGCGACATGGTGGGCTGCAGCCAGTTCGGCGATCCGCCAGGTTTCGGTGATGCCGCCAGACCGGGTCACGTCGGGCTGGATCATGCCCAGACTGCGGTCAGACAGGGAATCCAGCGCCTCGCCGGCGACGAAGTCGCTCTCGCCCGCCGCGACGCGAATGGGCAGATGTCGCGCCAATTGGCGATACCCCTCCCGGTCCTGCGGCACGATCGGCTCTTCGAAGAAATCATAGCCGAGATCAGCCAGGGCACGGCCGACCTGCAGGGCCTCGGGCAGGTCATAAGCCCAATTGGCGTCGACACCGAGGAGGGCATCGGGCGCCAGCCGGCGCACCAGGCGCGCCCGTTCGATGGCCTCGGGCACATCGCGGCCGAGTTTCACCTTGATCTCACGGAAGCCGAGCTTGAGCACATGGGCGACTTCCGCCTCCACGGTCGCATCGTCCAGCCAGTTGATGGATGACGCATAGGCGCGTACGCGCTCGCGCCCCATGCCGCCTAGCAGCTTGTGCACCGGCACGCCGGCCGCCTTGCCGGCAATATCCCAGAGCGCGATGTCGATGGCCGCGATGGCCTCGACGATCTGCCCGCCGGGCCGTCCGGTCAGGGTGGACCGCATGAGCTTCCAAAGCCGCCGCCGGTCCTGTGCGTCCTGGCCGATCAGGCGCGGCACCAATGCATCGGTGATGAAGCGTGCATAACCGGCGGCACCACTGCGGGCCAGTGCCTCGCCGATGCCGACAATGCCATCGCTGGTCTCGACCTCGACCACGACGATTTCGAGTGCCTCCCACAGCGCTTGCGAAGTCTTCTGGGCCTTGGGCAGGCGGACGCGCAGGGGGTGGATGCGGACCTCGCGAATGACAAGAGGTGTGTAAGCCATGGTTATCGTTCAGCTCTTGAGATGGAGGGTGACGAGAACCCGCAGGGAACTGCCTTCATCGAAGTCGCAGGCGAGGCGTAGCCAGTTGCCGAACTGGCTGACCCGAGCGAAGGCAATGGCGTCGCGTTCGGCCGGCAGCTCGAAACTGGTGCCTTCGCGCACCCAGCGCATACCGTCGGGGGAGATTTCGACATGGGCGCGGCCGGGCTTGCCGACCGGCGGCTTGAGGGCCCGCACGAAGATCACGGCGGTTTCGGCCCAGCCAGCCTCATAGGGTTCGCTGGTTGCGGCGTCGGACCAGTCCACGTTCCGTGTGACGATTGCGGTAGTGCTCATGCGCATCAGAAGTCCCCCGAAAGGCAGACGGAGTCGAGATAGACGAAGGCGCGCTTGTCGGTATCCGTCTCGGCGAAGAAAGCGACGTTCAGCATGCACCAGAGGTTCTTCATCGCCGGAATGCGGAGGGAGTCGAAACCGGAGACGTCGAAGACGCGGTCATTGCACTGGAAATGCGTGCACTGCATCGCGGCAAGATCGAAATCGAAGCGGATATAGTGCCAGTTCACCTTGGTGGGGATTTCGTTGTAGCACAGGCGCTGTCCGCCCCCTTCGAGGTCCTCCCAGCCATCGGGCGCCAAGTGATAATGCGAGATGGTCTTGTTGTCGTTGCCAATGGGGACGATGGGCACGGCCTGGCGCTTGAACTGCCACTTCTGCACATGCTCGCCATCCTTGGCATTGAGGAAGCGCATATGCGGCATGACGCGCTCGCTGACCGGCCCTGAAGTGTCGCTGCCTTGCAGGTCGAACAGGAAGCCGAAGGAGCGGATATCGGTCTCGGAGAGCTTGAGCTCGTTCGCCTCGGGCTTGAACGTCACATAGGCTTCGAGGCGGATCGGGCCTGCCTTGCGGAAGGTCAGCCTCTTGATCGCGACATTCTGCGCGCCGGCCCGCGGGGCGGTCGCGACCTTCAGCACGTAGTCACCATCGACGCCACCATGCGAGCCCGAATCCCAACTGCCGATGGTGGAGAGCATGGGCGCGCTGTGCTGGGCATAGCCCGGCAGCATGGCGTCGAGATCTTCCTCGTAATTGCCGACCAGTTGCGTCCAGCCGCAGAAGCCGCAGTCGAAATCATCGAGGCAGATGATGCGGGGCAGGGGGTCGAACCGGCTCAAGGCCGCATCATCGGCAGCGCCGCTGCGCAGATTGGGACGCATGAAACAAAACTCCTTGGTCGATATGGCGGCCTAGCCCTTGGTCGCGCCGGCGGTGAGGCCGGCCACCAGGTGCTTTTGAGCGAGAATGACGAAGATCAGCACGGGCAGCAGTTGCACGGTGGAGGCCGCGAACAGCACGCCCCATTCCACGCCTTCAACAGCGCCGTACATTTCCGAGATCACCAGCGGTGCGGTCTTGGCATTGGTGGTGGTGAAGATGAAGGCGAAGAGGAACTCGTTCCAGGCGAAGACGATGACGAAGACGGCCACCGCCACCATGCCCTGGGCCGAGAGCGGAAAGATGATCCGGCGCAGAATCTGCATGCGGGTCGCCCCGTCGATATGGGCGGCCTCGTCCAGCTCGCGCGGAATCTGATCCATGAAGGTGCGCATGACCAGCGTGCCCAGCGACACGAAGAAGGTCGCATAGAGCACCATCAGCAGGATGTGCGTGTCGTTGAGGCGCAGCATGTTGACCGCCGGAAACAGCGGCAGGGTGATGACGATGGGCGGGATCAGCCGGATGAAGATCAGAAAGAACGCGCTGAAGGACAGCAGCGGATTGCGGAAGCGCGAATAGGCGTAGCCGGCCAGCGCGCTGGTGACGACGGCCAGCACCGTCGCGCCGATGGTTATGATCGCGCTGTTGATCAGCCCGTGGAAGAAGTCACCCCAATTGGTCCACAGCGTCAGGTAGTTGTTGAAGGTCGGCTCGAAAAACAGGCGCGGCGGCGCGGCAAAGATGTCGCGGTCGGCCTTGAACGAGGACACCACGATCATCAGGATCGGTACCAGCGACCAGATCAGCACCACGGCGACGGAAAGCGTCTTGAGCAGGTTTGTGACGAGCTTAGGCATTTGCGGCAAACATCTCCTTGTAGAGACGGCGCAGGTAGAACATCGCCAAGCCCAGCGACGCGAGCACGAGCAGCCAGCCGGTGGCGGCCGCTTCGCCGAAGGCGTTGTAGCGGAAGGCCTCGAGATAGAGGTAGACGGCCAGCACTTCGGTCTGCCGAGCCGGCCCGCCTCCAGTCAACAGCCACACTTCCGAGAACAGGCGGAAGGCGAAGATGTAGCGGAACAGCATGGCGATCAGCATGGCCGGCATCAGCAGCGGCAGGGTGATGCGCCGGAATTTCTGGAATGGGGTAGCGCCGTCGACGCCAGCGGCCTCGTAGAGGTCATTGGGAATGGCCAGCCGCGCCGCATAGAGAATGACGAAGGTGAAGGGCAGGTGCAGCCAAATGCTGAGCAGGGCCACTAGAATCAGTCCGTGCAGCGGATTGATGGACCATTCCAGCGCGGGCAGACCCAGGAATGTGAGCAATTGCGTGGCAAAGCCCACATCGAGATCGAACAGGTAGCGCCACATCACCACGGCGCTGATTTCGCTGACGGCATAGGGCGCCAGAACCGCCGCGAGCAGCAGCGGCCGCATGGGCACCCCGCTGGCAAAAAGCAAGGCTACACCCAGCCCCAGCAGCAGTTCCAGATGCACCACGATCAGCACGACGATGACCGTATTGGTCATGGAGCGCCAGAAATAGGGATCGCTCAGCACCTGCACATAGTTCTGCCAGCCGACGAAGACCGGTGCCTGGCCGAAGGAGGATTCGTTGAAACTCAGCCAGGCCACGAACAGAACCGGGATGAAGATCATGGAAATGACCATGAGCTGCACAGGGCCAACCATGAACAGAGCAGGCAATGCCGCCTTGACGCGAGATTGACGACGCGGGGCCGGACTGGACATGGCACCTCCTGGGAAAACCGATCCGGCTTGGCCGGTGAGTTGTAGTAAAATTAAAAGAATGACTCTGTCAACGCGCAAATCTGGTTGATTTTCGCCAGATTGTGTAATTATGCTACAAACGTCATCAAGGGAGCAGCGTACGCGGGGCCAGGGGCATTGCGCGGCGCAACAAGGAGAAACCCATGCGTATAACGAGAAGACATTTTCTCGCCGGATCGGCGGCAGGCTGCGCGCTGCCCATGTTCGGCGGCGTCAGCTTTGCCCAGGGTGCGGACCTCAATGTGTTCGCCCACCGCGTCATGCAGAACGTATCGCTGGGCGCCGCCGGCGGCGACGTAACTGCCGCATTCACTGCGGCGACCGGCAGCGCGGTCAATTGGGTTACCTTCGAAACCGGCCCGCTGCATGATCGCGTCTTCCGCGAGGCATCGCTGGGCCAGTCCACCGTCGACGTGGCTTTCCTGCTCAATACCTATGCCACGCCGCGCGTCACCTCGCTGTTCGAACCGCTGGATGCCTATCTCGAAAGCGATCCGATTGAAGATTTCGACGATATCTTCCCTGGTCTGGTGGAAGCGGTCACCTTTGGCGGCCAGCTATTCGCCGTGCCGTTCCGGCATGCCTCGACGGGCCTGCATTACAATGAGGCGATCTTCAAGGAATTCGGCGTAGAAGCGCCGCCCAAGACCATCGAAGAGTTCATTGACATTGCCAAGCGCTGCACCGGCACCCGTCCGGATGGCACGCCGGCCGTCGGCTTCATCCTGCCAGGCGTGGCCTATCCCGAAGTCATCGCCTTCGCTCGTGCCTGGGATGCCGATTTCATCACCCAGGACTTCAAGGTCGTCGCCAATTCGCCGGCCATGGTGAAGGCGCTCACCGCTATCAAGGAACTCTACGATGCCGGTGCGGTGCCGCGGAACCTGGTGGGCATGAAGGCGGAAGACGCCAATACCTGGATGCAGACCGGCCGCGCCGCCATGGCCATGAGCTCGATGAGCCGCAACGGCCTCTATAACGACCCGGAAAAGTCCCAGACGGCCGGCCAGATCAAGACCACTTACTTCCCCGTGGCCGAAGAATTGCTGGGCAAATACGAAGTGGCCCCGGCCAAGGTCGAGTTCTGGAGCATGGCCATTCCCAAGAACAGCCAGAACAAAGACCTAGCCTGGCAGTTCATCAAATCCATGTCGGCCAAGGAGTCCACGGTGGCGGCCGCGCTCAACGGCAATGGTCCGATACGCAACTCGACCTATGACGATCCGCGTATCGTCGAGAAGCTGCCCTATGCCGCTGCCGAGCGTCAGGTGCTGGCCGTGTCGCGCGTGCCGCTGCCGGCTTTCGACGAAGCTGCCCGCGCCGCAGACTATTTCAAGGAAGAAGCCGAAGCGGCCTTGCTCGGCATGAAGACGCCGCAGCAGGCGATGGACGACCTGGTCGCCCGCGTCGAACCGCTGCTGCCGGCGGCCTGACCTCATGACGAAAGGGAGGCGAAAGCCTCCCTTTTATTTGCCCAGCAATTGCTCTGTCGTTATTGGCGCGGCCAGGTGCAGTAGCACATCGGCCTTGGCACAATTCGCCGGCACGCGACGGCACACGACCACGCCATCGGCGGGACTGTGCAGCACCTCGGGCGCCAGTTCCGGACGTTCGGCATTCCACAGCCAGCCCGCCACCTGTCCCGCCTGCACCTTCTCGCCTAGCATCACGGCTGGTTCGAATAAGCCCTTGCCTGGAGCGCGCAGGAAATGGCTGGGTGTGACGCCCAGCAGGCGCGTCGGATTATCGCGCGCCGATTGCTCCAGCATGCCGAGATGGGCGAGCACATTGCCGAGCCCGGCACGCGCCAGATTGACGCTGGAAGCGGTCACGCCACCACCACCCGCAAGTTCAGTCGCCATGGCCGCAATGCCCCTGTCGAGTGCGGCCGAGACCAGCGTGGCGCTGGCTTCAGGCCGGGTCATAACGATAGTGTCGGGGGCGCCGAAGGCCGTCATCAGCGCCAGCACGCGTCCGGCCAGTGCCGCATCGGCAGGCAGGCGACCGAAGGCGCAGGGCAGGTACTCGAGCGTCGAGCCGCCGCTGTGAAAATCGAACAGTGCATCGGCCAGCGGCAACAACAGGCGATGGATGCCCTCGGCCAGTTGCTCGGTCAGCGAGCCATCTGCCCGGCCCGGAAAGCTGCGCGCCAGGTTACCGCCATCGATCGGCGAGGTGCGCCGCCCCGCCTCGGACGCCGGCGGGTTGGCCACCGGTACCAGGATAAGCCGGCCGGACAGTTTTTTGGGATCCAGTTCCTGCGTCGCGTGCAGCAGGGCCATCTGGCCCTCATATTCATCGCCATGTACGCCGGCCGTGGCCAGCAGGGTCGGGCCTGCACCACCTTTGATCACGATAACCGGCACGCTCAGCCGGCCATAGGCCGACCGATCATGCGAATGGGGAATGAAAAGTTCGCCAAAGTGCCGACCGGGCCGGTCCAACTCTACGGCCAGCTTTGCCGGCCCGCTCAAGGCCGGGCGTCCGTATCGAAGGCGGCGGCATGGGTGAACAGGCCCGGCGTGCCGCCCGAATGGAGGAAAACCACGCTTTTCCCGGTCAGCATTCCGCCATCACCCTCCGCGAGCAGCGCCGCCATGCCCTTGCCGGTATAGACCGGATCGAGCACCAGCCCGGCAAGCCGCCCGGCCTGCCGCACCGCCTCGATGCTAGCCGGCGAGGGTATGCCATAGCCTGGCCCGATCTTGTCGTCGAGAATGTCGAAATCATTCGGCGCGAGGCGGGTGGCAAAACCCAGCTCCGTCGTCGCCGCATTGGCCGTTTCCACGATCCATTGCCGCAGCCGCGCCTCCGGCTGCTGTGCGCTGACGCCCACGACGCGCGTCGTGGCGCCCAGATGCTTGAGGCCAAGCGCCAGCCCACCGGCGGTGAGACCCGAGCCGCAGACCACCACTATGGCATCGGGCTGCCGGCCGATCTTGCGGAAATCGTCCATGAGTTCCGCCGCCCCCGAAACCCAGCCGGCAATGCCCAGCGTGGCACTGCTGCCGGTCAGTTGTGCGATATAGGGTTTGCGGCCGGCCGCTTCGTAGCTCTGGCCAATTTCATCCAGTTCGGCGCGAATGGCGGGGTCCCAAGGGTCGGTTTTCTCGGTGAAGGTGACCTTGGCGCCGAAAATGTCGTCTAGCAGCAGATTGCCGACATGGTCCGTGCCCATCTTGGCGCGCAAATGCAGGTGACAGCCAAGGCCCAGCTTGGCCGCCGCACCGGCCAGCGAGCGGCAGAAATTAGACTGGCTGCCCGCCGTCGTGATCACCATGTCGGCGCCCTGGTCCAGCGCCTCGGCCAGGATGAAATCGATCTGCCGCAGCTTGTTGCCGCCCAGGGCATAGCCGCTCATATCCTCTCGCTTGATGAAGAGTTCGGCCAGCCCCGCATGGGCCGCCAGGCGTGGAGCTGCTTCGAGTGGCGTCGGAAAGTGCGCGAGTTCGAGCCTTTTCTGCCCGGTGATCGTGTCGATCGAGGCCGGGACGGGATGAGTTGAAGACATCTGATCTGTCCGCCGATGGTCTGGAAATGATGGGGCCGGCATTGCCAAGCCATGGGGATGTAGATAAACTACACAAATCGACGCGTCAACGCAGAACCGTCCCGTTTCCATGGTCGTAACCGCGTTCAGTTCCATTCCATTCGAAGGCAAGCATCACATCCATGACGTCAGCTCACAATCTCGAATCTCGCATAGTTGAGCTTGGCTATGCCCTGCCGGAAGTCGCTGTATCCAAAGGTAATTACGTGCCATTCCGCATCGAGGGCAAGCTGCTCTATGTCTCCGGGCAGCTCTGTGTCGGCCCGGATGGGAAGCTGTCCCAAGCCTATAAGGGCAAGTTAGGGAGTAAAATTACCGAAACCGATGGTTATGCGGCTGCGAAGCTCTGCCTGCTGCAGGTTCTGGCCCAGGCGCGTATGGCGCTGGGATCGCTCGATCGGCTGCGTTCCTGCATCCGGCTGGGCGGCTTCGTCAATGCCGAGCCCGACTTCACCATGCCGGGCGCGGCAATGAACGGGGCTTCTGATATGATCGTCGAGATCATGGGGGAAGCGGGCCGGCATAGCCGGACCACGATCGGCGTGGCAACCTTGCCTTTGGGGGCCTGTATCGAGGTAGAAGCTCTCTTCGCAATCGATTGAACGGAGGACGCCAATGACCGCGATGGAAGCCCTCGAGGGCGGAGAAGAGCGCTTTCTCGAAGTGCTCGCCGCGCGCAAGTCGGAATTGTCGCCTTCGGAGCGGCGGGTGGCCGATTTCGTGCTGCAGGAACCCGACAAGATCATTCGCATGTCGATCGCTTCGCTGGCCGAGACTGTGGGGGTAAGCCAGCCGACCGTGCTGCGCTTCGTGCGTGCCATGGGGCTGGCCAGCTATCCCGAACTCAAGCTGCGCACCGGCCAGAGCATCGTCTCTGGCACGCCTTACGTGCATAGCGATGTGGGCTCGGACGATCCGCTGGAACGCATCATCGACAAGGTGGTGGATTCCAGCATCTATACGCTCACCGCCATGCGCCGCTCCATCGACCAGGCGACGCTGGAACGGGTGGTCGACATCCTGGCCAATGCACCGCGGATTGATTGCTATGGCACCGGCGCGGCGCGGATTCTCGCCATGGAGGCGCAGCACAAGCTGATGCGCTTCGGCATTCCGGTCGTGTCCTATGACGATACCCACCTGCAGCGGCTGGCGGCGGCCAGTCTGCGGCCGGGCGATGTGGCTTTGTGTTTTTCCCATACCGGCATGGTGCGCGATACCGAGGCCATGGCGCTCAAGGCGCGCGAATGCGGCTCCACTGTTGTCAGCGTCACCCGGCCCGATACGGCTTTGTCGGACGCATCCGATATCGTGCTCGCCATCGATGCGCATGAGAACACCGAAATCTATGCGCCCATGGTGTCCCGCGTGGCCCATGCCGTGCTGCTCGACATCATCACCACAGCCATAGCGCTGCGCGGCGGGCCGCAGATGCATGAAAAACTGCGGGCGGCCAAGAACAGCCTGGCGGACTTGCGCATCCAGTCCAGGCGCAGCGATGGATAGACCCATGGCCGATCTGCGTGTCTTCGTGGCTTCGCTGGCCACGGAAACCAATACATTCTCGCCCATCCGCATTGACAGAACTGCCTTCGAAGATAGCTTTTATGCCCCGCCCGGGCAGCATCCGGAAACGCCGACCCTGTGCTCGGCCGCCTTCACCGCCGCGCGCAAGCGGGCACGGACAGAGAGCTTTACCCTGATCGAGGGCACGGCGACCTGGGCAGAGCCGGCGGGCCTCGTCTCCAGGGCCGCATACGAAGGCCTGCGCGACGAGATTCTCGATCAACTGGCACAAGCGCTGCCGGTTCAGGTGGCTCTGTTCGGGCTGCACGGGGCGATGATGGCCGAGGGCTATGACGACTGCGAGGGCGACTTGCTAGTCCGGGCGCGGGCGCTGGTGGGGCCGGATGCGGTGATCGGGGTGGAGCTCGATCCGCATTGCCACCTGACCCAGGCCATGATCAAGGCCAGCACGGTCATCGTGACCTTCAAGGAAGTGCCGCATAGCGATTTTGCCGAACGTGCCGACGATATGGTCGATCTGGCCCTGCGCGCGGCAAGAGGTGAAATCCGCCCGGTGATGAGCGTGCTCGATTGCCGGTCCATTGCCAATTTCATGACCAGCCGCAGTCCGGGCCGCGAGCTCGTCGACGACATGCTGGCCATGGAGCAGCGCGGCGACGTGCTCAGCCTCTCGGTGGTGCATGGTTTTCCCGCGGCGGACATGGCCGATGTCGGCACCAAGATTCTCGTCATAACCGATGGCGACCGGGAGACCGGCCGGCGCATCGCCGAGACGCTGGCAGAGCGCGTTCTCGGCTTCGGAACCAACCGCATGCCCTATATGCCCGGCCCGGCCGAGGCGGTGACTGCAGCTCTGGCGGCGCCGCGCGGGCCGGTGATCCTGGCGGATCGCTGGGACAATCCCGGCGGTGGTGTCGCGGGCGACAGCACATTCCTGCTCCACGCATTGCTCGACCGTCCCGAGGCCAGATCGGCGCTGGGTGCTCTGTGGGACCCGGTGGCCGTATCGTTCTGCGCCGCGGCCGGCGTAGGCGCTCGCCTCGAAATGCGGCTGGGCGGCAAGGCAGCGCCCAGTTCCGGGCAGCCGGTGGATGCGGAAGTCGAGGTTACGGCGCTGACGGACGATCTCGTCATCCCCTTCCAGGCAAGCCTGGTGTCGCTGGGTGCTGCCGCGGCGGTGCGGATCGGCAATCTCGATCTCGTCCTTGCCAGCAAGCGTGCTCAGACTTTCCACCCGCAGGTGTTTTCCGCCATGGGTATAGACCTCATGGCCAAGCAGGTCGTGGTGGTGAAATCGGCTAGCCACTTCCACACCGCTTTCGCGCCCTTGGCGGCCGACATCATTTACGTCAATTGCGGCGGCCCCTATCCCCCCGATCCCACCAAAATCCCCTACCGCAAGATCCGCCGCCCCATCGCCCCACTGGACATCGCCGAGCCAGTCTGGATGACGTGAAGGTGGGCGTCACTTCGGTAGGACCCGTCAACGTCTACCTAGTCCAGGGCGTTGGTATTCACGTCCACGGCAATGCTGGCGGAGAGGCGTGACAGGTCCTCGGAAATGGCTGCGACGGCGGTCTTGAGGATGGGGACGTAGCGGGAGCAGGCTTCCTGTTCGGAATCGAATGCCGATTTGAAATAGGTGAGCCCCAGGCTCGCCAGCACGCGGCCATTCTCGCTGATGATCGGCACGGCAATCGTGTTGGAATTGCGTGGCTCGACCAGCGAGGAGCGGGTGGCATATCCGGCATTGCGCACCTGCTCGACGATGCGGCCCAGCTCGCGGGGGTGGTGGCTGAGGGCGTTTTCCGGATCGTCCGAGCGCTTGAGGATGTCGATGATCAGGTCGAATTCCTCCGTCTCGAGGAAGGCCATATAGGCCAGACCCAGTCCGCGCGTGAGCATGCAGAGGCGGCGGTTCACCGTGCTGTGGAATGGCGACATCGGGCTATCGGGAACGGTGCTGAAACGCACCACCATGCCGTCATGATCGGGCAGGGCAATCGCGATGGGCCACTTGTGCTGGCGAGTGATGGCGACCGCCCATGCTCGGCCCGCCTCGACCACCAGTGGCCCCTTGTGGAAGCCCGAACTCAGCGACGTGACGAGCGCGGTGACCTGGTAGCCGCCCTGCCGGACGTCGTTTTCCACATAACCCGCCTGTTCCAGCGTCTTGAGGATGCGCACCAGGGTCGGTTTGGGCAGCTTCGTCTTGGCGTGGAGATGGGCAATCGTGTTGAACGGCTGCAGGTTCAGTTCTTCCAGAACGTGCATCGCCCGTTCGATCGCCCGAATGCCCATGGAGAGGTCCTTCCCTGCCGCGCCGCCGGCGTTCCGAGCAGCGAAACATGCCGGACTATAGGTTGTTGGATTCGGGAGTCAATCTTAGGCCAAGGCCGAACACGGATGGAGAAGCCACATGCCTTCGGCGGAAGAGTTGAACGAGAATCGGGAACAGGTCAGGACGCTGATTGCCGGCATAGATGATGCGACCGCCAACAGGCTGCTCAAGGGCGCTTTGGACCTGCATGTCCATTCCGGCCCCTCCACCATGCCGCGGCAGCTCGACCATATGGAAGCGGCCGAGCAAGCGGCGGCTGCCGGGATGCGCGGCGTGCTGTTCAAGGACCACCATTATTCGGTGGCGCCGGTCATTCCGATGATGGACCGCCTGCTCGGCAAGCCCGATTTCCATATGTATAGCGGGGTCGTGCTCAACAATTCCACCGGCGGGCTCAATCCCTTCGTCGTGGATGCCCAGCTGAAAATGGGCGCCAAGCTGATCTGGATGCCCACTGCCCAGGCGGCCAACCACATCCGGACGTCGCATGGCAAGGTGCGCCTGGCCTCCAACGTGAAATTGCGGAATTCACCGGCTTTGTCGCCGGTCGACGGCTATGGCAATGTCCTCGACGAGGTGAAGCAGATCCTCGACCTGATCGCCGAATTCGACGTCATCCTGTCGTCGGGGCATCTCCATGTCTGGGAAATCTGGAAGCTCTTCGACGAGGCGCGCAGCCGTGGCGTCAAGCGGCTGCTGGTGAACCACCCCATGTATGGCCTGCATTTCAGCTACGACGACATCAGGGACCTGGCCCAGCTGGGCGCGCTGATCGAGCAGTCGGCCGGTCTCTATATCGACTCGCGCTTTAATTATTATTCGCCGCAGGAGCTCAAGGAGCATATCGAGGCGGCCGGCGTCGCCCATTCCTCGATTGGCTCCGACCTGGGGCAGGTGAATAGCCCAACCCCCGTCGAGGGCATGCGCCAGGCCATCAAGCTCTGCCTTGCGCTGGGCTTCAGCGAGGTCGATGTTCACACCATGGTCGCGACCAATCCGGCGCGGCTGGTCGGGTTGTCGGATTGACAGGGCTCCATGCAGGTAGTCGAGATCGAACGGCCCGGTGGCCCCGAAGTGCTGCGGCTGGTCGAGCGGCCGCGGCCGGTGCCTGGCCCCGGCGAGGTGCTGATCCGCGTCGTGGCCGCCGGGGTGAACCGCCCCGATATCCAGCAGCGCCGAGGCCTTTACCCGCCGCCGGCCGGGGCAAGCGATATTCCCGGGCTGGACGTGGCCGGCATCGTGCAGGAAATCGGACCGGGCGTTGAAGCTTTCGCGACCCGCATGCCGGTTTGTGCCCTGGCTAACGGCGGCGGCTATGCCGAATATTGCGTGGTGCCGGCCGAGCAATGCATGCCCGTTCCCCGCGGCTTGAGCTTCATCGAAGCGGCCTCGCTGCCCGAAGTCTACATGACCGCCTGGAACAACCTGGTCTGGCTGGCCCGGCTCCAGCCCGGCGAAACGCTGCTGGTTCAGGGCGGCACCAGCGGCGTGGGCCTGGCCGGCATCCAGATCGCCAGCCAGCTTTGCGGGGTGAAAGTTTTCGCCACTGCCGGAACGGAAGAGAAGCGGACCGTCTGCCTGGCGACGGGCGCCACGGCTGCTTTCGACTACAAGGGCGCCTGGGACGATGAAATCCGCCAACTGACCGCCGGGCAGGGCGTCGATGTCATCCTCGATGGCCAGGCCGGCCCGGCAACGCAGCGGCAACTCGACCTGCTGGATTTCGACGGCAGGCTGGTCCTCATCGCCAGCCACCAGGGTGCGACCGGCGAGGTCGACCTGCGCCAACTGGTGCGCCGGCGGCTGACCCTCACCGGCTCGACGCTGCGGCCGCGTCCGCCCGCTTATAAGGGCAGACTGGCACGGGAACTGGTCGATCGGGTCTGGCCGCTGCTGTCGGATGGGCGCATGACCACCCGCATTCATCAGGCATTGCCGTTTTCCGACGTGCAACAGGCCCACGCGATCCTCGATGAGAACCGGCAGATCGGCAAGGTCGTGCTGATCGTCGACCCGGCGCTGGGCGCCACGATCCCGGCCGCCGGCGAGCCCTGAGGCCCGCCGCACGGCGTCTTTCTATTCCGGCATCGGATAGTCGTCGGCATTCAGCACCCAGCCGGGCTTGGCCGAAAAGTCCATGCGCGGCGGCGAGAAGATATCGACCAACTGATTCACATCCGGCCCCTCGGCCGTCGTCGTGTGGATCGAGGGGGGCGGTATGACGCAGATCGACGGAGAGCCGCAGAACAGGTGCTCGTCCTCGCGCCAGGTGTTCATATTGGTGGTCCATGGCCAACGGAGGTGATGGGTGAAGGCGCCGGTCAGCGCCAGCGAGCACTGCTCGAAATCGTCATGGTGATGCGGCGAGACCTTGTCGCGGGCGCGCGGGCCGTTGCGCGGCGTGAGATAGTTGATCATGAACGTGGTGCAGCGATAGATCCTGCCGAACCGGTTGGGATCCTCAGGCACGTCCAGCGTATACCATTTGAGCGTCAATCCGCCCGGCGGCTCCGGCCAGGGCTCGAATGGCGGTACATTGGGATGGGCGCCGCCAAAGGCTTTGGCATTGGATGCTGCCGCCGCCAGGTCTTCAGATTTCGGCGTGAACAGGCGAACAATCGTGCCGCCCGTCAGCAGCTTTATCGTGCTGTCGCCCGGTGGAATGAAGGCGACGGAATAGCCCGGCACGGTCGTCGTGCCGTCGGCGGTGGTGATTTCGACGCTGGTCTCCCGGTCGGGAATGATGAGGGCATATTCGTCGGGCTGCGCGACCCGCGCGAAGCTGCCACCCGCTTGGCCCTTGCTATAGGCCACGACGAAATTCTGGCCACGGCTGATCCATGTTTCGCCATTGCTGTCGCTGGCCTGCGGCTCGGTCTCGTAGAACAAGGCGAGCTGCGAGCCGAAAAAGCTCTCATGGACCCGGGTAGCGGGTTTGGGCTCGCTGGCCAGGGTAGATCGCGGATCGCTCTGCACGTACATGTCTGCCTCCTTAGTCATTGAATCTCGAGGCCAGAACGGCCTCGCCTGTTCAGGCCGCAATGGGGTCCTGCCGCTTGAGATTGAGAATTTCGCGCGCCTGGCCGGGCGTCGCGATGGTCCCGCCAAGCTCCCGGATGATGCGGACCGCCTTCTGCACCAGCGGCACATTGCCTTCCGCCAGCACGCCCTTTTCGAGATAGATATTGTCCTCGAGCCCGACGCGGACATGGCCGCCCAGCAGCCAGGACTGCGCCAGCATGGGAAATTCCCAGCGTCCGACCCCGAAGGCGCCCCAATGGGAGCCCCTGGGCAGCAGCGAGCGCATGTAGGTCAGCGTTTCTGATGTGGCGATGGCGCCATAGCGCACCCCGAGCACGATCTGGAACAGGGCGGGCGTGTCGAGTCGGCCCTGCTCAATGAAGTGGTTGGCCAGTTGGATATCGCCAGTGTCGAACACTTCGAGCTCCGGCCGCACGCCCGACGCCCTGATGATGTCAGCCATCACAGCCACATTGTCGGGCGTGTTGATGACCACCGATGAGCCCGAGAACATCGTATTGAGATCGAGGCTGCACAGCTCCGGCCGCAGGGCCGCGATATGTTCGACGCGTGGCTCCGGCCGGATCAAAGTGGTCCCCGGTGCCGCCACGCTCGGATTGTCCCAACTGGGAATGAAGCGCTGACCGGGGCCGGTGGTGAGGTTGATGATGACATCCTCATCAGCCGCACGCAGGCGCTCCACGACCTCCCGATAGTGCCCCAGTTCCATGCTGGGCCGCCCGTCGGGATGCCGGACATGGATATGCACGATTGCCGCGCCCGCCCGTACGGCATCAAGGCACGCATTGGCGATCTGCTCGGGCGTCACAGGCAGATAAGGCGTCTGTTCGAGCGTGGTGATATTGCCGGTCACGGCGCAACTGATGATGGTGGGGTCGGCCAAGCCTCGGCTCCTGAAAAATATAGGCTCTTGGGCTCGCATTCGATCGTACGGGGAGCAACAGGATTGCCGGAGCGTTTCGCCGACAGAAACGGAGGGCCGCGTTTCGCGGTAAGAAATGATCGGGGTTCGGGCAGGGCAGCGACCCGCTCCACCGCTACAAGGAAGCGGCAAAGAGGAAGTAGTCATGACCGAGCCGCGCCCCGCCTTTACGTCGTTCCGTGACCGCCTGCTGAAGCGTCAGCGCCTGTTCGGAACGTTTCTCAAACTCCCGACGACCCAGGTGATCGAGATGCTGGGGCCGATCGGCTACGACTTCATCATCATCGACCAGGAGCATGCCCCGCTTGACCGCGCCATGACCGACCTGATGATCCTGGCGGCCCGCGCCTCCAATATCGCGCCGCTGGTGCGCATCCCTGAATTTACCGATGCCAATATTCTCTCGGCGCTCGATTGCGGCGCCATGGGGATCATGGTGCCCCATGTCACCTCGGTCGAACGGGCCAAGGCCATTGTACGGGCCAGCCGCTATGCTGGTGGCACGCGTGGCTTTGCCGGCCTGACCCGCGCCAGCAACTGGGGCAAAGTCGGCGCCACCGGCCATATGGCGCAGCAGGATTCCCAGGTTGCCGTGGTCGCCATGATCGAGGACCAGCACGCCATCGACAAGGCTGGCGACATCGCCCGGGTCGAGGGCATCGATGCGATCTTCGTCGGTCGGGGTGATCTGACGGCCTCGTTCGGCGTTGACCCCGAGGCTGCCACCAAGGTGGCCGAGATCAGTGGCCGGGTCGCCGCAATGGCGCGCGATGCCGACACTCCCCTGATGATGCTGCCCACCAGCAAGGCCGATTTTGGTTTCGTGTCCGATCTCGGCGCAACCGCCATGGTGCTGGCCAGTGACCATGGCTTCATTCGGTCAGCTGCTGGTGCTGCGCTCAAGGACTACACCAGCTAGGATTTGTATCCTTGTCGGGAGGAACAGGCATGGCGCTCATCGAGATTCCACACCTTGCCACGCCGCGAATGGCGCTGGTGACCGGTGGCAGCCGCGGTATCGGCCGGGCAACGGCAGCGCGACTGGCCGCCATGGGTGCGGCCGTGGTGGTCGGCTATAACAGCCGCGCCGCGGCGGCCGAGCAGGTTGTCGCCGGCCTCGAGGGGGAGGGGCATTGCGCGTTGCGTATCGCCGTGGACGATCCCGACTCCATTGCCGCCGCCGTGGCGACAGTTGATGAGCGCTATGGGCAGCTCGACGCGCTGATCAATAGCGGCGGCTCCACGACGCCTGTTCCCGCCAACGACCTCGATGCATTGACCGACGCTATCTTCGAGCAGACCGTGCGCGTGAATCTGCAGGGTCCCTTCGCGGTGATGCGCGCCTTCCGCCCTCTGCTGGAGCGCAGCAATGGCGCCGCCATCGTCAATATTTCCTCTATCGCGGCGCGAACGGGACTGGGCAGCAGTCTCGCCTATCTCTCGGCAAAGGCGGGGGTGGATGCGCTGACCATCGCGCTGGCCAAGGCGCTGGCGCCGCGCATTCGGGTCTTCTCGGTCTCCCCGGCAGGCGTCGATACCGATTTCGTCCCCGGTCGCACGCGCGAACAGCTCAAGGCCACCGCCGATCGGCTGCCGCTCGCCCATATCACGACACCGGACGATGTGGCCCGGGCCGTCATCGCCTGCATCGTCAACCTGACGAGCTCGACCGGCATTGTCGTGCCGGTGGACGAGGGCAGGCACCTCTAGACCCAATTCGCCTGACGGAACGCGGCCGCGCGGAAGTTGCCGGGGCGCGAGGATGATCTACTACGGTAGCAAGAAAAACCGGCAGCGCCGCACGCGCCGACAATGGGCAGGATGATGGATAAGCTGAAATTTTATATCGATGGCGGCTGGGTGGATCCGGTCGCGCCATCACCCCTGGGCGTGGTCAATCCGGCAACCGAGGAAACCTTCGCTCGCATCAGCCTGGGCTCGGCCGCGGACGTGGATCGCGCCGTGACGGCCGCGCGCCGCGCTTTCGTCACCTATTCCTCGACCAGCGTCGCGCAGCGCCTCGGCTGGCTGGCCAGGATCATCGACGGCTTCCGGGCGCGCCTGCCCGAACTGGCCCGCACCATGACGCTCGAAATGGGTGCGCCCATCACCTTTGCCACCGAAAGGCAGGCCACGGTGGCGCTGTTCCACTTCGAGGAAGCGGCGCGCGTATTGGCCGACTTCCCCTTCGAGGAACGCATGGGCGTCGGCATCGTGCGACACGAACCGATTGGCGTTTGCGGGCTGATCACGCCGTGGAACTGGCCGCTCAACCAGGTCGCTTCCAAAGTCGCCCCCGCCATCGCCACCGGCTGCACCGTGGTGGTGAAGCCCAGCGAGATCGCCCCGCTCAGCGCCATGCTTCTGGCCGAGATCATGCACGATGCCGGCCTGCCGTCGGGCGTATTCAACCTGGTCAATGGCGACGGCCCTGATGTGGGCGAGGCCATTGCCGCCCATCCTGATATCGACATGGTCTCCTTCACCGGCTCGACCGCCGCCGGCATCAAGGTCGCCAAGCTTGCTGCCGATACGGTCAAGCGCGTGGCGCAGGAACTGGGTGGCAAGTCGGCCAATATCATCCTCGATGATGCCGATACCCGCGCCGCGGTAATATCGGGGGTCCATGCCTGCAACACCAATGCCGGGCAGAACTGCCAGTCGCCAACCCGCATGCTGGTGCATCATTCGCAGCGCGAGGTCGCCTTCCAGGCCGCGCAGGCCGCCATTGCTAGCATTCGCCTGGGCGATCCGCTCGACCCCGCCACGACCATGGGCCCGCTGGTCAGCCAGACACAGTTCGACAAGGTGCAGGGGCTCATCCAGGCCGGCATCGACGAAGGCGCGATGCTGGTCGCCGGCGGGCCGGGCCGTCCGGCCGAACTGAACCACGGCTATTATGTGCGTCCCACCGTCTTCGGCGACGTCACCCCGCAAATGCGGATCGCGCGCGAGGAAATCTTCGGCCCGGTGCTGTCCATCATCGGCTACGACACCGAGGACGAGGCCATCGATATCGCCAACGATACCCCGTTCGGGCTGGCCGGCTTCGTGCAATCGAAAGACCCCGAACGGGCGCGCCGGGTGGCCAACCGGATCAGGGCGGGCCGCGTCTATCTCAATGGCGCGACCTTCGACCGGAGCCTGCCCTTCGGCGGCTACAAACAGTCGGGCAATGGCCGGGAATTCGGCGTGTTCGGCTTCCGGGAATATCTCGAGGTCAAGGCCGTGCTCGGCTGACCGGCAATCGATAATTCGAGAACAAGGACGAGGGGGAGCAGATGAAGATAACTCAGGATGCAGCCTTGGGAGGCCTGTTCGTCGCGAGCGGTGGCATCGCCCTGCTGATGGCGCTGCAATATCCTTTTGGCACCGCAGGCCGGATGGGGCCGGGCTATTTCCCGGTCATCGTCTCGACGCTGCTCGTGCTGACCGGCACCGGCATATTGGTGCGCGGGCGTCTGGCATCGTCGGAAGCCATTGTCCACGCGCGGTGGCTACCCCTGCTCATTGTGCCCGGTGCCGTCGCCCTGTTCGGCCTGCTGGTCGAAAAACTGGGCCTGCCGCTAGCTGTCATGCTGCTGACGGTCGGTGCGGCCACGGCAAGCGTGGGCTTCCAGTTGAGCTGGAAGGCGACATCAGGCGCTGCGCTCTTCTCGGCGGTATGCGCCCTGGTTTTCGTCAAGCTCCTGGGGCTGCCCATCCCACTTGTCGGGTCGTGGCTGCCGGCCTTGGGCGTCTGATACATCGGAGAAGTTCGACATGGATATCTTCAGCGGGCTGATGCTCGGTTTTGCAACGGCCACCACCTTCTCCAATTTCATCTACTGCTTCTTCGGCGTCCTGCTCGGAACGGCCGTGGGCGTGCTGCCGGGCGTGGGTGCCATCGCCACCATCTCGATGCTGCTGCCCTTCACTTTCGGCCTGCCGGTCGATACCGCGCTCATCATGCTGGCGGGCATCTTCTACGGGACCCAATACGGCGGGTCGACCACGGCCATCCTGATGAACCTGCCGGGCGAGGCCTCCTCTGTGGTCACCACCCTAGATGGCCACGAAATGGCCAAGCAGGGCCGCGCCGGCCGGGCCCTCGCAGCCGCCGCGATCGGCAGCTTCTTTGCCGGCACCGTGGGCACGCTGTTCATCGTTATCGCTGCGCCGCTGCTGGCCAGTTTCGCGCTCACCTTTGGCCCCACCGAATATTTCTCGCTGATCGTGCTCGGCCTCGTCACATCTATGGTGCTGACCAGCGGTTCGCTGCTCACCGCCTTTGGCATGGCCCTGTTCGGCATGCTGCTCGGCATGATCGGCACTGACGTCAATTCGGGCGCCGCGCGCTATACCTTCGGCTCGCCCAACCTGCTCGACGGGCTGAATTTCGTCGTCGTCGCCACCGGCATTTTTGGCCTCGGTGACGTCCTCGCCAATCTCGAGACTGAACGCACCCGTTCGGCCGGCGTGGCCGCGGTCAAGGGGCTGTTCCCCTCCCGTGAGGACTGGAAGCGGATGTCGGCCCCGATCGTGCGGGGCACCGGTCTTGGCGTCCTGCTCGGCGTCCTGCCGGGGGCCGGCCTGCTGCTTGCCTCCTTCTCCTCCTATGCGCTGGAGAAGAAACTCTCCCGCCACCCCGAGGAATTCGGCAAGGGCGCCATTGAAGGCGTCGCCGGGCCGGAAGCGGCGAACAACGCGGCCGCGCAGACCTCGTTCATCCCCATGCTGACGCTGGGTCTGCCGGGCACCGCAACCATGGCGCTGATGATCGGCGCGCTCATCATCCAGGGCGTACAACCCGGCCCCGATATCCTGACCCAGCAACCGGCTCTGTTCTGGGGGCTGGTGGTCTCGATGTGGATCGGCAACCTCATGCTGCTGATCCTCAACCTGCCGCTGGTCGGCATGTGGGCCAAGCTGATCTCGGTGCCCTATCGCTTCCTGTTCCCGATGATCTGCGTCTTCACCACCATCGGCGTCTATTCGATCAACAACAGCATCTTCGACGTCTACATGATGGCCCTGTTCGGCCTGCTCGGATATTTCTTCCGCAAGGTAGGCGCCGAGCCCGCGCCGCTCATCCTCGCCCTGATCCTGGGGCCGATGGCGGAGGAATATCTACGCCGCACGCTGCTGCTGTCGCATGGCGATGCCAGCGTCTTCTTCACCAGTCCGCTGAGCCTGGGCACGCTGATCGTCGCCGCCGTGCTGCTGCTCTCGATCATCTCGCCCCGTTTCCGCCGGGTGCGGGAAGAAGGCCTGCAGGAAGCTGACTGACACCGTGCCCACCAACCCTACAGGAATAGTCATGAACCAGGACAATGAGACGCGTCTGCAGAGCATGCTCGATCGGGAAGAGCTATTCGACCTGGTGCGCCGCGAGCGCTTTGCCCGCGACCAGCGCCGGTTCGACGTGATGAGCGCCTGCTTCCACCGCGACGCCTATATCCGCACCAGCTGGTATGACGGGCATGGCGGTGAAGCCTATGTGACAGCCACCCGCAAATGGATGAGCGGCACCGGCAACAGCAAGCATTGGGTCTTCCCCGCCTATGCCCTTGTGGATGGCGGCCGGGCCACGGTGGAGAGCCCGGCCATGATCTTCAATCGCGCGAAGATCGAAGGCGTCGAGGTCGATTTCCACGTCTTCTGCCGGTTCTTTTCCCGCGCAGTGCGGGAAGCCGATGGCTGGAAGCTGCTGACCTTCGAAGTTCTCTTCGAGCGCGATGTGATGAAGCCGGTCAATCCATCCGAGGCCATGCCGCTCGACTGGTCGCTGCTGGCGACGATGCGGCCGTCCTACAAATTCCTGACCTATATCCAGCACATACGCGGCGTGAAGGTCAGCCAGCAACTGCTCGGCGACGACCAGCCCGACCAGCTCGACGCCTTTCACGCCGAGCAGGATCGCTGGCTCTCGGGCGCAGCCTGACACCCGCGTTCCAAGAGGCGGAATGCAGCCAGTCCTGACTTTCGTGACGCTCGGTGCCGCCTTACTCATTGTCGATATCGAAGGGCGTTGCAAACAACCAATTCGATCAAGCTAGAGGGAGGAACAATAATGAAGAGACGCGAATTCATGGTGCTCGGCGGCACGGCCGCTGTACTGGCATCGACCGGGCTGGCGCGGGGCGACGACTGGCCCAGCAAGACAGCGGTGGTGATCTCGGCCTATCCGGCAGGCGGCACCAGCGACATCATCGCGCGGCTGGTCGCCGACGAATTGACGGCACAATATGGCCAGCAATTCGTCGTGGAGAACCATCCGGGTGCATCCGGCGCCATTGCCGGCAGCCGGCTCGCCCGCTCGGCACCCGATGGCTATACGATCATGGTGACAGGCAGTGCGCCGCTCGCCGCCAACAAGGTGGTGCAGACCAATCTTGCTTACGACCCCGAGGTGGATTTCACCCCGATTACCATCGTCTGTGAAAGCCCGGCTCTGCTCAGTGGCAGCACATCGGCCCCGGCGACCACGGTGCAGGAACTCATCGCCTATGCCAAGGCCAATCCGGGCCAGGTCAATATCGGCAATCCGGGCGCGGGGACCAAGGGGCATATCGCGGCCGCCATCCTCGGCCAGATGGCCGGCGTGGAGGTCAACCACATCCCCTACAAGGGCTCTGCGCCGCTGGTGGCCGACCTGTTGGGCGGGCATATCCACTTCGCGCTCGACGCACCGTCGAACTACGTTCCGCATATCCAGGCAGGCGCCATCCGCGGCATTGCCGTCACCACCGCCGCGCGAATTCCTGAGCTTCCCGACGTTCAGACCGTGGCTGAACAGGGGCTCGATGGCTATGAGCAGACGCTGTGGTTCGGCGCTGTCGGTCCCAAGGACATGCCGGCCGACATCGTTAGCAAGCTCAACGCCACCATCAAGGCCTGGACCGAAACGCCAGCCGCCCAGGAAAAGCTGGCATCGCTCGGCCTGACCGCGGTGGCCGATACGCCCGATGAAATGCGGGCCGAAATGCACCGCGAGATCGAGTCGATCCGGCCGCTGGTCGAGGCAGGCCTGGTGCAGCCGACCTGACCGGTTCACCGCTGCGAATGTGAACAGCCGGTGCCGTCCTCATCGGGCGGCGCCGGTTTGCCTTCGGTAGCACCAACCATCGCGGCCAGGGGTTAGTGATCGAAAATCGCTGCGAATAGCGCCGTCATGTCACCTGCTGCATCAATGTTGCGAAGCGTTGCATGGAGGGCGCTGGCCGTGGTTGGCGTAACGCCGGCCCAGGCCAGGCAGGACATGAATTTGCGCTGTTTCTCGGCCTCGCTGAATGGCTCGATGAGGCTCCCCCGCACCTCGCTGCGCTCGGCATGCAGCACTGCCCCCGATCTCAATGTCAGTGTCACCCGATGGGGCATGCCCTCGGCGGTATTGATCACCATTGTCGTCAACGGCAAGAGCGCCCGCACCTCCGGCCTTGCGATGGCGGCCGGCGTGAAGTCCTCCAACCCCAGATGGTCCTGCAACAAGGCCAGGGCGATGCAATAGGGCATGGAAAAACGGGCCTGCATGGCGTCCTGCGGTGCGCCATAGGGCAGGTTGGCATGGTTGGCCCGCCCGAGTTCCACCTGCACCGAGGCGACATCATCAGCGGCAAAGCCGTGCTGCTGCCTAAGCGCAAACACCATATCGAGCGCATAATGCGTCGAGCCGCAGCATGGATAGAGCTTGGGCACCAGGCCATCG
This sequence comes from Devosia ginsengisoli, assembly GCF_007859655.1. NCBI lineage: Bacteria > Pseudomonadati > Pseudomonadota > Alphaproteobacteria > Hyphomicrobiales > Devosiaceae > Devosia > Devosia ginsengisoli. The sequence goes on from NZ_CP042304.1 coordinate 4,148,412, forward strand.
CCGAGAATGGCCAGCGGCGCGCCGATCGTGGCCGCATCCCAGCCCGGCCCGTCGCCACCGCCATAAAGTGCGCGGAAGCCCAGGGCATGATCCAGTATCGCCGGATTGCCGTGAATGCCGGCCGCGGCGAGCTGCGCCGCCTCCACCGCATTGCGCGCGGCAAGGCCGGCATGAACCGGCTTCATTGCCGTGCCGAACTGCGCCTTGACGCCGGCCGCCGCGCTGACCGCATTGGCCATGGCCGCCGCCAGCGTTCCGGCATCGAGACCCATGAGTCGGCTCACCCCCGCCGCCGCACCAATGCCGGCCACGGTTCCCGTCGGGTGCCACCCGGCCAGATTGTGAGCATTGTTGACGCCCCTGCCCACAAAGGCCTGCGCCTCCAGCCCCACGATATAGGCATCGACCAGTGCCCGTCCGCTGACCGGACGTGAGGCCGCCGTGGCCAGCAGCGCTGGCACCAGCACCGCCGAGACATGCGCTCGGGCCGGGCGGAAATTGTCGTCGAAGTCGAGGGCATGGGCGGAAGTGCCGTTGATGAGGGCAGCGCGGCCCGGCGCGGCCAATCCGCCACCAACCACGGGGGCAGGGCCGCTTGCACCGATTTCGTCGGCGAAGGCGGCACGCAGCCCGCTCACTACAGGATCGTTCGCCCCGGCCAGCATGCAGTCGATCGTGTCGATGATCGCATCTACCGCCCCGTCGCGGGCCTCGGCTCCGAAATCGTGCGTCGTCGCGGCCCAGGCGCCAAACCGCTCCAGAGGCGCCTCGATCTCAGTCAAGGTCGGTTTCCTTCGGAGCGGCCACGACCGGCGGCTGCACCCCGTCCGGAATGGGGCATTGATACGGCGTCGTAGCGAGACGGCTCCGATGGTCCTCCCGTACCCGGTGCAGCAATCCTGCATCGGCGATCAGGTCGGCGCCCGTACCTGCCATCACCTTGGCGGCATGGATCAGCCCCTTATGCGCGGCCGGCGCCTTGCCCTGCGCCGTGATCTGCCAGGTATGGGGTGGCGTGCCGATGGCGTGGGTTGCCACCCGCCCTTCGACCGTCGGCACCACCCAACTGACATCGGCGACATCAGTCGAGCTCATCCGCTTGGCAATTGGTTCGTTGAGGCCCACCACATCGTCGAACAGCGCCAGCCCGGGCACCACCGCCCGGCCGATCTGCCGGAAGTCTCCTGCAATATGCTCCGGCGTCAGCGTCGCCTGGATGGCGGCGGCAAAATCTCGGTCCGCCGCATCGAACGGCACCGGGCCGAGCCGCACCATATTGGCATGCATGGCTTCGCGCAGCGGCGGGTTGGGCAGCATGTTGGAATAGGCGGCGACCACGCGGTGGCTCATGCCCGTCTCGCTCATCAGCGCCGCGCCGCGGGCGATGTCCACCACTCGCCGCGTCAGGTCGGTGAGGCTGCCGAGATCGGCCGCGCGGATGGCATAGATCACCCTGGCGCTGGCTTGCACCACATTGGGCGCCGTCCCGCCGGCATCGAGCAGCGCATAATGCAGCCGTGCATCGGCCGGCATGTGCTCGCGCATATAATTGGCGCCCACATTCATCAGCTCGACCGCGTCGAGCGCACTACGCCCCAGATGCGGCGCCACGGCGGCATGGGACGAGCGGCCGGTGAAATGGAATTCGATCCGTGTATTGGCCAGCGACTCCGCCGCATCGACACGCGTCGTGGTCGCCGGGTGCCAGGTGATCGCGGCATCGACCCCGGCAAAGGCGCCGGATCGGGTCATGAACACCTTGCCCGCGCCACCTTCCTCGGCCGGGCAGCCATAATAGCGCACGCGGCCGGGTGTGCCGGTGGCTGCCAGCCAATCCTTGAGCGCCGTGGCGGCCAGCAGCGCCGCTGAACCGAGCAGGTTATGGCCGCAACCATGGCCGTTGCCGCTTCCCGGTAGCGGCTGCGGGCTGGCAATTCCGGCTTCCTGCGACAGGCCGGGCAGGGCGTCGAACTCGCCCAGAAAGGCAATGACCGGGCCACCTGTTCCGGCCTCGCCCATGACAGCGGTCGGCAGGCCGCCAATGCCGGTGGTGACGGCAAAGCCATGCGCTTCGAGCGCCTGGCTTTGCGCGGCCGAAGAACGGAACTCGCCATAGGCCAGTTCGGCCAGGCCCCAGATGCTGTCGCTCAGCGCGGCGAATTCCTCGCCATGGCGGTCAACCAGGTCCCACACCGCTTCCGCATTACTCATCTCTCAGGCTCCGGCATGACAAAGAGGAGGCCGGCGGTCGCGAACGACCGCCGGCCAGGATGATAGCGCAACCGGCTCAGGGAGCCAGCCAGACGTCCCACAGGCGCAGATAGCCATAGGGTGTCAGGTTCTGCACCGCCTTGGAGGCGATGACCTTCATGCCGCGATTGCCCGAGGGGATCAGATAGGCCTGGTCGGCCACCCGCGCCTCCACATCGACCCAGGCGGCCTTGCGGTCGGCCAGTTCGGGCGAAGCGATCAGCCGGGCAAAGGCCTCGTCGAGCACGGCATCTTCCTCATAGTGGGAATAGCCCTTGAACACCGAGAAATAGGTCTGCGGACCCTGGGCCGTGGAGCTGGAAATGGTGATGTTCCAGCCCCCGCTGCCATCGGTGCGGCGGGCTACGTTGGTCGGCCAGTCCACCATTTCGATCTCGACATTCATGCCGGCGGCCATCGAGCTGCTGCTGCAGCACCAGCGCCGAATTCTCCATGAAGGGATAATTGGCATTGGTCATGATCCGCACCGGCTCGCCATTGTAGCCGGCCTCGGCCAGCAGCGCCTTGGCCCTGTCGATGTCGCCGATATTGTAGAGGTCCTTGCCCACATCGCCCGGATGATAGGGGCTGCTCTTGAACAGGAACGAGTGGTCGAGCTCGTAGAAGCCCTCCATCGCCACATCAAGCGTCTGCTCGGCATTGATCGCCGCCTGGATGGCCCGGCGCACCAGTACATTGTCGGTTGGTGCCCGCGAGGCATGCAGGATGGTGAAGACCTTGGCGAACGGAATGATGTCGATCACCTGCAACTCGCCTTCGTCGGCCAGCCTGTTGGCCGCCTGCACGGGGATATTGTCGGCGATCTGCATTTCTCCGGTCTGTACGCCGGCCACCCGCGCCGCGCCTTCAATGGCCACGCGGAAAGTGATGGTGTCGAAATAGGCCGTGCGCTTGCCGCCGAACCCTTCGGGGCCGGCATAGGCCTCATTGGGCACATAGTCGTCGAAACGGGCCAGTTTCACATAGGCATCGGCAACATGTTCGACGAACTTGTAGGGACCGGTGCCGATGGCGGAATTGGCGCCCGCTTCAGTGTCGGCATCCTCGGCAGGAATGACAGCCAGCCGGTATTGCGGCGAACTGATCAGTTCCAGGAACAGCGGCTGGGCTTCGCTGAGCCGGATGACGAATGTATTGGCGTCCGGCGCCGTCATCTCGGCGACATTGGACAGCACGCTCTTGCCCGGGCTGATGCGGCGATGGCGCTCGAACGAAGCCAGTACGTCGCCCGAATCCATGATGTCGCCATTGTGGAACTTGACGCCTTCGCGCAGCGCGAACGTATAGGTCAGCCCGTCATCGCTGAGCGTGATCGAACTGGCCAGTTGCGGCTGGGGCAGGTAATCCTCGTCGAGCGAGGTCAGCGCCTCGAAGATATGCAGCGCGACATTGGTGTCGGGCTGCGCCGTGGTGACGTGCGGGTCGGGGAATGCGAGCCGCGAACCAAGGCCCACGACCAGGTCTCCTCCCTGCGTTTGAGCGGCGGCGGGTGCCGCCAGCAGCATCGTGCCGAGCACGATGGCTGCAAATGCATGCCATATTGACTTCATAGTCTCCCTCCTTAGTCCGGTCGTCCGGACATTTGTCAGTCAAAATACGGCCCGGCGCAACCCGCGCCGGGATAGTCAGCCGGGACTCATCCAATCGAGTTGCATCGACAGGCTGAATCTGGGTCCGGGATGGATTGAGGTCGCGAATTCGAACGGGATACCGTCATGGCCGGCATAGGTGCGGTCTATCCGCAAGCCGGGGCTGCCGGGAGCCACGTCGAGCATATCAGCGATTGCCTCGTCTATGGCCGCCGCCGACACCGTCTGGCGGATGGCCGTGATTTTTTGGTCGTAGAGCTTTTCCACCAGCGAGCCGATGGCGCCGCTATGCTCGGCCAGGCTTGAGCGCACGCCGGCATAGATCGCTGCCAGGTGGATGCGCGTCCAGGCTACGGGTTTGCTTTCGTCGGCGCCCACGCGCAGAGCCGTGATGCGCAGGAATTTCATGCCGGGCGTGCTGCCCAGTTCGGCCGCCAGTTCTTCATCGGCCACCACATCCTCGAACACATGGTCTATAAGCCGGGTTTCGCTGGCATATTGCTGCAACTGATCGATGGATTCGATCATGTGGCCGAACTTGCGGGTCGGCGTGCTGGCAATGACGGTCGTGCCGATCCCCTGGCGGCGGGTCACCAGGCCCGTTTCCTGCAGATGCCGCAGCGCCTCGCGCACTGTGAAGCGGCTGAAATTGAACTGGCGGCACAGGTCTTCCTCGCCCGGCAGCAGGCTGCCCACCGGATATTCCCCGCGGGCAATGCTGTCGGCGATAGCCTGGGCCAGTTGCTGGTAGCGCGGCGCGCCGAGGCCGAGATTGATCTTATCCATGCCGTGCTCCCAGAAGCTGCGATGCGTCACCGTCGTAATGCGGCATGGGCGTCAATCCAGCAAGTGGCAGGCGGCGGCCTGCCCGGTTTCGACTGGCCGCAGCTCCGGCCGCTCGACCTTGCAGCGGGCGATCGCGACCGGGCAGCGCGTGTGGAAGGCGCAACCATTGGGCGGATTGAGCGGGCTGGGCAATTCCCCCGACAGCAACGTCCGCGCTTCCCGCCGCGCACTCTGTCGCGGCGCCGGCACCGACGACAGCAGCGCCTTGGTATAGGGATGGGCCGGCGCTGCGAAGATACGCCGCCGATCGCCGATCTCGACGATCCGCCCCAGATACATCACCGCCACATCGTCCGACATGTGCCGCACCACACTGAGGTCATGCGCGACGAACAGATAGGACAGGCCCAGTTCCCGTTGCAGGCGCTTGAGCAGGTTGACGATCTGCGCCTGCACCGACACGTCGAGCGCCGAGACAGCCTCGTCGCAGACCACGAAGCGTGGATTGGTCGCCAGCGCCCGGGCAATGCCGATGCGCTGTCGCTGCCCGCCGGAAAATTCATGCGGATAGCGCGTACGATGCGCTGGTGCCAGGCCCACCAGATCGAGCAGTTCGCCGACGCGTGCCCGCTGTTCGGCCACCGGCACGCCCTGCACCACCAGCGGCTCGGCGATGATCTTCTCCACCGTCATGCGCGGATTGAGCGAGCTCATCGGGTCCTGGAACACGAATTGCAGGTTGCGGCGATGCTGGAACATGGCCTCGCCATCCAGCCGTGAAATATCGGTGCCATCGAGCATGATGGAGCCCGCCGTGGGATCGATCAGCCGCACCAGCAGCCGCCCCACGGTGGATTTGCCGCAGCCCGACTCGCCCACCAGCCCCAGCGTGCGCCCGTGGCCGATGGCAAAGCTTACCCCGTCCACGGCCTTCACCGTGCCGACCACCCGGCGCAGCACGGCGCCGCGCGTCACCGGGAAATGCTTGGCGAGATTGTCCACCCGGATCAGGTCGGGTCCCGCCGCCCCTTCAATCAGCATGGCTGGTCTCCCCGTGTTCGTAGAGAATGCAGGCGGCCGCGTGATCGGGTTCGCTCTCGATCAGCCGCACGGACCAGCGGGCGCATTCCGGCCGGCTCTGCCGGCAACGCGGCCGGAAGCGGCAGCCCGATGGCCACGCGCCCGGCGACGGGGGCTGGCCCTCGATGGCCACCAGTTCGTCCACTTCGTCCTCCAGCGGCGGCACCGAGCCGAGCAGCCCGTTCGTATAGGGGTGGAGCGGGCGGGCGAAGAGACTCGCCACGTCGGCCTCCTCCACGACACGGCCCGAATACATGACCAGCACGCGGTCGGCATATTCGGCGATGACGCCGAGATCGTGGGTGATGAGGATGACAGCCATGCCGCGCTCACGCCGCAGCCGGTCGAGCAGTTCCAGGATTTGCGCCTGGATGGTCACATCGAGCGCCGTGGTCGGCTCGTCCGCAATCAGCAGCCGTGGCTTGCAGGCAATGGCCATGGCGATCATCACGCGCTGGCGCATGCCGCCCGATAGCTGGTGCGGATAGTCACGGGCGCGCTGCGCCGCGGCGGGAATATTGACCTCGGCCAGCAATTCCACCGCCCGCGCCCAGGCGCGTTCCCTTCCGATCTTTTCATGCAGCAGGATGGTCTCGACGATCTGCTCGCCAATGGTCTGCACAGGATTGAGCGAACTCATCGGATCCTGGAAAATCATGGCGACGTCATTGCCGCGCAGGTGGCGCAGGGAAGAGCCGCCCATGGTCAGGATATCCTGTCCGTCGAACAGCACCCGTCCGCCTGCGGCCCGCACATTAGGGCCCGGCAGCAGGCCGAGCATGGAGAGCGCCGTCATGCTCTTGCCGCAGCCCGATTCCCCGACAATGCCGAGGAATTCGCCGGCATGGACCGCAAAGCTCACATCCTCCACCAGCAGGTCCTCGCGCCGGCGCGCGGCGGCGACGATCCGCAGGTGTTCCACCGACAGCAGCGGGGCGACGGTTTCAGTCGAAGCGGCGGCGCTCATGTTTCGGCTCGCAGGTGAGGGTCAAGAACGTCGCGCAGGCCATCGCCGAGCAGGTTGAAGCCCAGCACGGCAAAGGTGATCGCCAGGCCCGGGAAGAGGCTCATCCACCAGGCTTCCACGATATATTCGCGGCCGCTGGCAATCCCATTCCCCCAGGTCGGTGCCGGCGGCGGCAGGCCGACGCCGAGATAGCTCAGCGTGGCCTCGGCCAGTACGGCATAGGCGAAGACGAAGGTCAGCTGCACGATGAGCGAGCCTAGGCAGTTGGGCAGCACATGGACCAGCAATACGCGCCGCGTATGCGCGCCGGCCACCAATGCAGCTTCGACATATTGCTGCTCGCGCACTACCAGGGCCGTGCCGCGCACGATGCGCGCCGTGCGCGGAATATAGGACACGGCCAGGGCCACCACGACATTCATCAGCGAAGGGCCGAGCGCCGCCGTGATGGCGATGGCCAGCAGCATGGCGGGAAAGGCCATGAAGGCGTCCATGACGCGCATGATGATATTGTCGAGCGCCCGCACATAGCCGGCCAGCGCCCCGAGCAACGCCCCGCCAATGCCGGTGATGACCACGACCAGCAGCCCGACCAGCAGCGACATCTGCGACCCCACGGCCACGCGGGTGAAGATATCGCGCCCGAAATTGTCCGTGCCGAACCAGTGCTGAGGGCCGGGCGCGGCCAGCCGCGCTGTCAGGTCCATGCTGTTGGGCTGGTAAGGGCTGAACCAGACGCCGATCGTCGCCGCCAGCACCAGCAGCGCCACGATGGAAAAGCCGACCGCGAAAGTGGGGCTGCGGAACAGGCGCCGGGACATTGCGCCCTCGCCGAACAGGGCCAGCCACGGCGCCGGCTGCAAGTCCGTATGATCTGTGGTGGAAATATTGGTCATGCTCATGCCTGCCGGATGCGCGGATCGAGATAGGCGTAGGAAATGTCGACCAGCAGGTTGATCAGCACGAAGGCGCCGGCCACGAAAAGCAGCGTGCCCTGGATCAGCGGATAGTCGCGGGTCAGGATCGCCTGGACGATGAGCCGCCCGACGCCGGGAATGGAAAACACCTGCTCCACCACCACCGCCCCGGTGACGATCATGCCGAACAGCAGGCCGATGACCGTGACGATGGGCACCAGCGCGTTGCGCAAGGCATGCCGCACCAGCACCCGCAGTTCGGAGCCGCCCTTGGCGCGGGCCGTGCGCACATAGTCCTTGTGCATGATATCGAGCATTTCCGAGCGGGTGATGCGGGTCAGTAACCCGATCTGCATCGTGCCCAGCACCAGCGCCGGCAGCGTCATCGAGCGGATCCAGCCGCCGATATCCTCGCCCATCGGCACATAGCCGCCGCTGGGCAGCCAGCCCAGATGCACGCTGAAGAACAGGATGCCCATGATGCCGATCCAGAAATTGGGCAGCGACACGCCCAGCAGAGCCGTGGTCATGATGCCCAGGTCGAGGAGCTTGCCGCGGAAGCGCGCGGCCACGATCCCCATGGCAATGCTGAGGGGAATGGCAATCGCCAGTGAATAGAGGGCGATGGACAGGGTCACCGGAATGCGCTCGATAATGAGATCGGCAACGTCGGCCCGCAGTGTATAGCTGTGCCCCAGATCGCCCCGCAGCAGCGCCAGATACCAGTCCGCCAGGCGCAGATACCAGGCCCGGTCTAGCCCGAGATCGTGGCGGATGGCCTCGATTTCGGCGACGGAAGCGTCGGAGCCCGCCATGGCGTGCGCCGGGTCGCCCGGCACGATCTGCATCAGCAGAAAGGCCAGCAGGCTCACCATTATCAGCACGGGCACGGCGGCCATCAGGCGCCGCATGATATAGCCGATCATCGTATCATCCCTTCAACTGGGGAAAGCCATTGCGGTTGGGATGCGCCGGCCGGCTGCGGCGGCAGGTCCCAATAGGCTGGCGTGTCGGAATAGCGGGCTATCGGCCGCGCATGGGTTACGCGGCCAAAGGCGCAGTCGCGGCTGTCGAGGTCGTCCGGGCCGGGCACGTAGTCCATGCCGGCGGCGAGCGTCGGCAGCAGCCCTTGCTGCAACACCCACATCGAGGCCTGCGCCAGCGACGTGCTGACATGATAGCTGCCGCCTTCCCGGCAGCGCCGCAGCAGCGCTCCCATAATGCCGGCGCCAGCCAGGTAGGCGGCGAGGAAATCGTTCATCGTAACGGTCGGCGCATTGCGCGGCTTGTCCGGCGTGCCTTCAACTGCACAGAGCCCGGAAACGGCCTGTCCGATCGGCTCATACCCGCCACGTTCCGCCCATGGTCCCTCATGGCCATAGCAACTGATCGACACATAGATGATGCCCGGCCGCAAAGCGGCCAGTGCTTCGGGCCCAAAACCGCGGCGCTGCAAGGCGCCCGGCCGCCACGACTGAATGAAGATGTCGGCCTGCTGCGCCAGCCGACGCAACTGCTCGGCATCTTCCACGCGGTTGAGATCAACAAAGGCCGAGCGCTTGCCGAAGCCGGTGTCGATATGAACCGGAATGGTCTCCTGCTCGGCCGGATTGACCACATGCAGCACATCGCCGCCCTGTTCGGCCAGCAGTCGGCCAACGGCGGGGCCGGCGATGACATGCGACGCGTCGAGCACACGCAATCCGTCCAGCGGCCGCTTCGCCGGCCCAAGGGGTTCAGCGGGACTATCGCCGATCTTCTCGATGGAAAAACCGGGCCGCGCCGTCAGCCAGCGCCCCTGGGGATGGACCAGCCATTCCTCAGGCTGCCGCACGATGACGCCGGGCAGCTTTCGCTCGGCCAGCGCGGTTTCGAGTTTGTCCGCTTGCCAGCCGGCAACGGCCTCGGCAATTCCCGCGGTGTCGTTGGAGGCGCGTAGCAGCCCCACCAGGTCCTGCGTTATGGTCCCGCGCCCATTGTTGCGCAACAGGTAGACCACGCGCCCGTCGGCCGTCCGGAAGAAGTTCTCGCCCCGTGTCCAGCTGCCCACGCGGAAGGCGTGGCCGTTCTGCCGCAGATGAAAAGTGGTGCGCAGCCCGACATGCACGGCGCGGCCTAGGTCGACAGCTACACGCTGACGCCGTCCCGTCCGGTGCTGCCAGATCGCGGCCACGCCGGCCGCATTGGCGGCCAAAGCGGACGCGGTGGCGGCGCCATAGCGCAGCCGGCTGGGCACCAGCGGGTCGTCACCGCTGAAATCCACATCCGCCGCAGCGCCTGCCTCGAGTCCGGCTCGTTCGAGCAGCAGGTCGAGGCTTTCGCGTGCCTTCGCTCTCATGCCAGCACACCCAGCGACCGCAAGGCGGCGATGCGCGGTCCATCATAGCCGATGTCGGCCAGTATGCTGTCGGTATGGTCACCAAGCGCAGGTGCGGGCAGGGTGTCTGCCGCGTCCCCGGTGCGGAAGGGTGAGCCCACCACCTTGGCGCTGCCGCCATTGGGATGGCGCAACTCGGCCACCATGCCGCGCTCGCCGGTAAACGGCGCCTTCAATGCCTCGGTCATGCTCAGGATCGGCGCACAGGGCACGACACCCGACAGCATTTCGATCCATTCGCCGGTATTCCGTTGGCGGAACAGTGGGTCGAGCAATGCGGTCAACTGTTCCCGATGCGCCAGCCGCCCGGCGAAATCGGCAAAGCGCGGATCGTCGGCCAGCTCGGGCACGCCGAGCCGCTTGCAGAGCAGAGGGAAGAACTTTTCCTTGTTGGCCATGATATAGACCCAGCCGTCGCGCGTCGGGAACAGCTGGCACGGTACCAGAGAAGGATGCGCCGAGCGCTCGGAACGTTCCGGCTGATAGCCGCCATTCATCGCCCAGGCCGCCATATAGTTGAGATTGGCCAGCCCCACATCGTAAAGGCTTACGTCGATATCGCGGCCCTTGCCGCTGCGCCGCGCGTCGAACAGGCCGGCGGCCAGCGCCAGCGCCAGGCAATAGCCGGTCATGAAATCGATGATGGACAGCCCGAACCGCGTCGGCACGGCGCCTGGCTCGCCATTGAGCGCAAAATAGCCGGTCTCTGCCTGCACCAGATAGTCGTAGCCCGGCCAGGTGGCGCGCGAGGAATCCCGGCCATAGGCCGTCAGGTGGCAGCACACGATATCGGGCTTGATATCGGCCAGCGCCGCATAGGTCAGGCCCAGCCGGTCGGGCACGTCGCCCCGCAGATTGCAGGCCACGGCATCGGCATGGCGCACCAGGTCGCGGAACACCGCCTTGCCCTCGGGCTTGGACAGGTCCAGCGCCAGACTCTTCTTGTTCCGGTTGATCGACTGGAAGAACAGGCTTTTTGCCGTCTCGGGCAGGTCGGGCTGGAAATAGGGGCCAAGCGAGCGCGAAACGTCGCCGCCATCATGGGGATTTTCGATCTTGATGACCTCGGCCCCCAGATCGGCCAGCGCCTGCGTGCCAAAAGGCCCGGCGCCATATTGCTCGACCGATAGGATCCTGACGCCCGACAGCAGGCCCATGAAGTGACATCTCCCAAGTCCGTTTTCACCTTGACATTGTCCGGTTGTCCGGACATTGTCAAGCCAGTGCCGAGGACATGGGGGAAAAGGTTGGCAATGCGGGAAAATGTAATGGCAGCACGCTGCCTGCTCTTCGTGCCCGGCAACCGGCCCGACCGGTTTGAGTCGGCTTTGCGCGCCTCGCCCGAAGGCATCATTATCGATCTCGAAGATGCCGTGCCGGCGGCCGACAAGGACGCGGCCCGCGCCAATGTGCTGCACTTACTCGCCAGCCGTAGTGATGGTCCGCCAATCCTCGTCCGCATCAACGCGCCGGATACACGCTCGGGTCTGCAGGATCTCTTGAGCCTCGAAGGTCTGGCGGCCGATGGCATTGTGCTGCCCAAGGTCGAGTCCCCGCGTGATGTGGCCCTGCTGCAGGCGCATCTGCCAAACACAAATCTCCCCATTCTGGCCCTTATCGAGATCCGCCAGCGGCCTGGACCACGCTACGGCGATTGCCGCATCCCTGCAGCCCGGCGACGCCCTCGGCCTCGGCGGCGCCGACCTCGCCGCCGACCTCGGGACCACCCTCGCTTGGGAACCGCTCCTTCTGGCGCGCAGCACACTGGTCCTGGCAGCGCGGCGTCGGCTCGCTCTGTTCGACGTGCCCCTGCTGAACCGCGAACCAGGCCCGGCTCTCACGGATGAAACCACCCGCGTGCGGGCGCTCGGCTATACCGGTAAGCTCGCCATCCATCCCGATCAGGTCGGCACCATCCAGACCGCCTTCGCGCCTGATGCCGACGAGATCACCCATGCCCGCGCCATACTCTCCGCCTGGACCGGGCAGGGCGTCACCACCCTCGACGGTCTGATGATCGACGCCCCCGTCGCCGCCATGGCACGCCATACACTCAATCGCGCGGGACTCTCATCATGAGCGACACCTTCGCCGCCTTCGATCCCGTGGGCGACAACCGCATTCGCGAAACGGTCGGCCTGTGGTTCGAGCAATTCGCCCCTGGCCAGGTCTTCGATCACCGCCCCGGCATCACCGTGTCGCAAACCGCCAATGCCGATGAGGCGCTGGCCAGCCTCAATCAGGCGATGATCCATTTTGACCACCACTACGCTCAGGCCACCGAATTCGGCGTGCCGCTCGTGGTAAGTACGTTGACCCTGCAATATGCCATCGGTCTCGGCTGGAAGACCTTCGGCCGCCGCCGCCGCATTCTCGGCTTCTCTTCCATCCGCCTCACCGCCCCGGTGCGCGGCGGCGATACCCTCTATGCCCGCTCCGGTATCGTCGCTACTGCGCCGCTCGCCGACGATCCCGATTGCGGTTCGGTGGAAGCCGCCATTGCACTGGTCCGGCCCGATGGCGCCGCCATTGCCGATATCGGCTGCTCCTTCGCCATCTATCGCCGCAGCGCGGCTGGCCGACTGCCGGCCAGTTTCGGAGCCTGACATGCACTACCCCTCGCACCAGCAACAGAGTAACGGCGCCTTCGGCGAGATCATCGGCATCGACTTCACCAAGCTGCAGCCCGGCCTCGCCGTCGAGCACCGCCCTGGCTTCCTGCTCGATTGGCGCGAAGCCCGCAGTCGCGCCTTGATCGCGGGTGACCATGCCCCGGTGCTGGTGGATCCCCAGGCCGCCGCCTTTGCCGGCGACGGCATTGCGGCCATCTCGGAAACCTGGCTGGTCAGTCTCCTCGTCGCCGCAACCACCCGCGCCTTCGGCCGGGTCGTGGCCAATCTGGCCTGGGAGAATGTCGCCTTCCCCGCCCCTGCGCGGGATGGCGATTATGTCCTCGCCCGCTCCGAAGTCCTTTCCTGCCGCGAATCCGCATCGCGCCCCGGTCAGGGCATTGTGCGCGTCGCCACCAGCGGCGCTACCGCCGATGGCCGCGTCTTATGCAGCTACGAACGCACGCTCCTGGTCTATCGCGACCACCACGGGCCGCATGCCGAAGCCGGCTATTTCTAGCCCACCCGCGTCCCATCGGCTGCGAAGACATGGACGCGACTGGCATCCGGCAGGATCGAAATGACTGTCCCCGGTTGGATCGGCTCATGGTCGCGGAAGGCGCAGACCAGCATCTGCTTGCCCACCTGCACATGCACATGGGTTTCCGGGCCGGTCGGCTCCACCGCCAGCACCTGTGCGGCAACGCCTGCCGGGTCCAGCCGGATATGCTCCGGCCGTATGCCATAGGAGCAGGGGCCCTCCACCCCCTTCGCCGGCACCGGCAGCGTGATGCCGCCATCGAGCTTGAAGCCCCCATCGGCAATCTCGCCGGACAGCAGGTTCATCGACGGGCTGCCGATGAATTGCGCCACGAACGTATTGGCCGGCTGCTCGTAAAGCTCGATCGGCGTTCCCGTCTGTTCGATCAGCCCGTCGCGCATCACCACGATCTTGTCGGCCATGGTCATGGCCTCGATCTGGTCATGCGTCACATAGACCATGGTCGCCCCCAGCTTCTGGTGCAGCGCCTTGATCTCGATGCGCATCTGCACGCGCAGCTTGGCGTCGAGATTGGATAGCGGTTCGTCGAACAGGAACACCTTGGGACTACGCACGATGGCGCGGCCCATGGCCACGCGCTGGCGCTGCCCGCCCGATAGCTGGCGCGGAAACCGCTCCAGATATTCCGTCAGCCCCAGAATGGCGGCGGCTTCCTCGACCCGGCGATTGGTCTCGGCCTTGTTCACCCGGCCCAGCGACAGGCTGAACCCCATATTCTGCCGTACGCTCATATGCGGATAGAGCGCATAATTCTGGAACACCATGGCGATGTCGCGGTCCTTGGGCTTGACCTTATTGACCACGCGCCCGTCGATCCCGATCTCGCCCGCTTCCACGCTTTCGAGCCCCGCAATCATGCGCAGCAGGGTAGATTTGCCGCAGCCGGATGGCCCGACCAGGATGGTGAGTTCGCCATCCCTGATGGAGAGCGAAACGCCCTTGATGGCCTTCACCGTTCCATAGAGCTTCTCGACATTTCTGATTTCGACGTCGGCCATATCGGGCCCCTTCATCTGTGTGCGGCAGGCGGCTTCAGGCCGGCACTGGCGCGTTCAATCCAATCATGGTCACGAAGAGCAAGGCCGCGACCTTGCCGGGATTTTTCCACGCATGCGGCGTGGCGCGCTGCACCAGCACGTTGCCGGGGGCCAGGGCGATTTCCCCATCCTCCATCACGGCGACGACCTCGCCTTCGAGCACCAGCACATAGTCGAGGCTTGATGTCACATGCATGCCGGGATGGCGCGCCATCCAGTGCGCCGGCCGCTCCTGGCCGATGGCCGCCGCTGCCCGTGCCGCCGCTTCCGGATCGCTCCAGCGCTCGGCATCGGGCGGAATGCGGACCAGCCGGCAACTGCTGCCATCAGGTCCGGGGGCAAACGCGGGCGGCGCTTCACTGCCTGCCGTGTCCCCCATCGGCGCTTGCGCCGTGCTCGACCAGATTTCGTGTATCCCGCCACCGGCACCGGTCGCCAGGAAACCACCACCCTGATCGACACTGACGATCTGTGACCGGCCTTCGACCGTCCCGGTAATGATGCGGCGTGGTGCGGCGGTCAATTGCGCCCCCCATCGACGAACCAGCTCTGGTTGGTGCACAACCGCGCACTGTCCGAGGCCAGGAACAGCACCATTTCGGCGACATCGCCCGCCAGGATTTCATCGGCAATGCACTGGCCGTCGCGCCGGCGCTGCTCGGCTTCCGGCGACCACCACAGTTGGCGCTGCTTTTCGGTGAGCACCCAGCCGGGCACCACCTGGTTCACCCTGATCCGATCCCGTCCCAGTTCGCGCGCAAAGGCCCGTGTCAGCCCGAAGACACCCGCCTTGGCCGCACCATAGACCGGCATGGCGGCCGCCCCGATATAGGCGGCATGCGAACCCATATTGATGATGGCGCCCCCGCCCGACGCGGCCATGCCCTTGCGCAAATGCTTGGTCATGAAGAACTGGTGGCGCAGGTTCACCGCGATCAGCTCATCGAACCGCGCCTCATCCACGCTGTCCAAGTCATGGCGCACGTCATTGGCCGCATTGTTGACCAGTACCTGCACCGGCCCAAACTCGCTTTCGATCCGCGCGCAGGTCTCGGTGATGCTGTCCACCGAGGTCAGATCGCAGCGGTAATAGCGGCTCTCGCCCTTGCCCTCGCGCTTGAGGCTCTCCTGTAAAGCTGCTGCACTGGCATCGTCGATATCGACGATCGCCACCCTTGCCCCGTGCCGGGCGAGCCGCGTGACGATCTCCGCCCCGATCCCGCTGGCGCCGCCGGTCACCACCGCCACCTTGCTGGCCAGGCCTGCATATTGTGATTGTCCTGGCATGGTCATGGTTTTGCTCTCGTCCATGGCGCTACCCCTTCACCGATCCGGCGGTCAGCCCGGCCACGATCAGCCGGTTGGCCAGCACGACAAGCAACAGCACCGGCAGCAACTGAATGGTGACCCCGGCAAACAGCACCCCCCAGCTCGTGCCATAGATGGCGTCCATCACTTCGGACAGCACCAGCGGCGCCGTCTTGGCCTGCGAGGTGGTGAAGATCAGCGCGAACAGGAATTCATTCCAGGCGAAGATGAAGACGAAGATCGCGCCGGCCGCCAGGCCCTGCGCCGTCAGCGGCAAAATGACCCGCATCAGGATCTGCCACTGGCTGGCTCCGTCGATCTCCGCTGCCTCGTCCAGCTCGCGCGGAATCTCGTCGATGAAGGTCTTGAGGATGACCGTGACCAGCGACACCCAGAAGGCCGAATAGAGCAGGATCAGCACGATATGGGTGTCGCTGAGCCGCAGCCACGAAACGATGGGAAACAGCGGCAGTGTCACCACGATGGGCGGCAGCAGGCGGATGGCGATCATGTAGAGCGCGCTGGCTGCAATGAGCCGGCCCGAATAGCGCGAATAGACATAGCCGGCCATGAAGCCCACCGCCGTCGTGAACACGGTGGCCCCGATCGATACGATGATGCTGTTGCCCAGTGTGTGGAAGAACTCGCCGAATTCCAGCCACAGGTCGACATAGTTCTGCAGCGTCGGCGTAAACAGCCATTTCGGCGGATAGGCGAAGATATCGCCAGGCGGCTTGATCGAAGACACTACCACGAAGGCGATAGGGAACAGCGACCAGACGGCAATCACGATGATGGTCAGGATTTTGAGCAGGCGCTCGATAATGTCAGACATTGCCGTTCCTCATGCCGCGATGCATGAACCAGAGGTAAACCGAGGCAAACAGCAGCGTGCCGACCACCATCAGCCAGCCGGTAGCCGCCGCCGCGCCGAAATCGCCGGTGCGATAGGCATCCCGATAGAGATAGACCGCCAGCACCTCGGTCATGCGGGCCGGCCCGCCGCCGGTCAGCAGCCAGACTTCCGAAAACAGTCGGAAGGCGAAGACGAACCGGAAGATGATGGCCACCAGGATTGTCGGGACCAGCAGGGGCAGGGTGACCTTGAAGAAGGTCTGGATGGTTCCCGCCCCGTCGATGGCCGCGGCCTCGTAGAGCGATCTGGGGATCGCCATCATGCCGGCATAGATCAGCAGGAACGAGAAGGGCAGGTGCTGCCACACGCTGATAATGCCCACCAGCACCAGCGCGTCGGAGGGCGATACGCTCCAGTTCAGTCCCA
The DNA here is from genome assembly GCF_007859655.1 of Devosia ginsengisoli. Lineage (NCBI taxonomy): Bacteria > Pseudomonadati > Pseudomonadota > Alphaproteobacteria > Hyphomicrobiales > Devosiaceae > Devosia > Devosia ginsengisoli. Next base: position 4,165,197 of record NZ_CP042304.1, read on the forward strand.
TGCCCAGGTCGATCAGCGCCCGGCCGATCATGCCATAGCTGGGATTCATCAGTGATTTCCACACCAGCACCGTCACCACTTCCGATGCCGCATAGGGCACCAGGATAATGGCGATCAGCACCGGCCGGAACGGCACGCCCGACACCAGGACGGCGGCGATGAGCGTCGCCAGCAGGATTTCGACATAGACGATGCCATTGACGACGAAGAACGTGTTCTTGGCCGCATTCCAGAAGCTGGGGTCAGCGAAAACGTCGAAATAGTTGCTCAGGCCCACAAAGGTTAGCTGCGTGCCGAAGGTCGAGTCATTGAGACTCAGCCACAGGATATACACGGCCGGAATGGTAATGGTTATGGCGAGCAACAGGTGGGCCGGAGCGGCCAGCAGGAACGCGCCTCTGTCTGGTGTCTTCATGCAAGTTTCCAATCGTGCCTGGGCCGGGCGTTGGGAGCGCGCAGGGCGCTCCCATGCGGGGCCGTGCTACTCCTTGAGAGCCAGGTAGATGAGTACCTTGACCTTGGGCTGATCCCCCGACAACCGTACCTTAAGGCGCAGCCAGTTGCCGAATTCGCGCTGCTTGAAGCTCACCATGACGGGCTCGGCGGCATTGCCAGCCAGCTTCACCGGGTCGGGCCGGTCCTCGTCGTCGCACCACAATAGCCCGTCGGGCGAGACCTGGGGCATGGCTTCGATACCCGCTCCGTCACTGGCATCCAGGATCCGGATGAACCAGCGGGCTTCGCTCGCCCATCCGGCCTCGAAGGGCTCGGTGCAGAACGCCTCGCTATAGGTGTTGCTCTGTTCCAGAACAGCCGAAAAAAATCTGCGCATTGCCATCACCAGTCCACCGATACGACAGCCGAATCCACCCACAGGAAATTCCGCACATTGGTGTGGGTGCGCACGTCGAGACAGAAATTGAGCAGCCGCTCGCAGCCCCAGTAGGGGTGTTCGTAAAGCGGCACGGGAATGTCCCGCAGGTCCAGCGTCAGGTCGTTGACCTGCAATTCGCGGTTGCGGCGCGTCTCGGTGTCGAACACCCAGCGCAGGTAGTGCCAGTTCGCCTTGGTGGGGATTTCATTGTAGCACAGCGGCTGGTGGCCGCCCGGCACTTCTTCCCAGTCCTCGGGATTGATGACGTGGTAGTCGACCGGCGAGGCTGCGGTGCCGTTGCGCTCCATCTTGGTCGTGGGCTGCACCGAGGTCTTGTAATACCACTTCTGCACCAGCTTGCCGGTGTTGTCGGAGTTCATGTAGCGCAGCGCGCAGTGATAGCGCTCGCCGTCTTCGCCCTCGCCCACGTCATTGCTGAGCGTGAAGTCGCCGAACGATGACGCCGACACATCCTGGTTGCCGTCCCAATTGCCGGTATCGGCGCCTGAAGGCTTCAGCACCGTCTCCGCCTTGAAGGTGAAATACATCTCGAACTGCACCGCGCCGCGCTTGGCATAGGTGAAGCGCTTGATCGCCTGGCTCATATGGCCGGGCGTCGGGCGGGTCGCCAGCTTCATGGCATAGGTGCCGTCGATCGACCCATGCGTGCCCGTGTCGAAAAAGGTCATCGAGCTGAGCTGGGGCGGACGCAGGTCGCGCGCCTTGGTGCGCAGATTGTCCAGGTTGTTGTCGTGATTGCCGCTCAATTCGCACCAGCCATTGGTGCCGTTGTCGAAGTCGTTGACGAACAGGATTCGGGACAGCGGATTGAACCGACTGAGGGTCGTGTCGCTGCTGCGCAGCGCCCTCGTAAACGCTCGCTCCATTTCGTCTTCCATCCTGCACCTGCTGAGTTGAGCTAAATCTTTCCTTGCAAACGCTATGAAAGCGCTTACATATTGCGTCGATATCTGTTAGGACTGCCGCTGTCAAGGGTTGAGGAAGCGCCCCGCGCATGGTTGAAGTGTTCAATGAAATCAGGCTCGAAGGCCCCGTCCATGCGGGATGGAAAGTCACATCGCATGGAGGATGTGGCAGTCGAGGCCAAGGTGTCCCTGGCCACGGTTTCCCGCGTCTTCAGTCAGCCCGATCTGGTGTCGGAAGAGACCAGGCAGCGCGTGCACGAGGCTGCCGCGCGGCTGCGCTATCTGCCCAACCTGATGGCGGGCAGCATGGCCGGCAAGCGCTCGCGCATCGTCGGTGCTCTGGTTCCCGCCATTGCCAGCCCCATCTTCTCCGAAACCATCAGTGGCCTGTCGAGCGTGCTGCGGGAAGCGCGCTACGAGTTGATGCTCAGCCAGAGCGGTTACGATCCGGAGCAGGAGCTTTCCATTCTGCAGGCTTTTCTCGGCCGCCGGGTCGATGCGATCGTGGTAGCCGGTGCGGTGATCACGCCGCCCAGCCGCGAATTGCTGCTGAACGCTGGCACGCCTGTGGTGGAAACCTGGGAACTCATTACCGAACCCATCGACATGGCGGTGGGCTTCTCCAATCCCGATGCGGCAGCGGCTTCGGCGCGCTTCCTCATCGACAGGGGCTATCGCCGTTTGGGCTTCATCGGCGGCACGGATCGCCGCTCGATGCAGCGTCTCGAGGGGTTCAGTGCGGCTTTGCGCAAGGCCGGTCTCGCCGACCCGCAGGCGATCAGCATCAAATCGCCCGCCCCGTCATCCTTCATGGAAGGTGGTGCGGCCATGGATCGAATGCTGCGCCAGGACCAGAAGGTGGATGCGGTCTTCTGCACCAACGACCTGCTGGCGGCCGGCGCGCTGTTCGAGTGCCAGCGTCGCGGCCTTGCGGTGCCGGGCGACATTGCCGTGATGGGCTTTTCCAATCTCGACATTTCAGAGGTCACGGTACCGGCTTTGACCACCGTTCAGGTGGGTGCCCGCGAGATCGGCAGCCAGGCCGCCCAGATGATTCTCGATCGCATCGAGGGGCAGGGTGCGCGCCCGCTCCCGCTCGACACCGGCTTCTCCATCATCGAGCGCCAGAGCACCTGAGCCTCGATACGCCTTCAAACCCCTTTGCCGTGGGCGCTTTCGTGCGCCTGCCCCTCAATCTCCCGGTTGAATCAGCCGGGGATCACGCCAGCCTTTTCTAAATCCAATGGGAGGAAACCTCTGATGAAACTTGCCAGACTTATCGCCGCGACGGCGCTTGCGGGCATAGCCCTGATCGGGCCGAGTGCCGCGCAGGACGCCACCACGCTCACCATCATTTCCCACCGCGTGCACGAAAACGTGGCGCGTGGCCTGGGGGCCGGTTCGGGCGGCGGCGACATCATGGGCGAATGGGCCCAGCAGAATAACGTCAATCTCAACTGGATCACCGCCGACATCGATCCGCTGCATGATCGCCTGTTGCGCGAACTGACCCTGCCCCAGGGCTCGATCGACGTGGCTTTCATCATCAACAAATACGCCACGCCCCGCCTGACCCGCATGCTCGAGCCGCTCGACGGCTACATGGCCGACCAGCCCATCGAGGATGCCGACGGCATTCCGGCAAAGCTCCTGGCGGGCCTCACCATCGATGACCACGTCTTCGGCATCCCCTTCCGCCACGCCACCACCGGCATGCATTACAACATGGCCAATATCGAAGCGGCCGGCCTGCAGGGTCCGCCCACCTCGATCGAGCAGGTGGTCGAATATGCTCGCGCGCTCACCCGCAAGGATGAAGATGGCAACCAGGTCTACGGCCTGACCGTCCCCGCCGGTTCTGGCCCCTTCGCCATCCTGTCGCTGTTTGCCGGCTTCGGCGCCGAGCTGTTCGACCAGGACATGAATGTCACGGCCAATTCGTCGGAAATGATCGAAGCCCTGACCACGATGCGCGCCCTGTTCGAGGAAGGCGTCCTGCCGCCTAACCTGGCCACGCTCAGCATCGACGAGGTCATCACCCTGGTCCAGCAGGGCCGCACCGGCCTCGCCTTCGACCCCTTCGCTCGCTACGGCACCTTCAACAGCGCCGATGCCGCCAAATATCCGGGCCAGGTGCTGGTCGCTGCCATTCCCGCACGGGAAGGGGCCGAACCCGCCGTCGTCGCCATGACCGAAATCTGGGCCATGGTGATCCCGGCCAATTCCCCCCACAAGGACCTCGCCTGGGACTTCGTCCGCACCCTGTCAGGTCCCGATGCCACCATCCGCGCCGCCGTCAATGGCAACGGGCCGATCCGCCCGGTTGCCTATGACGATGAACGCGTCCAGCAGATGCTGCCTTATTGGCAGGCGGAAGCCGAGGCCATCGCCAACGCCGTCATGCTGCCCTCCCACTATGATGCCGCGGCCGAAACCGGCCAGATATTCATGGAAGAGTTCCAGTCGGCCGTACTCGGCTTCAAGTCCCCCGAGGACGCCGCTGCCGCCATGCAGCAGCGCATCGAAGCGCAGTTCTAATACTAACGCAGCGCCCGGGACGACAGTCCCGGGCGCCTTTCCCTGCCCGAAATCCCATCCTGTTGCCTCTGCCGGAGCTTGTCATGGCCGAATTGAACGCGCCGGATCACGTCGACTACGTCATTGTCGGCGCCGGTTCGGCTGGCTGCGTGTTGGCGGCCCGGCTGACTGAAAAGCCCGGCGTCACCGTCGCTCTGGTCGAGGCCGGCGGCGCCGATAGCAATCCCTGGATTCGCGTGCCCCTCGGTTTCGGCAAGCTGGTCCGCAATCCCTCCGTGTTATGGGACTATCGCACCGAGCCCGAACCTGCCCTCGGCGGAAGGCAATTGAGCTTTCCCCGTGGCCGCGTGCTTGGCGGCTCCAGCAGCGTCAATGGCCTTGTCTGGCTGCGCGGCGCCCGGCAGGATTTCGATGGCTGGGCCAAATCCGGCGCATCCGGCTGGTCCTTCGACGAAGTACTCCCCTATTTCCGCCGCTCCGAGCGCATGCTCGCCCCTTCCGATGATACCGCGCTGCATGGCTATGAAGGCCCCGTACCCGTCTCCAACGGTCGGCCCTCGGCCGCCGCGCGCGCCTTCGTCGCCGCCGCGCAGCAAGCCGGCCATGCGGCCAATCCCGATTTCAACGGTGCCCGCCTGCACGGCGCCGGCCTTGCTCCCACCAATATTGAGCGCGGTCGTCGCGTCTCCATGGCCGATGCCTATCTGCGGCCGGCCCTTCGCCGGCAGGCCGGGATTTTCTCGGTGCTGGGCGCCACGGTCTCCTCGCTGATCATGGAAGAGGGCAGGGCAGCCGGCGTCAGGCTGCGCCTCGCCGATGGCAGCCAACACACCATCCGCGCCGGACGCGAGACCATTCTTGCCGCCGGCGTTACCAACACGCCGCAACTGCTCATGCTCTCGGGCATCGGCCCGGCTGCGCATCTGCGCGACATGGATATCGCTCCCATTGCCGATCTACCGGTCGGCGACGGCCTGCAGGACCATGTCCTGGCCCGCACCGGCTATCACAGCCGCGATGTCCTCACCCTCAATGGCGTCATGAGAAATCCCCTGCGCCAGGTCGCGGCGGGGCTCGAATATGCTTTCGCCCGCCGTGGCCCGCTCGCCATTGCCGCCACCGAAGCCTGCCTTTTCGCCGATGTCCTGCCGCGTGGCGATTCTAGCGATCATGCCCCCGACGTGCAGATCCAGTTCGCCAATTTCCTCATCGAGGATTACCAGCGCGGCCTCGGCCCGACGCAAGGCTTCGTCTATAGCGTTTGCGTCTGCCGCCCCCATAGCCGCGGCACCATCCGCCTCGCCAGCCCCGATCCCGCCGCGTCACCGGCGATCCAGGCGAACTATCTCGCTGACGACCGCGACATGGCCGCCACTTTGGCCGGACTGCGTCTCTGCATGAACCTTTCGCGGCAACCCGCGCTTCAGGCCATAACCGCCCGCCGCGTCGCTCCGATCGATACCGATAGCGACGCCGCCCTCGCCGACTATGTCCGCGAAACCGCCGCCACCGTCTTCCATCCCTGCGGCACGGTGCGCATGGGGCAGGGCGCTGACGCCGCCCTGACGCCCGACCTGCGCGTCAAGGGTATCCGCGACTTGCGCGTCTGCGACGCCTCGGTCATGCCGGTAATTCCCTCCACCAATATCCACGCCGCGACCGTGATGGTCGCAGAAAAGGCCGCTGACCTGATCCTGGCTGCGTAGGCGCTAAAACGCCCCGCCATTTGCAGGAATCTGATGTGCAGCAATGCGTTGCATTGAACTGCCGCTTGTTGATTGCCGGCACGGTGGCGCTTACTGCCGCGCCGCCAGTCTCTGGTATGGAAGGGAGAGTTTACGCCTGCTGTCCGGCGCAGGAAAATCGGCCCTGCCACATCGCGCCGGCAGATTGTATGCTACGAAAGTGTCGTATTAAACCACTGGTATCTATGTCTATTTCTGAAGCGAGGGCGCTGTACTGACATTCTGTGTATTAGCGATAATGTCCAATGTATCGTCAATTGACGCTGAATGACCTGTATCGTTTTCCTTTGCCGATAGGCAGCTAAAGGGCTCAGGGAAGAACATTCGGCCAAGCCGGAATATTTAAGTAACATTGATATAATCCGAAAATTAGCAGAAATTAAACCTGAGATATTTGGATATACTGAAAAACAAAATGTGATCTTCGGGAAGTCACGTCTGTGAGATTCAAAAAAACCGTCCAGAAGATACTTGCTCGCCAACCGATCTAGTCGTAGGTTGGCAGCGATGCCTGCGCAGAAAGCGGCGTTGGTCCCCCGAGATTCTGTTGAGGAGAATTTTGTATGCCTAAGTCCAACTCGCGTGTTGAGCGCGAGAATGATGATGTTTGCCTGGCGGAGGACAATGTCATCAACCGCCGTACCTTATTTTCAGCCATTGCCGGCATGGGTGTCCTGGCCGCCACTGGGGCCGCGGTGCAGGCCCAGGAAGACGATGGCCCGGCGCCTGGCGATATCCTGGTCAATTCCAAGGGCGGCGCCGTGCTGACGCCGGCCGATATCGATCCCACGGCCAAGACCGTCGTGATCGCCTATGCCCAGGATGCTGCCGGCAACGTCAAGAAGGGCAACAAGAACAAGATCGCCGTGGTCAAGGTCGACCCCGCCAATGTCGGCAGCGAGTCCGAGGGCCGCGGCGCGGATGGCCTGATGGCCTATTCCGCCATCTGCACCCATGCCGGGTGCGAGGTGAAGTCCTTCCTCCCCGACCGGGGAATCATGCGTTGCCCGTGCCATGGGTCCGAATTCGATCCGGCCAATAATGGCGTCGTGGAAAAGGGGCCGGCCAAGCATCGGCTGGCCAGCCTGGTGATCGCGGTCGAAGACGACCAGATCGTCATCAAGGAAGGGTTTGACGCCGAAGTCGGCGCCCAATCGTAAAAAAATATTAGTTGGAGGATATTATGCAAGCCAAGCATCTTGGTTTTGTAGCTCTGGCATCTGTGCTGATGCTGGGCGCTGTTTACGCGCAGGATTCCTTTGGAATCACCGACTACCCCCCGATCACTGAAGACCAGTTGGTCAATCCGGCGCCGGGTGACTGGCCCATGTATCGCCGGACCTATGATGGTCAGGGCTATAGCCCGCTCGATCAGATCAACAAGGATAACGTGGCCCAGCTCGTTCCGGCCTGGTCCTATTCGACCGGCGTCGTGGAAGGCCACGAATCCCCACCGGTCGTGGTCAATGGCGTGATGTTCGTCACCACGCCCGAGCACCATGTGTTTGCGCTCAATGCGGCCACCGGCCAGCTCTACTGGAAATACACGGCCGACATCACCGAGAACACCAACCCGTCCCACCCCACCAATCGTGGCGTGGCCGTGCTGGGTGACAAGGTGTTCTATGCCGCCCATGACGCGACGCTCGTGGCGCTCGATGCCAAGACCGGCGAAGAAGTCTGGTCCACCGAAGTCGCCAATGTCGATGAAGCCTACTACATGACGCTGGCGCCGCTGGTTGCCGACGGCAAGGTGCTGATCGGCGTCTCGGGCGGTGAATACGGCATCCGCGGCTTCGTGGCCGCTTATGATGCTGAGACCGGCGAGGAAGCCTGGAAGACCTACACCATCCCGGCTCCCGATGAGCCGGGTGGCGATACCTGGCCGGCTGGTGCCTATGTGACCGGTGCCGGTTCGACCTGGTCGACGGGCAACTACGACCCCGAGAGCAAGCTGGTCTATTGGGGCGTCGGCAATGCCGGTCCCTGGATGGGCGACCAGCGCCCTGGCGACAACCTCTATACCGCTTCGACCATCGCTCTCGATGTCGAGACCGGTGAGATCAAGGGTCACTTCCAGTACAGCCACAATGAATCGTTCGACTGGGACGAGGTCACGGCCCCGATCCTGGTGGACCTTCCCAACAAGGATGGCGAAACCGTCAAGGGCCTGGTCAATCCGACCCGCAGCGGCATCCTCTGGGCGCTGGAACGTACGTCGGAAGGCCCGATCAACTTCATCTGGGGCGAGAAATACGTTCCGGGCGACGTGATCACCGACATCGATGCGGAAACCGGCCGCGTCAGCTATGACGAGAGCAAGAAGCCGTCCACGGGCACGACCAAGACCTATTGCCCGTCGGTCCATGGCGGTCGCGATTGGCCGTCCACGGCCTATAGCCCCGATACCGGGCTGCTCTACATCCCGGCCAACGCCAACATGTGCACCGAACTGACCGGCGCCGAAGTTGAATACGAAGCTGGCCAGCCCTTCATCGGTTTCGACTCGCTGGAATTCCAGGTTACCGACGATGCCGAATATATCGGTTCGGTCCAGGCTTGGGACGTAGCCACCGGCGAAATGAAGTGGGAGCACAAGTTCCCGCGCTCGGGTAACTGGGGTCCGATTCTGGCGACCGGCGGCGGCCTGATCTTCTCGGGCGGCACCAATGACCGCATGTTCCGCGCCTATGATGCGGAAAACGGTGATGTGCTGTGGGAACAGAAGCTCAACTCCGGCGTCATCGGCACGCCTTCGACCTTCGAGGTCGATGGCAAGCAGTATGTCGCCGTGCAGGCCGGCTACGGCGTTGATGCGGTGTTCAACAACACCGTGATTGCCGAACACTTCGGCATCAGCTCGGACGTGCCGCAGGGCGGCGTGGTCTGGGTCTTCGAAGTCAAGGACGGCGCCGTCGCTTCGGCGGAATAACGCTCATCGCTCCCCGGGACTGGTTCCCGGGGAGCTCTTTTCCGGTGCATTGCACCCCTGGGCGCCTGCGGGCGCACTTTTGTTCAAAGTCATTGATAGGAGATTCACATGCGCCATACGTCGCACTGGCTGCTCGCTGCCTCCACCGCCGTTCTCGCCGCCCTGTCCACGCCGGCCCATGCCCAGCTCGCCGAAGCCTGGCGTGCCGAGGGCTACGCCATGCCTGAATCGGTCGTCTATGACGAGGCCGGCGGCGCCATCTACGTCACCAACATCAACAGCCCGGACCAGTCCTCCAACGGCCAGGGCTATGTGGCCAAGGCCAATCCGGACGGTTCCATCGTCACCGAAAAGTTCACCGACGGCCTCAATGCGCCGCGCGGTATCGACTTGGCCAATGGCCGGCTCTACGTGGCCACCAATGGCGAAGTCCTCGAGATCGACGCCACCAGTGGTGAAGTACTTGAGCGCCATGCCGTCGAAAACGGCCTCTTCAACGACGTGCTCGCTCTGCCCGATGGGCGGGTGCTGGTCACCGAAACCATGAGCGGCTCGATCTATGCCATCGACAATGGCGAGTTCAGCCAGTGGCTGGCCGATCCGGCGCTGACCGGTGCCAACGGCCTGTTGCTGGTGGATGGTCAGGTGCTCGTCGCCTCGATTGGCGATCTCTCCGGCGGCTTCGAGAATATCAAGCCCGGCAATATCAAGTCGGTGAATCTCGAAACCAAGGAAATCACCGATTTCGGTTCGGCTGATCCGCTCGGCAACCTCGATGGTCTGTCGAGCCTGCCCGACGGCGCCGTGCTGGTGACTGACAATTTCACCGGCGACCTCATCAAGGTCTCGGCCGACGGCACCAGCGAAAAGGTCGGCAATGCCGGTCCGGGCGCTGCCGATCAGGACAATGTCGGCAATGTCGTCGTCGTGCCGGTGATCCAGTCCAACGCGCTGGTCGCCTTCACCATCGAATAGCGGCTGCAATCGACCGACGCGAATTCCAACGGGCGCCGCGCAGGCGCCCGTTTCTTGTGGCAGCGGCCCCAGCTTGGTGCCTTCGAAGAAGCCGTATCGGAACTTGGCGCGGCTCATATTGGCGCCGCGCAGATCGGCGCCCGAAAACCGCCCCCGTGTCATGTCGGCGGACCACAGATCGACCTGCTGTCCCTTGGCGAAACGCATATCGATATCGACCATATTGGCCTGCACGAATCCGGCTCCCGTCGCGATGACGCCATAGAGATTGGCGCCCTGCAAATCTGTATTGCTGAGATTGGCTTCGGTCAGGTCGGCCCGCTTGAAGTTGACGCCGGCCATGCTGGCGCCCTTGAAATCGGCCCCCGCCGCCTGCGCACCGGGCGCCTGCACCTGCGTGAACCGGCTATGCTGGAACCGCCCACCGGCAAGGTTGGCCTCGGCGAGATTAGCGGTGGAGAAGTCCGCGCCGAAAGCCAGCACCGCCTCCAGATTTGCCGCCACCAGGCTCGCGCCCTTGAAATCGGCGCGTGTCAGCGTGGCGCCACCAAGGTCGGCCCCATCGAGATTGGCCTTGCCCAGTTGGGCCGCATGCAGGTTTGCGCCGGTCAGCACCGCACCGGCCAGGTTCGCCCCCGCCAGATGCCGCCCCTTGAGATCGGCTCCGGCAAGGTCGCAGCCGGGGCAATCGATGCTTGTTCCATCGAGGAACGCTGCCACATCCGCCGGCTGGGCCTGCACCCCTCCGGTCAGCAACACACTGATGGCCAGCGCTGCCAGGATTCTCATGGCTCAACTCCGAATACGGCGAACACCGCCAGATGCCGCACGCCCGCCATGTCGCGCGAGTGGAACGAGATGTCGCTATAGAGCGGCCCACCACCCACGATCATGCCGATATATTGCCGTCCATCCACGCTGTAGCTCATCGGCGGCGCCGCCATGAACGAGGAGACGTGCTGGCTCCACAGCGTATCGAGCGTGGTGTCATCGAGCAGGTGCAGCGAGCCGTCGGCCGTCATCGCCACCACCAGTCCGCCCGCCGTGGTCAGCAGTCCGCTTTGCAGCGGATAGTCGAACAGATGCTCGGCCATAACAGCGCCATTGGCCGGGTCGATGGCCGAGAGGGCGCCGGTCGAGGTCGTGCTATGGGCATAAAGCCCACCTTCATCCTCACCCGCCAGATTGCCGATAGCGCTGAGATCGGTCCGGCAGCCATTGTTCTGCGCGGCATAGAACAGGTTGGTGCGGGTGCTGTAGCTGGCCGGCATATGGTCTTCGGCCAGGATATTGGGACAACCCGGCGGGCTCACGGCGTCGCCGGTCGAAATGGGCGCGCCGTCGGCGTCGCGTTCGTCATACCAGTCGAGGCCCGTCACATAGGGCTCGGCATAATCGAGCGCGCCACTGGTCACGTCGAACCGGCGCACGAAGCCGTCGTCGCCGGCCTGCACGGCGCCACCATCCGGCAGCAGAACCGGCGTCGCCGCATCGCTGAATCCAAGCACATCGCTGGCCAGCAGCGGCCGCTGCCAGGCAATGGTACCATCCTCCGGATCGACGGCCAGCAGGGCATTGGCGGCATTGTCGCCAGCCCGCAGCGTCTCGCCATAAGCCGATGCGGGACCATCAGTGCTCCACAGCACCAATCCAGACTCGGCATCATAGGCGCCCGTCCGCAGGATCGAAGCGCCGGCGGTGAACTCGTCCCCGGTGAGGAAGCTGCGCCATTTGACAGCGCCATCATTGGCGTCGAGCCCGGTCAGTTGCGGCCGTGCGCCCCGATCACCACCGGCGCCACCAATCACCAGTGTATCGCCCACCAGCACTGGTGGCGCCGCCAGCACATAGCCGGTTGCCGGGTCTGCCACAGCAGCTTCATGCGTCACCGCGCCCGATTCCCGGTCGATCCAGAACAGTCGCCCGTCGCCTGCCGCCAGGATGACGGAGTCGCCATGCAGCGTCAGGCTCCACTGGCCGATCAGCCACGGATCCATCTCCTGTTCGAGCCGGGGCGACGTCCACATGATATGGCCATTGACGCCGCTGGTGACGTCGATCCGGTAGACCATGCCGAACGGATCGACCATATAGGCCATGCCGTCCTCGACTAGTGGGGCGGACAGCTTTGTATGCTCGAACCCTTCCCCCACCGAGATCGGGCCGAGCGACACGGTGAACAGCAGCTTGACGCGCGCCGCATTCTCGGCGCTGAGCGCGTCCAGCCCCGAATAGCGCTGAGCACCATAATCACCGGTTCCCATCAGCCAGTTTTGCGGCTCGTCTCCCGTCGCCAGCAGGCGTTCCGGGGTGATGGGCGCGGCACTGGCCATCAGCGTGGCCAGAAGTGAGATTGCAAGGCCGCCGAATACGCCTCGCCGCAGCTTGCCGATCATGGCTTTTCCTTCAACTCGACCGACTTGCGGCGCAACGTGATACGAGGAAAAACTCTAACCGCCAGAATGTTTTGGGGCAAGGCGAGCAGGGCAAACATCCCTGCTCGAAAGGGGAATTTTTTCGGTGCCCCGGGGGAGAGGGACGGCTATATTGTTCGCACTAAAAGGGAGTGCGTACGAATGTTCAAATTCATTGCCAGCCTCGCCATTGCCGCCGTCCTAGCCGCCCCGGCCGCCGCCGCCCCGTTCCGGCTGATCGTCACCGACCTTGAGCCGCCTCTCGTGCCCAATTCGGTCATGGATCTGGCTTTGTCGCTCGGCTATTTCGAGCGCGAAGGCGTCGATGTCGAACTGGTGCGCGTACAGCAGACCCCGCTCGCCGTCGTTGCTTTGCAGGCCGGTGAAGGCGAGATGGCCAATGTCGGTGTCGATACCGCGCTGCAACTGGTGGCCAGCGGCCAGCTCGACCTGCGCGCCGTGACCTCGCCAAGCAAGTCGCTATTCTTCATGATCGCCGCGCAGGAAGCGATCGGCGATGTGGCGGCACTCCCCGGCCACAGCTTCGGCATCGGCCGGGTCGGCAGTGTCGATCAAGGGCTGAGCGAGCAGGTGCTGGCCGCCCAGGGTATCGACATGGCCGCGCTCGACCAAGTTGCCCTCGGCCAACCCGCCGCCCGCGCCCAGGCGCTCGCCGCGGGGCAGATCGATGCCACCACCATGTCGCTGGGCACCTGGACTACCCTGCCGGACCAGACAGGCATGCACATCCTCGTAGACCCGGACGCCTATTTCGCCGCGGCGCCCGTCGTCAGCAAGGTCAATGTCGTGACGCCCCAGGTTCTGACCGAGCGCCGGGACGATGTCGTCGCCGTCGTGACCGCGCTGGTCAAGCTGTCCCGCGATATCGCCGCCGATCCCGCCATCTGGATCGACGCCATGGGCGCGGCTCGGCCGGACCTTGCCCGCGCGGACTTCGAAAGCCTCGCCGCCGCTTATGCCAAGAGCTGGAGTGTCAATGGCGGGTTGAGCGCCAGGGAACTGGCCTTCACGGCCGACTGGAACTTCAAGGGCGAAGATTTCGCCGGTCTTGAACCTGTTGGCCTTGATGCCTGGGTGGATTTCACCGTGGCCGACGAAGTGCTGGCTGCCCTCGGCACCGCTCCCGATCTGGATCCTGCCGACCGGTGATCGCAAACTCCGCTCCGCAGACCATCGTCCTCAAGCATGTCGAAAGAGCTTCGGCCGTCCGGGTGGAACCACCACGACGGCCGTGGCCGACTTTTCGCTCGACATCGCGCCGGGCGAATTTGTCACCATTCTGGGGCCGTCTGGCTGCGGCAAGACCACTTTGCTGCGGCTGGTCAACGGCCTGCTCAAGCCGGACGGTGGCAGCGTCACGGTCGGCGACCGCACGCCCGTTCCCGGTCCGGATATGGGCTTCGTCTTCCAGTCGTTCCGGCTGATCCCCTGGGCAACGGCGGAGCGCAATGTCGGCTTCGGCCTCGAACTGGCCGGGGTCGAACCGGTGCGCCGCAAGGAGATCGTGGCGCGCCTGCTCGATCGGGTCGGGCTCGGCCGCTCTGCCAGTGCCTATCCCGCCGAGCTTTCGGGCGGCATGAAGCAGCGGGTGGCGCTGGCCCGGGCACTGGCCACCGACCCGTCAATCCTGCTGCTCGACGAGCCCTTTGCCAGCCTCGACGCGCAGACCCGCGAGATCATGCAACTCGAGCTGCTGCACTTGTGGAGCGAAAGGCGGGCGACCGCACTCTTCGTGACCCATAGTGTGGAAGAGGCCATCCTGCTGGCCGACCGGGTCGTGGTCATGGGCGCCGCCCCCCATTCCCTGCGCCACATCGTGCCCATCGACCTGCCGCGCCCGCGCCGCGACGAGGTGCGCACCAGTCCCGCTTTCATCGCCTTGCGCAATGAACTGACCGGCATCATCCGGGCCCTCATCACCGAGGACCCCAATTCGCCCTTCTTCAACCGGGGCTGACTACCGTCTCGAAGCCCGGCGCCAATTGTTCGAACCGCGTCATGCTGTCGAAGGCGTCGGGCTGGAAGCGCGTCGTCACCGGGTCGATAAAGCTTTGGCCACGCTTCTGCAGGTAATGCTGGCCCACGCTGAAGCGGCCGGCCTCGCTTTCAAGACTGCAGTCGGATTTGACGAAATAGGTGCCAACAGGATTTTCACCGGCGGCCGGCTCGCCATTGCTGCAGGCCCAGCCACTGCCGAAATGGTTGCGCAGCAGGTTGCCCAGCGTCCAGAACTCGTAGCGGGGGCGGCTGGTCTGGTTACCCGGCCGCGGATCGGTAATCACGCGCCGGCCCTGCACCAGCCCGTCGTCGTCGATCAGCAGCGAGGCGACCACCGGAAAACCGAATACCACCGTGCCGCCGAACCGCAGCACGTCCCGGCGCTGTTCGAGCGAGCGGGCGATATATTCCTGCTCGTCGTCATAGCGGAAATAGACTTCATGCAGCCCGCTTTTCTCTGGCCGGCAGGTAGCGAAATCGACAAAGCTGGCCAGCCGCCGCGAGGGCGGGCCGCCATTGCTGCCACAGGCCAGGTCGACGAAATCCGCCGTGATCTCACCCACTGGCGTGCCCAGCGGAATGTCCCAGATTTCAGCACGCGGCTCGGCGGCTTGCACCGAACCCGCCAGGCAGAATATGGCCGCGATGGCCAGCAGATGTTTCATCGTCAACCTCCAGTGCCGATGCGCCAGCGGTCGAGCCGCCGCTCCACCAGCCGCAACAATTCGGCGACCGCAATGCCCAGGCAGGCCAGGATCAGCACCACCACGAAATAGGGCGCCATGCGGAATGTGTTTCCATAGATTGCCAGCAACCCGCCCAGGCCCTGCACGGCCGTATAAAGTTCGGCGACCACCGTATTGATCAGCCCGATCGTCGCCCCCAGCCGCAGGCCCACCATGATGAACGGCGCCGCGCCCGGCAGTAGGATCTTGCTGAAAACCTGCCCCGGCCTGGCGCCGGCCGAGCGGGCCATTTCCACCAGTTCGGCATCGCCATTGCGCACCCCGGCATAGGTATTGATCAGGATCGGCATGACCGCGCCCAGCGCCACCACGGTGATCTTGGCCCAGAAACCCAGCCCCAGCAGCACGATGATGAGCGGGATGAAGGCCACGCGCGGCGTCGCCATCAGCGCATTGAAGAACGGGTCGAGCGTGCGCCCCACGACCGGAACACCCCCGGCTATCAGCCCCATGGGCAAGCCAATGGCAATGGCCAGCAGCAGGCCCGTCACATAAATGCCGAGCGAGCTGGCTGTGGCTTCATAAATGGTGCCGTCGCCGAACAGCCTTATGGCAGCTTCGAACACCGCCGGCGGTGCAGGGATCAGGTTGCGCCCCGCGACCAGCGAGGCCAGCCACCACACGATGACAAGCGCCACCACCACCAGCACCCGGTAGAGCCAGATTGGCTGGTTGCCCCGCTCCATTACTCGCGCCCCTTCCGCATCATCTGCCCGCGCTGCGGATCATAGCCGAACACGGCCAGCAGGAAGGACAATATCCCCACACCCAGCACCACCAGCAGCGCAACCGCGTTGAACTGGCCATAGGCGGCAAAGCGGATGAGCTCGACGGCATGGGTGAAGGGATTGGCCTGCGCCACCCACCACAGAAAGCTGGCGCCGCTCTCGCGCAGCTTCCACAACGGATAGAGCGCACTCGAGCAGAAGAACATCGGAAAGATCACGAAATTCATCGTGCCGGCAAAGTTTTCCAGCTGCCGTATATAGACCGACAGCACCAGCCCGATCGACCCCAGCATCAGCCCGGTCACCAGCAGCGCCGGCAGCACGGTGAGCCAGCCGCCAAGCGGAATCTGCACATTGAGCAGCCGCGCGACCACAAGAAACACATAGGCCTGCGCCAGCGACAGCAGCGTCCCCGCCAGCAGCTTGGCGAACAGCACATACCAGCGCGGCAGCGGTGCCGTCAGCAGCAGGCGCATCATGCCCATTTCCCGGTCATAGACCAGCGACAGCGACGACTGCATGCCGTTGAACAGCAGCATCATCCCAAGCAGGCCGGGCAGCATATATTCCTGATAGGTGATGTAGGTGCGATAGGGCGCGATGATCGACACGCCCAGCACATTTTGAAATCCAGCCGCCACCACAACGAGCCACAGCGCCGGCCGCACCAGCGCCGAGATCAGCCGGCTCCACTGCCGCACGAACTTGGTCAGTTCGCGCGTCACGATGGCCTTGAGGGCCACCAGGGCATGCATGGCCGGTCCCAGCCTGGCTGGGCTATCGGCCGGCGCTGCGGAGGCCATGCATCAGTCTCCTAGAAGCTGCACTGGGTTTCAGGTGCATCGACACCCAGCGTATCGAGGTCGTTGACCTCGTGCAGGAATTCGGTGAACGGCGCCCTTGCGATGACAGCATCGGGTGTCGCCAGCAGCAGCGGCTGGCGCAACTGGTGGTCCCAACTGCGGAAGCTGCCGGGATTGCCCTTGACCGTATCGAGATTGAGCCGGTCGCGCAGCAGATACTCCCGCAGCGCGTCGAAATCGCCATTCTTGGTGCGCACCACCGCCGAGCCGATGGCTTCCACCGCCACCCAGGCCGCCCAGCCGCCGCTATTCATGCGATAGGGCAGGGCCTTGTCCTCATAGCGATGCTGCAATTGCGCGCCCGCATCCTGGTCCCAGCTCCAGGTCCAGGCTTCCGGAACCAGGCCCGCACTGCCCACCACCGGGCGAGGCAGGTTGGTCTGGTAGGGCACATAGCGGCCGATCTCGAAACCGTGGTCGGCAATGAAGACGACATCGTAATCGACGCCCTCGGTCATCAGGGCCACATTGCTCTGTTCGCGGGCATTGGGGTCGTTGGTGAGCAGCGCCTGCCGCTCCTCCACGATAGTCAGCCCGAATTTCTGTGCCGTGCGGCGGAAGGCTTCCACCATCAGCGCATCGTCCGGCTGCGGCCCCTGCAGCACCAGTGCGCGGCGCCAGTTCTTCACCGCCAGATACTGCCCCAGCGCATCGGTCAGCATGGCCTGGCTGGGATAGGTATGGAGCACATTGGCGCGGCATTGCGCCCCGCGCAGCGCGTCGTCAGGCGCCGAAACATTGATCAACATCACCGGCTGGCCAGCCAGTGCATCGGCCAGCTCCACCAGGGCATCCGCCGGCAGGTCGGCCACCACGAAGCTGATGCCTTCATCGACCCAGCCGGCAATGGTGTCGGCCAAGGCCGAAGTCGAATCGGCGCTGGCCTTTTCCAGTGTAAAATCGATGCCGAGTAGGCGCCCGACATCCTGCGCGTCCTCCAGCCCCACTTCGGCGCCGGTAAAGGGCCGGGCCAGGGTGTAGAACTGGATGCCCGCAAAGGCTCCCGCGGCCGCATAGCGCGGATCGTTGTCGAGTTCGACATAGCCGATCGTCACCTGCTCGGCCGCTTCCACCTGCGCAGCCGGGGCCGGCTGTGCAGCAATTGGCACGGCGGAGCCGGCCAGCATCGCGGTTGCGATGGCGGCCAGCCCCCGGCGCAGGGTCCTAGTCATCGATCACCACCGAATGCGGGATGCGCCCGACCGGCAGGGTCAGCACATTGGTCCGCGATTCCATGTCGACGATGGACAGGTCGTCGCTGAGGCCGTTGGCCACATAGAGCGTCTTGTCGTCGCGCGAAATGTCGGTGCCCCAGGCGCGGCTGCCCACCAGCACATAGGTCTCGATTTCGCGCGTCGCGATATCGACGAAAGCCACGTGGTTGGCGCGGCCAAGTCCCACTATGGCGGTCTTGCCGTCATGGGTCATCGACATGCCGACCGGCGTCACATCGACCGCCCGGAAACCGGGGGGCAGGAATTCCAGCGTCTCGGCAACCTCGAACGTGTTGAGGTCGATGATCGAGACCGTGCCCGACAGCTCGTTGGACACCCAGATCTCGGTGTCGCTGGGCTGGATGAAGCGGCGCGGGCGGGTTTCCACCAGCACATTCTCCATCACCACGCCTTCTTCGGCATCGATCACATGCACCATGTCCGCCACTTCGGACGTGGCATAGAGCGTCTTGCCGTCGGCGCTGAGCGCGATGCCCTCGGGCTCGGCCCCGGTGGGTACCTCGAACATGATCGCCTTGCTGGCCACGTCGATGACCTGCACCGTCGAGGTTTCCTCGTTGGACACATAGATCAGCGCGTCATCGTGGCTGAGCCTGAACATTTCCGGGCTTCGCCCGGTGGGGATATTGTCCACCACTTCGAGCTTGGCCACGTCGATCACCTGGATCACGTCGTCGTCGCCGCACGCCACATAGAGCAGCGTGTGGCCCTGGTTAAAGCTCATGTCGCGCGGCCGTCCGGCCGTGGCGATGAGCTTGATGATCGTATTGTCCTTGGCCGGGTCGATCACCGCGATATTGTTCGAGCGTTCATTGCTGACGAAGACCAGCCCGGTATCGACCGCCGCCGCCGGCAAAACGCCCGCAATACCCAGCAACGCCCCGAGCAAGGCCGGCACTATTTTGCGCAAATGTGTCATGGCGCTGGCCTTAGCGGACCACGAAGGTGCCGGTCATGCCGCGGCTCTCGAAGCCGGGGGCGCTGAATTCGTAATTGCCGGGCAGCAGCGGCACGAAGAAGATGTCGGCCCCGCCCTCATCGTCGAATTCCACACCATAGATGGCACCGAGCGGCTTCACCTCGATATCGTTGATCACCACCTGGTTGATCCACGAGGCGCGCCAAAGTTCGGGCGCGTTCACGCGGAACTCTTCCAAGCCGTCGCTCTCGATGCGCCACTTGTAATATTTGCCGGTTTCCAGCGTGTATTCGGTCACCGAAAAGGTGAGGTCCGCCCCGCTCATCACCAGCGGCTCAAGCTCGGTGGGCTGGGAGGCGAAATTGCCTTCGGCCTGCGCTGCCGACAGGGTCAGGCAAAGGGCGGAGGCGGCGAAAAAAGCTCTAGCGGCAAACATTTAAAGTATCCTTGCAACGGTATGGTGTCGTTCGATATCACCTGTGTATAGTGACATCCATACCAGTTCCGTCAACGTGATAATGCCCCTATCGACCCACCCAAAAGTCGTATCCGACCCTTTGCTGCAGGCCAGCGATGTTGCCAAGGCCTATGATGGCAAGCCGGCGCTGAACGGGGTGGATATCGCCGTCCGTGCCGGCGAACTCGTCGTGCTGCTGGGCCCGAACGGGGCGGGTAAATCCACCTTGCTGCAGCTGATTACCGGCCTCTTCACGCCCGATCGCGGCAGCATCGCGATCTGCGGCCACGACCTGCGTTCCGGAATCGTCCCGGCGCTCGCCCAACTCGGCGTGGTGTTCCAGCAGCCCACCCTCGATCTGGAATTGTCGGTCGAGGCCAATTTGCGCTTCCATGCCGAATTGCACGGCCTGCCCGGCAATCAGGTCCGCACGCGGATTGCCGCCGCCGCCGAACGGTTCGGATTGACCGATCGCCTGCACTCCCCGGCCCGCGAACTGTCCGGCGGCAATCGCCGCCGCGTCGAGCTGGCCCGCGCCTTGCTGCATGAGCCGCGCCTGCTGGTGATGGATGAAGCCACCGTGGGGCTCGATCCGGCCAGCCGGCGCGACATCCTCAGCCATATCCTGTCGCTGCGCGCCGCCGGGATGGGCATATTGTGGACCACCCATCTGGTCGATGAGGCCGCCATGGGCGATGCCATCGTGGTGTTGAATCGGGGCAATGTGGTTTTCGAAGGCGCCCCCGCCGAACTGGCTGCGCGCAGCCAGCCCGCCGATCTCGGCAACGCCTTCCTCCGCTTGACGGCGGATACCGACGCCGCGGCCTAGCCGCGTTCGCCCGGCATCAATCCACCGTTTGGGGATCGACGCCGTAGATCGCCGCCAGCTCGTCCAGCATCATATGCGCGCAATAGATGCCGCCGCCGGTATTCCACACCAGTTCGCTCACCCGCTGCGCCTTGCCGGCCTTGACGCCTTCAAGGTTCAGCCACAGCGGATCATTGGTCCATTCGGCCAGGTTGGCCACGGCTTCTTCAGGATCGGCATCGGCCGAGAAATAGAAGATGCGATCGCCGTCCATGTCCGGAATGCGCTCCTTCTGCACCTCTTCGGCAAAGTCCTGGCGATCCTGCGGGGCAGGGCGCTTCAGGCCGACCTTGTCGAGGATGACGCCGGCAAAGGTATCCTTGTAGTAGATGCGCGTGCGGCCGGGCGAGAACCGCACCAGCGAAATCGTGTCATTGATGCTGTCGCCCAGCGATGCGCCGATCGCGGCTGCCCGCTCATTGAAGGCGGCCAGATTGGCAGCGCCCTGGTCATGCAGGCCCAGCACATCGGCATAGAACTGATAGTTCTTCTGCCAGTCCCCCGAAAGGTCCTCGGCATAGACGGTGGGGGCGATGGCGCTGAGCTGGTCGTAGATCTTCTCCTGGCGCACCTTGTTGCCGATGATCAGGTCGGGTTCCAGCGCAGCGAGGATTTCCAGATTGATGCCGCTTTCGGTGCCGAGCGGCACCGTGTCGGCGAGCGGGCCGGCAATATGGTCATACCAGGGGTCGGCATCCCAGGATTGGGCGGCGCCGACAGGGCACCACGCCCAGATGCAGCAGCGCTTCGGTGCCTTCATTGGTCAGGATGACGACGCGTTGCGGCGCGTCGGGCACTTCGGTAACGCCCATCACATGGGTGATTTCACGGGCGGCTGTCGGGGCGGCAAGGCTCAGGGCCAGCACGGTTGCGGCAAGCAGGGTTCTGATCATGGTGGGTCTCGGGACGGAAAGATGAAGCGCATGAAATTTCGGCGCCCCGGAAAGGGCGCCGAAAGCTGGGCTCAGCGGGTCGAGGGCAGCTCGTAGAAGCGCTCGACATCATCGAGCATCAGGTTGGCGGCGATGATGCCGCCGGCCGTGTTCCAGATGGCGTCCGGCACCATATAAGCCTTGCCGGCCTTGACCACGTCGAGATTCTGCCACAGCGGATCGGCGGTCCAGTCCGCGGCCTGGCTGTCGCCGGCGCCATCGCCGGTCTCGTAGACGAAGTAGAACATCCGGTCGCCGGCAAAGTCGGGGATACGCTCTTTGCCGACATCGTCAGCAAAGGTCGGGTTGTCCTGCGCCGGCGGGCGGTGGAAGCCGATCTGCTTAAGGATCAGCCCGGCAAAGGTGTCGTTGTAGTAGATGCGCGTCATGCCCGACATGAAGCGGACCAGCGAAATCTGCTCGTCCAGCAGCGCGCCGGCTTCCTCGCCCAGCTTGGCGGCGCGGGCGTCGAAGGCGGCGAGCGCCGCCGCCCCTTCCGCACCCTTGCCGGCAGCGTCGGTATAGAGTGCCATATTGATCTTCCAGTCGCCGCGCAGGCGCTCGGCCATGACAGTGGGAGCAATGGCGGAAAGCTGCTCATAGACCTTTTCCTGGCGCGTCTTGTTGCCGATGATCAGGTCGGGCTGCAGGGCGGCGATGGCTTCGAGGTTGAGCGCCGATTCTTCGCCCACCACGGTTACATCGGCCATATCGGCGGCGATATGGTCATACCATGGATCGCCGAGGAACGACTTGACCGCCCCCACCGGCGTGATGCCCACGGCCAGCAGCGCCTCGGTGCCCTCATTGGTCAGCACGATGACGCGCTGCGGATTGTCAGGCACATCGGTAACGCCCATCGCATGGGTGATTTCGCGGGCCAGCACCGCGGGAGCGATAGCCATGGCGGCGACGCCGATGGCAACAGCGGCCAACTGACGAAAAGTGGACATTGCAACCTCGTAACTTGACAGGAAGGGTCAGAAAATGGTTTGGGCAAACAGTCAGAATTTATTGTGACTGTCAACATCAACTTATCTGGGGCTCGTCCTGTCCACCGCCGCACTCGCTGCCGCCCCACCTGTCGGTGTTCCAAGGCGCCTGCTATTGATCTATGGCGGGCTGGTCGTGCTGCTCTGCATGGCCATGCTCGGCAGCCTGACGCTGGGTTATCGCCTTTACGGGCTGGACCAGGTCTGGCAGGCCCTGTTCGCCTTCGATAATTCCGAAACTGCCGTCGTCATCGCCAATCTGCGCCTGCCGCGCGCCGTCATTGCGCCCATGGTCGGGGCAGGTCTGGGCATAGCCGGTGTGCTGGTGCAGACCCTCTCGCGCAATCGCATCGCTTCGCCCGATACGCTAGGTCTCAATGCCGGTGCCTCGCTTGCCGTGGTGCTGGCCAGCTCCGCCTTCGGCATCGGCTCGCTGCTGGGCCTGTCCATGGCGGCCGCCCTTGGCGCGCTGCTCACCAGCTTCCTTGTTTTCGCTATTGCCGCCAGCGCCGGCGGACTGTCGCCGATCCGCATCGTGCTGATCGGCGTCACCATTGCCGGCCTGGGCCATTCGCTGGTGGAGGTGATCCTCACCACCAACGAGGCGCAGTTGCAGCAATTGCTGTTCTGGCTATCCGGCGCCTTCGTCGACCGGCCGATGGCGCTGGCCCAATCCGGCGGGCCGATCCTGCTGGTCGGTGCCGTCATCGCCATACTGCTGGCACGTACGCTCGATGCGCTGCAGGCCGATGACGTCACGGCCACCAGCATCGGCGTACCCTTGGTCGTGGTGCGGGGCGCCAGCTTTCTGTCGGTGTCGCTATTGACCGGCGCCTCGGTAGCCATGGCCGGCCCAGTAGGTTTCGTCGGCCTCGTCGTGCCCCACGCCGCGCGCTGGCTGGTAGGCTTGCGGCATGACAGGCTGATCCCTGCCGCCGCCCTGATCGGGGCCATTTACGCCACCGTCGCCGATATTGCCGCCCGTTTCGTCATCTATCCGGTGGAAGCCCCCGTCGGCGCCATCACGGCCGTGGTCGGTGGCGTCGTGCTCCTGATCCTGCTGAAGCGGAGAGCGGCATGAGTGACCTGCCTTCCACCCTGACAGCGGCTCGGGCGCCACTGGCTCTGTCCATCATGGGCGCCGCCTTCGTGCTGCTGGCGCTGTCGGGCGTCGCCTTCGGCTCCACCTGGATTCCCCTTGATCAGGTGGCCAGCGTCCTCGCCGGCTTCGGCGAGAAGACGCAGAACATCATCGTGCTGCAATTGCGCCTGCCGCGCGTGGTGATCGCGGCCCTGGCCGGCGGCGGCATGGCGGTAGCCGGCTTCTTGCTGCAGAAGATCACCCGCAATTCGCTGGCCTCGCCCGGCGTACTGGGCGTGGTCGATGGGGCGGCGCTGGGCGTGGTCATCTTCCTCGCCGTGCTCTCGGACGAATCCAATTCGCTGGTCACCTCCATTGCCTATCAGCCCGTCGCTGCCATGGCCGGCGCCATCATCGCCATCACCCTGGTCTTCGTTCTCTCCGGCCGCCAGGCATCCTCGGCCATCCGCCTGCTGCTGTTCGGCATTGCCGTGGCCGCGGTGGCCAAGGCGGTGACCATGGTGATGATGCTGATCGGCCCGATCTACCAGACCAGCCAGGCGGCGCGCTGGATTGCCGGCGCCGTCAACGAGGTCAACTGGGGCGAAATCCAGATCACTGCCATTGCCATGGTGCCGGTCATGCTGCTGGTACTGCTGGCGGCCCGCAAGCTGCCCCCGGCCGATCTCGATGAAGTCTCCGCGCGCGGCGTCGGGCTCGACCTGCCGGTCTTCCGCATCCTGGTTTTCGCCCTGGCCGCCGGGCTGACGGCGCTGGCCGTGGCCTTTGTCGGTGGCGTCGGCTTCATCGGCCTGATGGCGCCGCATCTGGCGCGCCTGCTGGTGGGGCGCAATGTCTATGCCGGCATTCTCGGCAGCTTCCTGCTGGGCGCGATCATGCTTGTTGGCGCCGACCTCATCGTACGGGTGCTGTTCACCCCCATAGAAGTGCCTGCCGGCACGGTGACCGCCGTCATCGGCGCTCCCTATTTCCTGTTCCTGCTGATGGGCAAGCAACGCCATGACGGATAATCTCTCGGACAGCCGCATCCAGGTTCGCGACCTCAGCCTCGACTATGGCAATGTCAATGTGCTCAAGGCCCTGTCACTGCCCATTGCCCGCGGCAAGATCACCGTATTGGCCGGTCCCAATGGCTGCGGCAAATCCACCCTGCTGCGCGCTATCCGCCGGCTGCACAAGCCCGCTTCCGGGGCGATTTTCCTCGAAGAACTCGACATCGCCAGGCTCAACGACAAGCAGCTTGCCCGCCAGATCGGCCTCCTGGCGCAGAGCCCGTCGGCCCCCGGCGACATGACGGTCGAGGAACTGGTGCGGCTGGGCCGCTATCCGCATCAGTCCATGCTCCAGCCCTGGAGCCCCGGCGACAGCGCCGCGCTGGAACGGGCCATGACGGGCACCGGCGTGACCCATCTCCGCGACCGCCGGCTGGGCTCGCTGTCGGGCGGCCAGTTGCAGCGCGTCTGGATCGCCATGGTGCTGGCGCAGGAAACCGATGTCGTCTGCCTGGACGAGCCGGTCAATCACCTCGACATGGCCCACCAGCTCGATTGCCTCGATCTCGTCCGGCGCCTGAACCGGGAATTCGGCCGCACCATCGTGCTGGTGCTGCATGACCTCAACCTGGCGGCGCGCTACGCCGACCAACTGGTTTTCCTGCGCGATGGCGTCATCGCCGCTTCCGGCACCCCGGAAGAGCTCATGACCGAAGCCGGCATCCGCACCGTGTTCGATGTCCGCTCCATGGTCATCACCGACCCCGTCCATGGCCGCCCGCTCTGCATTCCCCTGGGCACCGACACGGCGCTATCGGCTTAAGCCGGCGCCCACAGCACGTTTTCCCCAGCTCGCCGCTCCGTCTTGACAGAATGTCAGCCGAGTTGCTAATACGCATTAGCATAGCTAATGCGTATTAGCAGAATAGGGCGTGCTTCAGTGGCTAAACGATTGACGCAGAAGGATATTGCGCAGCTTGCCGGCGTCAGCCAGGCAACTGTCTCGCTTGTCTTGAACGCCGCGCCCGCCAACCACGCCCGCATCCCCGCGGAAACCCGCGAGCGGGTCGAAAAGGTCATCCGCGAAACTGGCTATGTCGCCGATCCGGTAGCGCGGCGCATGGTCAAGGGCCTCAATCGCATCCTCGGCGTCTTCACCTACGAGCCCGCTTTCCCGTCCGAACAGGCCGACTTTTTCACCCCCTTCCTCTTCGGCATCGAAGAGGCGGCCCAGGCCTTGGGCTATGACCTGCTCCTGCTGACCGGCGCCGGCACCCAGCGCAAGATTTTTGCCGAAAATGTCCGCCTGCGCCTGGCCGATGGCTGCGTCATTCTCGGCCGCAAATTCGACAATACCGAACTGGCGCGGCTGGTGGCCGGCGACTTCCCCTTCGTGGCTGTCGGTCGCCGCGATGATGCCGGGGGTCCCGTGCCCTATGTCGGCGGTGATTATGCCCCGGCCACCTCGGCGCTGGTCGAGCGCGCCAGGGCGCTGGGGCATCGCCGCATCTCCTATGTCGGCCTCAATGAAGGCGCCGAATCCACCATCGATCGCTGGTACGGCTTCAGCCGCGCCATCGGCGATGCCGAATTGGTCGCCAGCATCTTCGCCGTCGATCGCCCCTCTGCCGAAACGCTCGACATCCTGATCGGTGCCGGCACCACCTGCGTATTCTTCACCGAACTGGCCGACGCCATGCGCGTCGAGGCCGTGGCCCGCCAGCGTGGCCTGTCGGTTCCCGGCGATCTCTCTATCGTCGTGCTCGGCAATCATATCCGCGCCGACGAACCCGGCCGCCGCTTCACCTCCTTCGCCATTCCCCGCGAGGCGATGGCCAAGGCTGCAACCGAAATGCTGGTGCGGCGCGTCGAGAACGATGCGCCCGTCGAACAGCTCCTGCTGCCCTGCGAACCTGTCGAGGGCGACACCCTCGGCCCGCTTTCTCCCAAGACCAAGAAGACCAGATGACCAAAGAATATTCAGCCGATCTGCTCATTGTCGGTGGTGGCCTTGGCGGCGTTGCCGCCGCGCTTGGCGCGCTGCGCTCCGGCCGCACCGTCATCCTCACCGAGGAATATGACTGGCTGGGCGGCCAGCTCACCAGCCAGGCTGTGCCCCCCGACGAGCATTCCTGGGTCGAGCAATTCGGCGTCACTCGCTCCTATCGCCAGTTGCGCAATGGCATCCGCCAATATTACCGCGATCACTATCCGCTGACGGCCGAAAGCCGCGCCTGGGGCGATCTCAATCCCGGTGCCGGCTGGGTCAGCCGGCTCTGCGCCGAGCCGCGCGTCGGCGTCGCCGTCATCGAAGCCATGCTGGCGCCCTGGCGCGGCGGCGGGCAGTTGCGTGTGCTCCAGCTCTGGCGGCCCGTCGCGGCCGATGTCGATGGCGACACCGTTCGCGCCATCACGCTGCAGCACCGCGACAGCGGCGAGCGCATCGTGGTCTCGGCGCCCTATGTCGTGGACGCCACCGAACTGGGCGATCTGCTCCCCCTCACAGGCACGGAATATGCCAAGGGCTTCGAGGCCCAATCCGATACCGGCGAACCCAGCGCCCCCGCCGAAGCCCAGCCTGACAATGTGCAGGCCGTCTCGATCTGCTTTGCCGTCGATCATGTCGATGGCAATCAGGTGGGCGACAAGCCGGCCAATTATGATTTCTGGCGCCAGTACCAGCCCGATTTCTGGGGCGGCCCGCTGCTCGGCTTCAAGGCGCCCCATCCGCGTACGCTCGAAATCACCGAGCGCAGCTTTACCCCCAATCCGGATGACGATCCGCTATTGGTCGATGCCGACCAGCGCCGCAATCCCGGCGACGGGAACCTCTGGACCTTCCGCCGCATCGCCGCGCGCCGCAACTTCGTGCCCGGCGCCTATGGCTCCGACATCTGCCTCGTGAACTGGCCGATGATCGACTACATGCTCGGCACCATCATCGATGTCTCCGAGGAAGAGAAAGCGGCCCATCTCAAATCGGCCGCCGAACTCTCCCATTCCATGTTCTATTGGCTGCAGACCGAGGCGCCCCGTGTCGATGGCGGTCAGGGCTTCCCCGGCCTGCGCCTGCGTGGCGATGTCACCGGCACCGACCATGGCCTGGCCATGGCCCCCTATGTCAGAGAAAGCCGCCGTATCCTGCCTGTCACCCGCATCGTCGAGCAGGACGTGTCCATGGCCGAGCATGGCAATGCCCTCTCGCGGCACTACCGCGACAGCGTCGGCATCGGCATGTACCGCATCGACCTGCATCCCTCCACCGGCGGCGATAACTATGTCGACGTCGAATCCTCGCCCTTCGAGATTCCCCTCGGCGCGCTGCTGCCGCGCCGGGTGAAGAACCTGCTGCCCGGGGGTAAGAATATGGGCACCACCCACATCACCAATGGCTGCTACCGGCTGCATCCGGTGGAGTGGAATGTGGGCGAAGTGGTCGGCCTCCTGGCCGCCCATTGCCTCAACCACGGGCTGACGCCGCACCAGGTGCAGGCCGATGACAGCCTGCTCACCGAATTCCAGGCAAGTCTCTACACCCAGGGGATCGAAATCCGCTGGCCGGACGTGCGTGGCTATTGACGAAAACAAGGAGGAACCAATGAAAACCAAATATCTGAAAACATCGGCGGCCATCGCCGGCATCGTCCTCGGGCTCGCTGCGTCGGGCACCGCCTGGGCACAGGACGCGGTCAACCTGCGCATGACCATCTGGAGCGCCAACGAAGCGCATCTGGCCATGTTCAACGAGATCGCCGAGGGCTTCAAGGCGACCCATCCCAATGTCACGGTCAGCTTCGAGCCGCTGCCCTTCGACAGCTATACCACGACCCTGACCACCCAGATCGCCGGCGGCAATCCGCCCGACCTGGCCTGGATTCTCGAAACCACCGCCGCCGACTTCGTCAATTCCGGCGCTCTGGCGCCGCTGAGCGATGCCTTCGCCGCTACTGAAGGCTATGACATCGCGGACGTCTCGGAAAAGGCCACCGCGCTCTGGACCAGGGATGGTCAGCTCTACGCCTATCCCTTCTCCACCTCGCCCTTCGCCCTCTTCGTCAACAACGACGTCATCACGGCCGCTGGCGCCAAGACCCCGGCGGAACTGATCGCATCAGGCGAATGGACCTGGGACAATGCCTTCGCCACCGCGGCGACGGTCGGCCAGTCCGGCAAGACGGGCCTCGTGGTCCGCGACTTCAAATATCAGGTCTGGCAGAACCTGGCCTCGATCTGGAATGGCTGGGGCGCCACGCCGTGGTCGGAAGATGGCAAGACCTGCACCTTCGCCGACCAGCCCATGGTCGATGCCATGACCGCCATCCACAAGGCGATCTTCACCGACAAGGCCATGCCCGGCCCCGGTGAGGATATCGACTTCTTCGCCGGCGAAACCGGCATGACCATCACCCAGATCAGCCGCGCTTCGCTGCTGCCCACGGAAAATCCCTTCGATTGGGATTTGGTGCCGCTGCCGGCTGGTCCGGTCGGGGAATATGCCGTGGTCGGTCAGGCCGGCGTCGGCGCCTTCGCTGCCGGTGCCAATGTCGATACCGCCGTGGCATTCCTCGCCTATATGACCAACCCGGAAAACAGCCAGAAGCTGGCCCAGTTCTTCCCGCCGGCCCGCGCCAGCCTGCTCAATGCCGAAACCCTGGCCGCCACCAATCCGCTGCTTTCGGCTGAACAGATCGACAATGTGGTGATCTCGGGTATTTCCAACGGCGTCGTGCTGCCGGGTCACACCAACTTCGCCCAGATCCAGCAGACCATCCGCGCCTCGCTGGATAGCCTCTGGGTTGCCGATGCCGATGTCGCCGCCGTGCTCGGCAATGTGTGCTCCAGCGTCAGCCCGCTGCTGGCCCGCTGAGGCGAGGTTAGGCACTGAACCCCTCCCTCCCTTTTGTGGGGAGGGTGGCCCCGCAGGGGTCGGGTGGGGGGTATGGTTCCGCAAATTCAGTGTGCGTGACTCACCCCCACCCTTGATCCCTCCCCACAAGGGGGAGGGAGACGCAGGAACCGACGCTATGAGCCTGGCAGAAACGCCGCAGAAACGCCCCTTCTGGACCATGGCCCGCCGTGATGCGGCCGCGGGCTACGTCTTCATCGCCCCGCAATTGATCGGCATCATCGCCTTCGTCCTCGTGCCGCTTGGCCTCGTCTTCTGGTATTCGCTGCACGAATGGAATGTGCTGGCCTCGACCTTCAACTATGTCGGCGCTGCCAATTACCAGATGCTGCTGGCCGATCCGAACCTGCCGTCGGTTCTGTGGGCGTCCGCCGTTTTCTCGGTCGGTCTGGTCATCCTCAACATGTCGCTGGCTTTGCTGCTGGCCGTGCTGCTGGACCAGAAGCTCCGAGGCCTTGTCGTCTTCCGCACCCTGTTCTTCTCCCCCGTTGTGGTGTCGCTCGTCGCCTGGACCATCGTCTGGAGCTTCCTGTTGCAGAACAATGGCGGCATCAATGGCCTGCTCGCCATGCTGGGCATTGAAGGTCCCAACTGGCTGCGCAACCCGGCCACGGCCATGGTCTCGGTGGTCGTGGTGCAGGTCTTCAAGAATGTCGGCCTCAACATGGTCCTGTTCCTCGCCGCCCTGCAGGGCGTGCCCAAGGAACTCTACGAGGCCGCGCGGGTCGATGGGGCAGGGCGCTTCAAGCAGTTCCGCCGCATCACCCTGCCGCTGATCAGCCCGACTATCCTGCTCACCTCGATCATCACCGTCGTCGGCTCGCTCCAGGTCTTCGCCCAGATCGCCGTCCTCACCCAGGGCGGGCCGGGCATGTCGACGACGGTGCTGGTCTACTACCTCTACCAGCAGGCCTTCCAGTTCCACTTCTTCGGCTATGGCTCGACCCTGTCGATCCTGCTCTTCGTCATTGTCGCCGCGCTCACCTTCGCCCAGTGGCAGCTCCGCAAGCGGATCGTCTTCTATGAAAACTGATCTCTCCCCCGCATGAAGGTGGCGCTCTACGGGCTCATGTGCGTGCTGCTCGTGCCCTTCGTCTTCCCGACCTGGTGGATGGTCACCTCGTCGGTGAAGCCGATCAGCGACATCTTCGCCTTCCCGCCCGATCTCTGGCCGCGCCGCTTCGATTTCTCCACCTATGCCCAGGTGTTCGAGCTGCAACCCTTTGCCCGGCAATACTGGAACTCGGCCTATATCGCCGCCCTGGTCACCGCGGGCACCATGCTCATCTCGTCCATGGCCGGCTATGCCTTCGCCCGCATCAAATTCCCCTTCAGCAATGCCATCTTCATGGTCGTGCTGCTGGGCCTGCTGATCCCCCTCCGAGGTCACCATCGTCCCGTTGTTCCAGATGTTCCTCAAATGGGGCATGATCAACACCCATTGGCCGCTGATCCTCGTGCCGATCTTCGGCGCGCCCTCGGTCTTTGCCACCTTCGTCATGCGCCAGTTCTTCATCGCCTTGCCGGTGGAGCTGGAAGAGGCTGCCCGCGTCGATGGCCTGGGCCGGTTCAAGATTTTCTGGACCATTGCCCTGCCGCTGGCCAAGCCGGCCCTCGGCGCGGTGGCCATCTTCACGTTCCTGCATTCCTGGAACCTCTATCTCGAACCGATCGTATTCCTCTCCTCGACGCAGATGTTCACCCTGCCCCAGGCGCTGACCCAGTTCACCGATGCCTATGGCGGGGCCATGTGGAACATCCAGCTCGCCGCCGCGACCATGACGGCCATCCCGGTTCTGCTGGTCTTCATCGTGGCGCAGAAGCAGTTCGTCGAAGGGCTCGCCCATACCGGGCTGAAAGGCTGACCATGGCTCCCGTTACCCTCAAATCCGTTCGCAAGGCCTATGGCGACGCCAAGGTGCTGCATGGCGTGGATATCGCCATCGCCGACGGCGAATTCATCGTGCTGGTTGGCCCCTCAGGTTGCGGCAAATCCACCC
This sequence comes from Devosia ginsengisoli, assembly GCF_007859655.1. Lineage (NCBI taxonomy): Bacteria > Pseudomonadati > Pseudomonadota > Alphaproteobacteria > Hyphomicrobiales > Devosiaceae > Devosia > Devosia ginsengisoli. Next base: position 4,196,360 of record NZ_CP042304.1, read on the forward strand.
TGCTGCGCATGATTGCCGGCCTCGAAGTCATCACCGATGGCGCCGTCGAAATCGGTGACCGCGTGGTCAACGACCTCGAGCCCAAGGACCGCGACATCGCCATGGTGTTCCAGAATTATGCGCTCTACCCGCATATGACGGTTGCCACCAATATGGGCTTTTCGCTCGAGCATCGCGGTGCCTCCAAGGCCGAGATAGCAGAGCGCGTCAAATGGGCCGCGGACATCCTGGGCCTGGTGCCGCTGCTCGATCGCTATCCCCGCCAACTGTCGGGTGGCCAGCGCCAACGCGTCGCCATGGGCCGCGCCATTGTGCGCAATCCCCAGGTATTCCTGTTCGACGAACCCCTCAGCAATCTCGACGCCAAATTGCGCGTCGTGATGCGCGGCGAGATCAAGGGCCTGCACCAGCGCCTCGGCGTCACCACGGTCTACGTCACCCACGATCAGGTGGAAGCCATGACCATGGCCGACCGCATCGTGGTGATGAATGCTGGCCGCGTCGAACAGATCGGTGCCCCGCTCGACCTCTATGACCGCCCGGCCAACCTCTTCGTCGCCGGCTTCATTGGCTCCCCCGCCATGAACCTGATCGGCGGCGAAATCACCGAACAGGGCTTCGCTGCAGCCGGAGTGACGTTGCCACTGCCCCCGGGCACGACCGCAAAGGGCAGGGCCACCTACGGCATTCGCCCCGAACATCTGGTTCTGGCTGATGATGGCGTGCCCGCCACGGTCGCGCTGGTCGAGCCCATGGGCTCCGAAACCCAGGTCACCATGACCATGGGTGAACACCGGATCATCGGCGTCTTCCGCGAGCGCCTGTCCGCCCGCCCCGGCGAAACCATTCATGTCCGGCCCGACCTGACCGCCATCCACCTCTTCGACGCCGAAACCGGCGCACGGATCGCCTGATGTATCCCGAGACCCCGCTGCATAAAGCGCTTGTCGATGGCGATTTTCCCGTCATCGTCTCGCTGGCCCGCCACGATCTCGATCTGGCCAAAGCGGCCCTGGATGGCGGTGCCTTTGCCCTCAAGACCCATCTCAACGCCTATCACCGCGCCACGGGCACCACCTTTGGCAGCTTCGCCCAGGAACGCCCCTTCTTCGAGCAATTGGCCAAACTCGGCTGCCCGCTGCTGGTCATGGCCGGCCAGGAAACCGTGCCTTCACCCGAAGAAATGGACTCCCTGGCCGATCTCGGCTTCGAAGGCTTCAACGTCTATATCGACCACTTGCAGCCGCACCTGCTGCAATCGCGGCTCCGCCCCATGCCGGCTTTGTCCTCGGCCAGCACCGAGGCCGATATTGCCCGCATCGCCGCCATTCCCGGCTGCATCATCGAAGCCTCGATCATGCCCTTCGAGCGCTATCGCACCGCCATGACCGAAGCCGACCTCGCCCGCTATCGCCAGATCGCCGAAGCGGTGGACGTTCCGGTCATCGTCCCCAGCCAGCTCAGCCTCACGCCAACCGACGCAGCCAAGCTGCGCGAAGCCGGCATCGCCGCCCCTCTCCCTGGGCGCCATCGTCACCGGCGACACACCGCAATCCGTGCGCGCCGCCGTGAGCGCCATCGCCTCGGCCTGACACAGAGCCCACCGGCCACCCAGTAGACCTCATGGTGAGCGTGTCGAACCACGAGGTCGTGGCACGATGCTGCTATGTCCCGAAATATTGTCCCGCCCGCTCAGCACCAGCGCCGCATCGGGGCGCGCCAGTGTCACTAGCGTCAGCCCGGCCGCCTCTGCTCGCTCGGCCGCCAGCGTGGTCGGCGCCGAAATGGTCACCAGCATCGGGCAGCCCGCCCGCACGGTCTTTTCGACCAGTTCATAGCTGCACCGCGCCGTCAGCAGGAAAAAGCCCGTCGCCGGATCGATCCCCTGCCGCGCCAGCGCGCCGATGAGCTTGTCGAGCGCATTGTGCCGGCCCACATCCTCGCGCGCCATGACGATAGCGCCGTCAGGCAGGCAGAACGCCGCCCCATGCACCGCCCCGGTTTCCCGGCTGAGCGGTTGGTGCTCCGGCAACTCCGCCAGCGCCCGCACAATGGCCTCCCGCTCCACGCTGATCCGGGCGATAACCGGGGGCAGGGGGCGCAGCACCTGCTCGATATTGTCGATGCCGCACAGCCCGCAACTGCTCTCTGTGACCCTGGTCCGCGCCCGTGCCATGGCCTTCTGCGCGCCATCAGGCGGCAGGTTCAGCCGCACCACGAAGCCGCCCTCCACCGCATGGGCCTGCACATCGAGAATATCCTCGGGTCCCCTGGCCAGCCCCTCGCTCAGCGCAAAGCCCGTGGCATAGTCCACCAGGTCCGCCGGCGTCGCCATCATGACCGCATAGCCGATGCCGCACACATCGAAGGCCACCGGCGCCTCGACCGGCACGCTGCGCGTCATCCTTGCATCGCCCTCCGGGCCAAGCCCCAGCCCAAGACGATCCAGCCCGGTCTCGACCGCCCGCCGCCCCTGCGCCTCCAAAGGCCTATCCATCAGCCTTCCCGCACCACCCGCACCGGCACGGATTTGGCGGCCGGCGTGCCGCTGATGCGGTCGTAATAGTCCAGCGGCAACAGCGGGTTGAGCTCCGGATAGTAGCCGGCCACCGCGCCCCGCGGCATCGGATAGTCGAGCACGGTCAGATCAGCGATCCGCCGCTCAACCCCATCGCCGGCAATGGTCTCCAGCGCAATCTTCTGGCCCGATTCCAGCCCGCGTGCCTTGCGGTCCTCTTCGTTCATGAACAGCACCATGCGGTCATTGTAGACCCCACGATAGCGGTCATTATAGCTGTAGATCGTGGTGTTGAACTGGTCATGCGAGCGCACCGTGGCCAGGCGCAGCATAGTGTCATCCTCGATCACCGCATCGACATGCAGCCCCTCGAACAGCAGGAAATTGGCCTTGCCACTGGGCGTCGGCCACACCCGCCGCCGTGGCGGAATGTCGAGATGAAACCCCTTGGGCGCTTTGATCCGCTCCGAGAAGTCGGCATAGATTTGCGGGTAGACCGCTGCAATGCTGCCGCGAATAGCATCATAATCATCGATATAGCTGGCCCAATCCACCTTGCTGTCGGGCAGTGTCGCCATGGCCATGCGGCACACGATTTCCACCTCCGGCATGCAATCCACGCTGGCCGGCTCCAGCACCCCGCGCGATGCCGTCACATTGGACATCGAATCCTCGATGGTGATGAACTGCTCGCCCTTGCCGGTGCGGATATATTCCGATCGCGCCACCACTGGCAGGATCAGCGCATCGCGCCCATGCACCAGGTGTCCGCGATTGAGCTTGGTGGCGATGCCCACCGTCAGCGCCAGTTTCTGCATCGCCGCATAGGCCTGCTCGGTATCGGGCACGGCCCGCACGAAATTGCCGCCCAGCCCGATGAACACCTTGGCCTGGCCGCTCTTCATTGCCTCGACCGATTCCACCGTATGGTGGCCATGCTCGCGCGGCGGCTCGAACCCGAACACCTCGCGCACCCGGTCGAGATAGGCCGGGGTCGGTTTTTCATCGATCCCCACCGTGCGGTCGCCCTGCACGTTGGAATGGCCGCGAATGGGTGAAATGCCGGCGCCGGGTCGACCGAAATTGCCCCGCAGCATCAGCAGGTTGGCAATCTGCTGCACCATGCGCGATCCCTGCTGGTGCTGGGTTATGCCCATGCCGTAGCAGATCATCGTCGCCTTGGAGCGAATGTAGATTTCAGCGCAGCGCCGGATCTGCTCCTCGGATATGCCCGAAACCGCTGTTATCTCCGCCCAGTCCTGCGCCATAGCATCGTCGCGAATGGCCTCGAATCCCAGCGTATGTTCGGCGATGAACTCCCGGTCCACGATGGCCTCGCCCGCCGCTTCCCGCTCGAAGATCACCTTCATCATGCCCTTGAGCAGAGCCAGGTCGCCGCCGATCTTGATATGCACGAATTCGCTGGCAATGGGCGTCGAGCCCATCGTCGCCATCTGCACCACATCCTGCGGCTCGGTGAAGCGGATCAGCGCCCGCTCCGGCATAGGGTTGACCACCACGATTGGCACGCCGCGTTTGCGGGCTTCCACCAGGTTGGTCATCATGCGCGGCGCATTGGTCCCGGTATTCTGCCCGATGATGAAGATGGCGTCGGTATGCTCGAAATCCTCCAGCACCACCGTGCCCTTGCCCACCCCGATGGAGTGCGGCAGCCCGCGGCTGGTCGGCTCGTGGCACATATTCGAGCAGTCGGGGAAATTGTTGGTCCCGAATTCGCGCACGAAGATGGAATAGAGAAAGGCCGCCTCGTTGGGCGTGCGCCCCGACGTATAGAACTCGGCCTCGTCCGGGCTCTCCAGCGCCCGCAAATGCTGCCCGATCAGCCCGAACGCATCATCCCACGAACAGGGCACATAATGATCGCTCGCCGCGTCATAGCGCATCGGCTCGGTCAGCCGCCCATGCATTTCTAGTTCATAGTCGGATTGCGCCATGAGTTCGCTGACCGAATGCTGTTCGAAGAATTCCCGCGTCACTCGAAACTTGGTCGCCTCATGCGCCAGCGCCTTGGCGCCGTTCTCGCAGAATTCCAGCGTCTTCTTGCATTCCGGGTCGGGATAGGCGCAGCTCGGACATTTGAACCCGCCCGGCTGGTTCATGGTCAGCAGCGCCCGCGAGCCCTTGCCGACCACGCTCTGCTCCATCAGCACCTTGGCTGTGGCCGCAGCCGCGCCCCAGCCGCCGGCGGGGTGGTTGTAGGTTTTGTAGCGGGGCTGCCTGTCGCTCACGGTTCCATCCTCGATATGATCAGGACACTAGAGCATAGGGCAGGGCGAGCTTCCATGACCAATATGTCGGGTCGGCGCGCCGAAATCGCCTGCTTCACACCTGCCGCATGACGCAACCAGAAACTACAAAACCGTCAATTGGCGCAAAATCATCGCGAAGCACATTGTCTACACGATCGGTGGACATTATGAACATTCTGCATGACGACCAGTTTACCGCTGATGTGGCAGCCACCGGGAGGCGCAAGTGACCGATCAAGGCCGACCTTCCGTGACCATCATTGGCGGTGGCGCCAGCGGCGTATTGCTGGCAGCCCATCTCCTGCGCGACCCCGCCTCCGACATCGCGGTGACCCTGCTTGAACGGCGCGGTGAATTCGGGCAGGGCGTGGCCTATTCGGCCAGCCAGCGCGACCACAAGGTCAATGTGCCCGCCCGCGGCATGAGCGCCTTCGCCGACGATCCCGACCATTTCTGGCGCTGGCTGCAGGCGCAGAACTATCCCAGCCCCACCGGCTCCTGGGTCTTCGTGCCGCGCCGGCTCTACGGCACCTATCTCGAACATGTGCTGGGCGAGGCCGCCCGCCTGCGCCCCGGCCGCCTCACCGTCCAGGCCGAAGAGGCCGTGGCGGTGCGGCAGGGCGCGACCGACGTCGAAACCGTGCTGGCCAATGGCACCATCATCGCCAGCGACCACGCCGTGCTGGCCGTGGGCCACGAAACCCAGCCGGCCCGCGGTCGCGGCATCGCCGTGCGCATCGGTTCGCCCGAAGATACCCCGCTCGATCCCGACGCCCCGGTCATGATCCTGGGTTCCGGCCTCAGCATGGTCGATACCTGGCTGTCGCTGGCCCAGATCGAGCATCGCGGCCCCATTCTTGTCGTTTCGCGCAACGGCTTCCTGCCCAAGGGCCACCGCGATGTCCCGGCTTTGCCGATCGACGAAGCCGAGGTGCCCTTCGGCACCAGCCTGCCGCATTTCCTCACCTGGTTCCGCGCGCTGGTCGCCGACACCGAGGCCCAGGGCAGTGATTGGCGCAGCGTCATCGACGGGTTGCGCCCCTTCAACCAGCGCATCTGGCAGAGCTGGACCGAACATACCAAGCGCCAGGCCCTGCGCCACCTTCGCCCGTGGTGGAACATCCACCGCCATCGCCTGCCGCCCGAACAGCATGAGCGACTGAGCGCCGCCATTGCCGGCGGGCAGGTCCAGCTCATCGCCGCCGAATTCGTCGGCATCGAGCGCCATGGCGCCGGCGTCCGCGCCACGATCAGGCCGCGCGGACAGCAGGATCGGCAGGCCCTGGATGTGGCCCGCGTCTATGATTGCGGCGGCGTCACGGTCGATGTGGAAACCAGCTCCAATCCCATCATCCGCGACCTCATCGCCAACGGCACGGGTCGGCCCGACCCGCTGCATATCGGTCTCGATGTCGACGAAAACTGCTGCGTCATCACCGCTGCTGGCGCGACCTCGTCCCACCTGCTGGCCGTCGGCCCGCTCACCCGCGGCCGCTTCTTCGAGATCGAAGCGGTCCCCGACATCCGCAAACAATGCGCTGACATCGCCCGGCGCTTGCTGGAGGGATAGCTGGCGGTTCTTCGTGTCCCTGCTCACCCTCCCCCTTGAGGGGAGGGTAGCGCCGCTAGGCCCAAAGGGCCGTAGCAGAGCTAGGGAGGGGGTAATTCCGGGACTGATAGCCACTCCTCAGTCCCTTCGCCTCCTCTAAAGCGGCAGCCCCGTATAATTCTCCGCCAGGCTCTGCTGCGCCGCGACCGACCCGGCCAGATAGTCGAATTCCGCCCGCTGAATGCGCCGGCCAAAAGCCCCGGTTTCCGGAAAAGTGTGGAGCAGGCTGGTCATCCACCAACTGAAGCGCTCGGCCTTCCAGATCCGGTCAAGCACCTTGCTCGAATAGCCATCGATCCCCGCATCCGACCGCTCGACGAAATGCTCGATCAGCGCCTCGGCCAGGACAGCCACGTCGCTCATCGCCAGGTTCAGCCCCTTGGCCCCGGTCGGCGGCACGATATGGGCGGCGTCACCGGCCAGGAACAACCGGCCAAAGCGCAGCGGCTCGGCCACGAAGCTGCGCAGGGGCGCGATGGATTTCTCGATGGACGGCCCGGTCTTGAGCGCCTCGGCCGCGGCCGGGTTGAGCCGCAGGCGCAACTCGTCCCAGAAGCGGTCATCCGACCAGTTCTCTATCCTCTCGTCCGTCGGCACCTGCACATAATAGCGGCTGCGGCTGGGTGAGCGCTGCGAGCAGAGCGCGAAACCGCGTTCATGATGTGCATAGATCAGCTCATGCGCCACCGGCGGCCGGTCGACCAGCACGCCAAGCCAGCCAAACGGATAGACCCGTTCGAACGTGGTCAGCGCCGCGGCTGGAACGCTGGCCCGCGCCACGCCGTGATAGCCGTCGCAGCCGGCGATAAAATTGCAGTCGATCCGCTGCGTCACCCCATCCTTCACATAGGTGACAGAGGGCTTGCCGTCGAAATCGTGCAGCGCGACATCCCCGGCCTCGTAGATGGTCGTGGCCTGCCGCGCCGCCATCAGGTCGCGCGTCACCTCGGTCTGGCCATAGACCATGACATGGCGGCCGATTAGCGCCTCGAAATCCACGCGCTGGCTAGCGCCGTCGAAGCTGAGTTCCACCCCCTGGTGGATCAGCCCCTCCTCATGCATGCGCCGCCCCGCCTGCGCCCGGTCCATCAGCGCCATGCTGCCCTGTTCGAGCACCCCGGCGCGGATGCGGCCCAGCACGTATTCGGCGCTCTTGCGCTCCACAATGACCGTCTCGACCCCGGCCAGTTCGAGCAGTCGCCCCAGCATGAGCCCCGCCGGACCCGCCCCCACAATGACAACCTGACTGCGCACTTGGTTCTCCCACTCCTGGCGCCAGCATGCGCGGGTAGGGGTGGGTTGGTGAATGGACAGGGCATGCAATCTCTTGCACTATCCGAACATGAACCGGGTTCCGACATATGCGCTCTATGGCGAGGAAGATGGCGGCCGCCAGCAGGATTGGCTGCATTGGGAAACCATCCAGTCGCGCAGTCGCCTGCATGGCTATCGCATTGCCCCGCACCGGCATGAGCGCTTCTTCCAGCTCCTGAGCCTCACCGGCGGCTGGGGCCATGTAACGCTCGACGGCACCGGCTTCGATCTCAAGCCTCCGGTGATCGTCGTGGTGCCGGCGCTGACCGTTCATGGCTACGTGTTCAGTCACGATGTCGAAGGCGTGGTGGTGACCTTGCTGGAGCGCGACCTGGCCGAGCAGTTCGAGGCGCCGCCATCAGGCGTTATCGGCAGCGGCACGGCTGAGGTGAATGCGGCGCTGGATACCTTGCTGGCCGAAGCCGATCGGCCGGGCGGCTGGCACGATCTGGCGATGCGCGCCCATATCACCCTGCTACAGGTGGCCCTGCATCGCGCCCGTCACCTGCCGGCACCGCGCAGCCAGGGCGCCGCCCGCGCAAGGCTGCATGCCAATGCCTTCCGCTTTCTGGTCGACCGGAAATTTCGCGAGACCCGCCGCATTGCCGATTACGCCGCCGAACTGGGCCTGAGCCAGACCCATCTCAACCGCGTATGCCGGCAGGAACTCGGCATTTCGGCCCTGACCGTCATCGAGCGCCGCATCGCCCTCGAGGCACGGCGGCAATTACTGTTCTCCACCCTCACCATCAAGCAGATTGGCGCCGGGCTGGGCTATGAGGACCCGGCCTATTTCACCCGCGTCCTGAAACGCGTCCTCGGCGTAACCCCCGCCGCCTTCCGCAACCGCCCGGAAAGCTAGCGCGGCACCAAAACGCCGCCCTCCCGGAGACCTCATGGTGAGCCCGTCGAACCACGAGGTCGGGCGCGTGGCGCCCGCCCCACGCGCATCCCTCACGCCCGGGAGTGTTCAGGCGCCGCTACCCTCCTCAAGGGGGAGTGTTTACTTCGGGCGCTTGGGCGCCTTCCCTTCTCCCCTCGTGGGAGAAGGTGCCCGAAGGGCGGATGAGGGGGCACCAAGGGATCTGCAGACATTGAAGCATGGGATAACGCAGCCCCTCACCCGGAAATCCGCTGAACGCGGATTTCCCCCTCTCCCACGAGGGGAGAGGGGTAGAGGGCTCATGCTTCCGAGGGGAACACTCCCCCACGCTCGCCCTTCCCTCCAACCACTACAGAACCCCCAATCATCTTCCTCCTGTTTGTGCGATATTCGAACAAATGCAACATATCGCACAAAATGCCTTGCGACCCAGCGCCGCCGCTGCCTATTTCACCCCATTACTGTCAGGGGGAATGCGCCTATGGACAAGACGGTCACCGATCTTGCTGCCGCGGTAGCCGATATCGAGGATGGCATGGTGCTGATGATTGGCGGCTTCGGCGGCTCCGGCGCGCCGATCGAGCTGATCCACGCCTTGATCGATCGCTACAAGGCCACCGGCAGCCCCGGCAACCTGACGATCATCAACAACAATGCCGGCAATGGCCGCATCGGCATCGCCGCCATGATCGATGCCGGCATGGTCGCCAAGATGATCTGTTCGTTCCCGCGTTCGGCCGATCCGCGCGCCTTCACCGAAAAATATCTGGCCGGCCAGATCGCGCTTGAACTGGTGCCGCAGGGCACTTTGGCCGAGCGTATCCGCGCCGGCGGCGCCGGCATTCCCGCCTTCTATACGCCCACCAGCTTCGGCACCGATCTCGCCAAGGGCAAGCCGGTGGCCGAATTCGACGGCCGTTCCTACGTGCAGGAGCGCTGGCTCAAGGCCGATGTGGCGCTGCTCAAGGCCGAACTGGCCGACCGGCAGGGCAACCTCACCTATCGCAAGGCCGGCCGCAATTTCTCGCCCCTGATGGCGGCAGCCGCCAAGGTGACCGTGGTCCAGGCGAGGCGCGTGGTGGAACCGGGCGAGATCGATCCCGAACAGGTCATCACGCCCGGCATTTTCGTCAATCGCGTGGTCGAGGTCGCCGATGCGCGACAGGAAGAAGCGCTGATGCGCGATGGAGTGGCATACGCATGACCGACAAACTCTCCAACGCCCAGATCGCCTGGCGCGCCGCGCAGGATATCGAAAACGACGCCTATGTGAATCTGGGCATCGGCTTCCCCGAAATGGTGGCAAAATTCCAGCCGCCCGGCCGGCAGGCCATTTTCCATACCGAAAACGGCATCCTCAATTTCGGCGAATCCCCCGCCGCCGGCGAGGAAGACTGGGACCTCATCAACGCCGGCAAGAAGGCCGTAACGCTCAAGCCCGGCGCCGCCTTCTTCAATCATGCCGACAGTTTCGCCATGGTGCGCGGCGGCCATCTCGATGTGGCGATCCTGGGCGCCTATGAGGTGGCCGAAAATGGCGACCTGGCCAATTGGTCCACTGGCCCCAAGGGTGTGCCCGCCGTGGGCGGCGCCATGGATCTGGTACATGGCGCCAAACGCGTCGCCGTCATCACCGATCATGTCACCAAGGATGGTCGCCCCAAATTGGTGAAAAACTGCAGCTTGCCGCTGACCGGCGTCGGCTGCGTCACCCGCGTCTATACCAGCCTGGCCGTCATCGACATCGAGAACGGCCACTTCGTGCTGCGCGAAAAACTGCCCAGCCTCACAATCGAACAATTGCAGGCGGTGACCGGGGGCGAACTGCTCGTTCCCGGCCCTATCGCCGATCTCGTCGCGCCGGAGGTCTCGTGATGACGGAAGCCTATATCTGCGCCTATAAGCGCACCCCTATCGGCCGTTTCGGCGGCGCGCTCTCTGCCGTCCGCCCCGACGATCTCGGCGCCATCCCGCTCAAGGCACTGATGGCAGCCCATGCCGGCGTCGATTGGGAAGCCGTCGATGACGTCATCTTCGGCAATGCCAACCAGGCCGGCGAGGATAACAGAAACGTCGCCCGCATGAGCCTGCTGCTCGCCGGCCTGCCGGTCGGCGTGCCCGGCACCACCATCAACCGCCTCTGCGGTTCGGGCATGGACGCGCTGATCACCGCCGCCCGCGCTATCAAGTCGGGCGAGGCCGAACTGCTCATTGCTGGCGGCACCGAAAGCATGTCGCGTGCGCCCTTCGTGCTGCCCAAGGCCGCGACCGCCTTTTCGCGCAATGCCGAGATTTACGACACCACCATTGGCTGGCGCTTCGTCAATCCGCTGATGAAGGCGCAATACGGCGTCGATTCCATGCCCGAGACCGGCGAGAATGTCGCCCAGGACTTCGGCGTGAGCCGCGAAGCGCAGGACGCCTTCGCCGTGCGCAGCCAGGACAAGGCCGTGGCCGCACAGCAGAACGGACGCCTCGCCAAGGAAATCGTCCCCGTCACCATTTCGCAGAAAAAGGGCGACGCGATCATCGTCGATACCGACGAGCATCCGCGCGCCGGCACCACGGTGGAAACCCTCACCAAACTCCGCCCGCTCTTCCCCAATGGCACGGTGACCGCCGGCAACGCCTCCGGCGTCAATGATGGCGCCGCGGCGCTGATCATCGCCAGCGAAGCCGCCGCGAAAAAACACGGCCTCACCCCCATTGCCCGCATCTTGGGCGGTGCCACGGCTGGTGTCCCGCCGCGCATCATGGGCATGGGCCCGGCCCCCGCGACGAAAAAACTCTGCGCCCGCCTCGGCCTGTCCCCGGCCGATTTCGACATCATCGAACTCAACGAGGCCTTCGCCAGCCAGGGCATCGCCGTCTTGCGTGATCTCGGCCTTGCCGAAGACGCAGCGCAGGTAAACCGCAATGGCGGCGCCATCGCGCTCGGTCATCCCCTCGGCATGAGCGGCGCCCGCATCGCCGGCACGGCGGCGCTGGAACTGGCTCTGGGCGGCGGCAAGCTGGCGCTGGCCACCATGTGCATCGGCGTCGGCCAGGGCATCGCTGTCGCGCTCGAACGGGTCTAGCGGCAGGAACGGAGAAGCAAGCGCGAACACCGCAGGCAGAAAAAAGCGACCTGTTCCACCCATCTCGGCGCGCCATTGTTTTTCAATGGCTTAGCGCCGCGGTGGACTTTTGCCGCCGCGCTTCGGCCGGCATTGATGCGCGCCGTTTGTCCCACGCCTCCCCTTGGCGAAACCGCGCATCGTGTATACAGTTCTGGATGCGATGGCACCCAATGAGGTCGCAAAGACCCGGCGCCATCAAGTCAATTCAGAGGGAGGACTTCATGTTGAAATCGACAGCTTTGGCCGTGGTGCTTGGGCTTGGTGTGGCCTGGTCATCAGGCGCCGTGGCGCAGGAAACGCTCAAGATCGGCGTTATCCTGCCCTATTCGGGGCCTTTCGCCGATGCCGCCAACCAGCTCCAGGCCGGCATTGATCTCTATATCGCCGAGCATGGCGACGAGGTTGCCGGCCGCAAGATCGAACTCATCAAGCGCGACACCGGCGGCCCGGCCCCCGACGTGGCCCGGCGCCTGGCGCAGGAACTGGTCGTGCGCGATAATGTCGATATTCTCGCCGGTTTCGCCCTGACGCCCGAGGCTCTCGGCGCTGCCGAAATCGCCACCGAAGCGCAGAAGCTGATGGTGGTGATGAATGCCGCCACCTCGGTCGTCACCGAACAGTCGCCCTATATCGTGCGGACCTCGGTCACCATCCCGCAGCTCAATTATGCCTTCGGCACCTGGGCCTATGAACAGGGCATCCGCGAGGCCTATACGCTGGTCGCCGATTACGGCCCGGGCATCGACGCCGAGACCTCCTTCGCCAAGGGCTTCACCGAAGCCGGCGGCACCATTGTCGGCGCCGACCGCACTCCGGTCGCCAACCCCGATTTCTCCGCCTATGTGCAGCGCGTGGCCGACGCCGACCCCGAGGCTGTATACATTTTCGTGCCCGGCGGCGCCCAGCCTGCTGCCATTGGCAAGGCGCTGGTCGATCGCGGCCTCGCTCCGCCCGATATCAAGGTGCTGGGCCAGGGCGAGCTGACCCACCCCGAAGCCCTCGAAAGCATGGGTGAAACCGCCCGCGGCATCATCACCACCTTCCACTACACGCTGGAACGCGACGATCCGCTGAACAAGGCCTATGTCGATGGCTACACGGCCGCCAACAATGGCCGCGAGCCCGACCTGTTCTCCATCGGCGGCTATGACGGCATGCACCTCATCTACGAGGCGGTGAAGGCCACCAATGGCGATACCAGCGGCGATGCCCTGGTCGAAGCCGCCAAGGGCATGGCCTGGGACAGCCCGCGCGGCCCGATGTCCATCGATCCGGAAACCCGCGACGTCATCCAGACCGTCTACATCCGCGAAATCCAGGAAGTGGATGGCGAGCTGCAGAACGTGATCGTGCACGAGATCCCCAACGTCAAGGACCCCCTGCACGGCGCCGCGCAGTAAAGGCTTCGGACTGAATAACTGAAGCCCGAGAGCCCCGATCGGCCTCCCTCCCCCTTGTGGGGAGGGAATGAGGGTGGGGGTTCCGATCCATCAGGTTGAATATGATCTTGGGTATGTGGAAACATACCCCCACCCTTGATCCCTCCCCACAAGGGGGAGGGAGACGACTGATGCGTCGGTGGACGTCTGCACCGGAAAACAGGGCAATCAATTTGACCAACATGCAGCATGATCTGGTAGGAACGGCTCTATGATCAGCCAGATTGTCATCGTCCTGTTCGACGGCTTTGCCTTCGGCATGCTGCTGTTCCTGCTCTCGGTCGGCCTGTCGGTCACCCTGGGCATGATGAATTTCATCAACCTGGCCCATGGCGCCTTCGGCATGTTCGGCGGCTATGTCGCCGTCACCGTCATGCGCCAGCTCGGCCTGCCCTTCCTTGCCGCTTTGCCTCTGGCCTTCATCGCCATGGCCCTGCTCAGCATACTCATCGAGCGCACCCTGTTCCGCCGGCTCTACAAGGCCGGCGAGCTCAACCAGGTGCTGTTCACCATCGGCGTGGTTTTCGTCGCGGCCGCCGCCGCCACCTTCACCTTCGGCACCGTGCAGCAGGTCATCATCCTGCCCGATTGGCTGCGCGGCTCGGCCGAAATCGGCGGCGTCCGCTTCGGCATCTATCGCGCCTTTATCATCCTGGTGGCGCTCATCATCACCGCCTTGCTCGTCTTCGGGCTGGAGCGTACCCGCCTCGGTGCACAGATCCGCGCCGCCGTGGATAACCAGCGCATGGCCCAGGGCCTCGGCCTCGATGTCGAGCGCGTCTTCGCCATCACCTTCGCTTTGGGCTGCGGCCTTGCCGGCCTCGGTGGCGCACTGGCGGTCGAGATTGTCGGCCTCTCACCCTCCTTCGGCTTCCAGATGCTGGTCTATGTGCTGATCGTCGTCTCCGTCGGCGGCCTCGGCTCCATATCAGGCTCCTTCGCCGGCGCGGCCCTGCTCGGCATTGGCGATGTCGCCGGCAAATATTTCTGGCCCGAAATCGGCAGCTTCCTCATCTATCTGCTGCTGGTGGCCATCCTGCTCGTGCGGCCGCTCGGCCTCTTCGGCAAGCGCTAGGGGAGGGGACCAATGACCACGCCCGTTCCCGCCCCCGTCGAGATCCCGTGATTGGCTGCGCCGTCGCAGCCGCTGGTCGCCGTTCGAAATCCTGTTCTGGCTCGCGGCCCTGCTGCCCTTCATCCTGTTCCCCACCTATCTGCCGCTGGCCAGCCAGATCGCCATTGCCGCGCTCTTCGCCATCTCGGTCGATCTGATCCTGGGCTATGCCGGCATCGTCACGCTGGGCCACGCCATGTTCTTTGGCCTCGGCGCCTACTTTGCCGGCGTCATCAGCGTGCGCGGTTGGGGCGAGCCGATTTCCGGCCTGCTGATGGCGGGCCTCTTTGCCGGCGTCATCGGCTATATCGTGAGCTTCCTCATCACCCGCGTGCAGCATCTGGCGCTGATCATGGTCACGCTCGGCCTGGGCTTCCTCACCTATGAACTGGCCAATGCCCTGCCCTGGCTGACCGGCGGCACCGATGGCCTGCGCGGCATCCGCACCTGGCCCATTTTCGGCCAGTTCAAATTCGATCTCTGGGGCTATACCGGCTATGCCTATGCCCTGGCCGTGCTGTTCCTCTGCTTCCTGCTGAGCCGGCGGCTGGTCAATTCCAGCTTCGGCCTGGCCCTGCGCGGCATCCGCGAAAACGTCAAGCGCATGCCCGCCATCGGCGCCGACCACAAGGGCCATCTCCGGCTCATCTACGCCATCTCGGCGTCGATCGCCGGTCTGGCCGGTGCGCTGATGGCGCAGACCACCAATACGGTGGCGCTGGATTCCCTCAGCTTCGAGCGCTCCGCCGACGTCGTCGTCATGCTCATCCTGGGCGGCACCGGGCGGCTCTATGGCGCTATTCTGGGCACCATCATTTTCCTCGTGGCGCGCGACCAACTGGCGGGCATCAATCCGCAATACTGGTATTTCGGCATCGGCATCCTGCTGATGGTCGTCGTGCTCTTCATGCCCAAGGGCATTCTGGGCTTCCTCGCCCGCATCGTGGAGCGGCGCAAATGATGGCCGAGCCAGACATCGTATTGCGCGCCGAAGCGCTCCGGAAGAATTTCGGCAAGCTCGAAGTCACCCGCGATGTGGCCCTGGCTTTGCCGCGCGGCGCCCGCCACGCCCTGATCGGCCCCAATGGTGCCGGCAAGACCACGCTGATCAACCTGCTCACCGGCCAGTTGAAGCCCGATGCCGGCCGCATTGAACTCGAAGGCGGCGACATCACCAGCCTCGCCCCGGCCCATCGCGTGCGCCGCGGCCTCAGCCGCACCTTTCAGATCAATACGCTCTTCCCCGATCTTACCCCCATCGAGGCGGTCACCCTGGCGGTGATGGAGCGCGAGCGCACCGCCGGCCAGTTCTGGAAGCGGCTCGCCGCCCATGGCGATGCCATCGAGGAGAGCTTCACCATCCTCTCCCAGCTCGGCCTCGCCGATGTGGCCACCCGCACCACCCGCACTCTGCCCTACGGCCAGCAGCGCCTGCTCGAAATCGCCCTGGCCCTGGCCACCCGCCCGCGCGTCCTGCTGCTCGACGAGCCGGCGGCCGGCGTGCCCAAGGATGAAAGCGCGGCCCTCTTCTCGGTCATATCGGCGCTGCCATCCGACATTTCCGTGCTCTTCATCGAGCACGACATGGACATCGTCTTCAAATTCGCCACCCGTATCATCGTGCTGGTGGGCGGCGGCGTCCTGCTCGAAGCCGATCCCGAAACCGTGCGCAGCGACCCACGCGTGCGCGAGGTCTATCTGGGGCATGGACATGGCTGAGCCGCTGCTAGAATTCCGCGACGTCCGCTCCGGCTATGGCGAAGCCGTCGTGCTCGACGGCATTTCCTTCGCCTTGCCGGCCAATGGGAGTCTGGCTCTGCTCGGCCGCAACGGCGTGGGCAAGACCACGCTCCTGCTCACCGCCATGGGCTTCGTCTCCGTCGCCCGCGGGTCGATCCACTGGCGCGGCCAGGACATCTCCCGCCTCGCCCCGCATAAACGCGCCCGCCTCGGCCTAGGCTGGGTGGCGCAGGAGCGCGATATCTTCCCCTCGCTCTCTGTCGAGGAAAACCTCACCGTCATCGCCCGCCCCGGCCGCTGGAATCTCACCGCCATCTACGCGCTCTTCCCGCGCCTCGCCGACCGTCGCGCCAATATGGGCAACCAGCTCTCCGGCGGCGAACAGCAGATGCTCGCCATCGCCCGCACCCTGATGACCAATCCGTCCGTGCTGCTGCTCGACGAACCCTTCGAGGGCTTGGCCCCCATCATCGTGGAAGAACTCACCGGTGCTGTCCGCCAGATGGCCGCCGACGAGGGCATTGCCCTCGTGCTGGTCGAACAACACGCCGAAGTCGCCCTGCGCCTGACGCAGGACGCCATCATCCTCGAACGCGGCATGATCGCCCACAGGGCGAAGTCGGCGGACCTGCTGCGGGATAATGCCACGCTGGAGCGCTATCTGGGGTTGAAGCTGGGGGCTTAGGACTATTCACCTGCCTCCCACCGGGTCATTCCCGCCTGCGCGGGAATGACGCCGTGAATGGGACTCTGTTCTACCGCACTCGCCCCACACTCAATCGTCACCCTCGGGCTTGACCCGAGGGCCCTATACTTGACGAACGCACCGCAAGTGCAGACCCCTCGGGTCAAGCCCGAGGGTGACGCGCGGTGGGCTAACGTCCAGCCCCAGCTTACACCGAACCCCAGATCGCCTCGGCCGTCTTCACCACGAGTTCCAGCTTCCGCTTCTGGTCATCCACGGTAATCGCGTTGCCCTCTTCGGTGGACGAAAACCCGCATTGCGGTGCAATCCCCATCTGCTCCAGATCGGCAAACTTGCCCGCCTCGTCGAATTTCCGGCGCAGGCTGTCCACGTCCTCGAGTTCACCCACCTTCGTGGTGATGAAGCCCGGCATCACCCGCTTGCTCCCCTTGGGCAACAGCCGCAACGGATCGAGTCCGCCGGCGCGCTCGGTGTCATATTCCATGAAATAGATATCGACGCCGGTCTTGTTGAACACGGCATCGGCCGCCGGGTCATAAGCACCTTCGGCAATCCAGGTCGATTTGAAATTGCCCCGGCACATATGCATGCCGATCACCATGTCGTCCGGCCGCCCGTCGATCGCGTCATGCATCATCTTGGCATAGCTTTCGATCAGCCAATCAGGATCGAGCCCCTGCGCCTGCTTCTCGGCGCGGATCTTGGGGTCGCACAGATAGGCAAAGAAAATATCGTCCATCTGCAGATAGCGGCAACCCGCGTCGTAAAACGCCTGCACGGCCTTCTTGTAGGCCTTGGACAGGTCGGCGAACAGCAGCTCGAGATCGTCGCGATAGGGCTTGTGGCCGATATCGTCATTGGCGACGCGGAAATGGCAGCAGCTCGGTCCCGGAATCGAGATTTTCGGCATCACGCTGGTATTGGCCGCCACGAACTTGAAATGTTCCAGCATCGGATGGTCTGCGGGAAAATCCACCGGTCCGGTAATGGTCGGGAAAATCGGCCGCGTATTGGCGCCCTTGAAATTGTGGCCGGTAGCCACATCGCGCTCGACAAACTTGAAGCCCTCAAGCTCCTGCATGAAATCGTAGTGCCAGAACGAGCGGCGGATTTCCCCGTCGGTCACCACGGGCAGGCCCACATCCTGCTGCAGCTTGATGGCGTCGCGGATCGCCGCGTCTTCCACAGCGGCCAGTTCCTCGCGCGGAATGGCCTTCTCATCGAAATAGCGATGCCGCGCCTCCTTCACCGCCGAATTGCGCAGCAGCGATCCGACATGGTCGGCACGGAAAGGGGGGCGGGCAGTGGTCATCGTTGAGTCTCCTGATGCGGCGCAGTCCTGCCTGTTCGTGTACACAGGCCGAGGCCTGCTCGGCAAGTATCAACGCCGCTTCAGCGCCCAATCCATGTCGAATGTATACGCCGCCTCAGTTGGCTTCCAGCATCGCCTCTTCCGCCACATGCCGGTTCATCCACTCGGCAGCCGTCTTGATCCCGCCCAGCGGGAACACATGCAACTGGCTGATCAGGCTATCGGGATGCCGCGCCATATAGTCGGCAAACCCGGCCACCACCTCGGTCGGCTCATACGGCATCAGCAATCGCGTCACGTCGCGCGCCCGCTTCTGCAACACGCTGACCGACGGCCCAACCCCGCAGCTCAGCGCAAACTGGATCAGTGTCTGTAGCTTGGCCGGCCCGGCAATGCCGGCATGAATCGGCAGCGTCACGCCCATATCGGCAATGCGCTCGGCCCATGCTGTCACCGCCCGCGTGTCGAAGGCAAATTGTGTCACGATGGCCATGTCAGCATCGGTGCGCGTCGAAAAATCCTGCTTGAACATCAGCGCGCCATCGACATTGGCGGTGCTGTCCCCCTGGTCGATGTCCCTGTTCCCCTCGGGATGCCCCGCCACATGCAATCGGGTAAAGCCGTGCCGGTCGAACAGTCCCGTCTCGATCAACTGGATCGAAGAGTGGAAATCCCCCCACCGGCGCCGCATTGCCTCCGCCCAGCAATAGCGCCCGGCTAACGCCCGCCTCGTCGCGATAGCGCCTGATCCAGTCCTCCAGCATGGCCCGGTCGGCAATGCCCCGTGCCGGAAAATGCGGCATCACGGCAAAGCCCTCGTCATGCAGCCGCCGCGCCGTCGCCACCATGTCCTCAATCGGGGTGCCGGCAATATGGGCCACATAGACCAGCGTACCTTCAGGCAGCAGCGCCCGGAAGTTCTCCACCTTGGCAGCAGTACGCGGCATGACCTCGATGGACCAGCCGCCGATCGCATCGGCAATGCGCGCCTGTGGTGCCAGCGCGTCCCGCCGCATATCGAAATTCAGCAGTGCCATACCGATCCTCCTTGCTCGCATTATGTATACATAGTGATTGCGAGTCGAATCAAGAAGAGTCGAAAAACCGCCGATATCAGGCAAATTCAGCAATAGACAGCCGTTGCAACCCTCTATGCGATATCGCATAGTGCATACACAAGGCCGCGCAAAACACGCCCAAAGGGCGGGCCGCTGCATTCCGCGCGCGGGGGATAAGGGAGGAAATTGCCATGGCCGAGCCGTGTTTCGACGTCGCCCATCTCGGCCATATCGAGCTCTATACCGACCGGTTCGAGGAAAGTCTCGATTTCTTCACCCGCGTCTACGGGCTGACACCGAGCCTGGTCGAGGATGGCGTCGCCTGGCTGCGCGCCTTCGACGATTATGAATTCCACACGCTCAAGCTCACCCGCCACCACACGACCGGCATCGGCCATGTTGGCTACCGCACCTCATCGCCCGAGGCGCTGGAGCGGCGGGTCAAGGTCATCGAGGCCATGGGCTGCGCCATCGGCTGGGTCGACGGCGATCGCGGCCACGGCCGCGCCTTCCGCTTCACCGATCCCGACGGTCACATTTTCGAGCTCTATTACGACACACGCGTCTATGAAGCGCCGCCCGAAGAGCGCCCGGCGCTCAAGAATATCGCCCAGCGCTACCATGGCCGCGGCTGCTCACCCCGCCGCCTCGACCATTTCAACCTGCTCGCCAAAGACGTGCGTGCCATCAAGGCCTTCATGACCGAGGCCCTGGGCAGCCGCGTCACCGAGCAAATCCTGCTCGACAACGGGCGCCTCGGCGGCTGCTGGTTCACCGTCAACAACAAGAGCTATGACGTCGCCTATTCGGAAGATCACACCGGCGAAACCGGTCGCTTCCACCACGTCACCTATGCCGTGGACCAGCGCGAGGACATTTTGCGCGCCGCCGATATCTTCCTCGAAAACGGCGTCCATATCGAAACCGGCCCACACAAGCACGCCATCCAGGGCACCTTCTTCCTCTATGTCTGGGAGCCGGCGGGCAACCGTGTCGAACTGGCCAATGCCGGGGCACGGCTGATCCTGCGGCCCGATTGGCCCACCGTGACCTGGACCGAAACCGAGCGAAAAAGGGCCAGGCCTGGGGCCTCAAGACCATCGACACCTTCCACACCCATGGCACGCCCCCCGTGGGCAAAAGGGGCTGACCACAGTGACCGACTACATTCTCACCCTGCGATGCAGCAATCGCAGCGGCATCGTGGCGGCCGTGGCCGCGCGCATCGCCAGCCATGGCGGGGATATTTTCGAGGCGCACCAGTTCGACGATCCGGCCACCGGCATGTTCTTCATGCGCGTCGGCTTTTCCATGGCCGCATCCGAGGCCGATTTCCGCGCCGGCATCGCCGCGGAAGTAGCCAGCCTCAGGCTCGATTTCTCGCTGCGCCCCGCCGGGCAGAAGCGCAAGGTGCTGTTCCTCGTCTCCAAATTCGATCACTGCCTGGGCGACCTGCTCTATCGCATGCGCATCGGCGAGCTGCATATCGAGGCGGTGGGCATCGTCAGCAATCACCCGCGTGAGGCCCTGAACCTCACCCTGATGGAAGGCATTCCCTATCACTATCGCCCGGTGACGAAAGAAACCAAGGCCGAGCAGGAAGCCTGGGTCAAATCCATCATCGAACAGACCGGCGCCGAACTGGTCGTGCTGGCCCGCTACATGCAAATCCTCTCCGACGATTTCTCCGCCTATCTCGCCGGTCGCTGCATCAATATCCACCATTCCTTCCTACCCGGCTTCAAGGGCGCAAAACCCTATCATCAGGCCCACGAGCGCGGCGTGAAGATGATCGGCGCCACCGCCCATTACGTCACCGCCGACCTCGATGAAGGCCCCATTATCTGCCAGGATGTCGAGCCGGTGAGCCATGCCGATACGCCCGACGATCTGGTGCGCAAGGGCCGCGACATCGAACGCCGCGTCCTCGCCCGCGCCGTCGCCTGGCACCTGCAGGATCGCGTGCTGATTAACAAGCACAAGACCGTGGTATTCCAGCACTAGCAGGAGGTGCAGGTGAAAATCGGATTCCTCGGATATGGCGAAGCGGCCCGGGCCTTTCACGATGGCCTGGCCCGGTCAGTGCTGGCCTATGACATCCTGCTCGACCAGGATGATGGCGCCATGCGCGAGGCGATGAAACTGCGCGGCGCCATGCCCGTCGCCATCGCCGGCCTTGCCGAAGCCGATTGGATTTTCAGCGCCGTCACCGCCGATCAAAGCCTGCTCGCCGTCACCCCTCTATTGCCCCATCTGCGGCAGGGCCAGGTCCTCATCGACATCAACTCCGTCTCCCCCACCCGCAAGCGTGAAACGGCAGCGGCGGTCGAAGCGGCCGGCGCGCACTATCTCGACATGGCCGTCATGGCCCCGGTCCACCCCAAAAAGCATGCCACGCCCGTCCTGCTGGCCGGCGCGCCCGCCGAAACCCTCCTGCCGCAATTGCTGGCTCTGGGCTTTTCCGCCAGCGTGGTCGGGCCCGAGCCGGGCGCGGCCACCGCCATCAAGATGGTGCGCTCGCTCTTCGTCAAAGGCCTCGAAGCTATCACCGTCGAAACCCTGCTGGCCGCCCGCGCCTCGGGCTGCTTCGACGAGATTTATGCCTCGCTCTCTGCATCTTTTCCGGGCCTCGATTGGTCGCGCTTCGCCGCCTACCAGTTCGAGCGCACCACGCGCCACGGCCACCGCCGCGCCGCCGAAATGCGCGAAAGCGGTTTTACGCTCGATGCCTTGGGCCTGCATGGCGCCCTGGCCCGCGAAATCGCCGCCATACAGGACGCCATGAGCCAAGCCGGCCCTATCCCCGAAGCGCCACTGGCCGAAACCGTGCAATCCATCCTAGCCAAGCGCACAGGAGAGGGCGGCTGAACGTCCCTGATCATGGCGATATCCTCGGCTCCAGCCCACCCTCCCCCTTGAGGGGAGGGTAGCGCCGCCTGGCCCGCAGGGCCTTGGCAGAGCTAGGGAGGGGGTGTCGAAGCTTCATCTGGCATCGAATAGTGACCGGAGCCACCCAGCTCCACCTCACTCCGCCGCCCAGTTCCCATACATAATCGGCATAGTGCCCACGAGCGACTTGAACCGGTTCCAGCTCTTGCGCTCGGGCAGGGTCCAGCCCGCCTCGGCCACGGCCGAAAGCCGCGGAAACACCAGCCGGTCGAAAATGGCGCGGTCGGTCATGCTCTCGCTCCAGATACAGGCCTGAACGCCCAGCAGATGCTTGAGCCCCTGTTCCGACATGCCTTCACGGCTTTCGAACTCATAGGTTTCCTGCGGCCCCGACCAGCCGGCCCAGCCGGCGCCCGGCTCGGCCCAGGCCACGCCATTGGCCATGTCGAGATAATAGCGCTGCCCGGGCGACACCACGATGTCATAGCCCCGTTCCGCCAGTTCGGCATTGATCTCCACATTGCGCCAGCCGATGACGAAGGCCTTGTCCTTGTCGACGGCATCGCCATGCGCGGCCTCTTCCCATCCACCGGTTATAGCGCCCTTCTTCTTGATGATCTCATGCACCCGGCGAATAAACGCCGCCTGGATCAGCGCCGTGGGCGAGCCCTCGATCTCGTCGGCCCCGCCATGATTGCCGAGCTGGTTGAACTGCCGCTCATGCTTCTTGCGCATCTCGCTGCCGCCGAGCTTTTCGATCATGTCGAGCGCCAGCGGCGACCCCGACCAGGCGGCCAGCGGCACCTCGTCGGCCCCCAGATGGAATATCCCCGCCGGGAACAGCTCCAGCACCTCGTCGACCACCTTTTCGACAAAGGCATAGACCGGCTCATGCGCCGGATTCAGGCTGTTATTGGGAAAGCCCTGCACCGACTGGTATTCGCCGGTCTCGTTGGGGTCGCGCAATTCCGGCAGCGCCTGCAGCGCGGCATAGAAGTGACCCGGCATGTCGATTTCGGGGATGACCGAGATGGCGAGGCTGTCGGCCAGGGCCACGATTTCGCGGATGACCGCCTTGGAATAATAGCCGCCCGTCGGATGCGGCCCCGACCCCAGCAGTGGCGGCAGCGCCTTGCCATGGCCGCGCCAGGCGCCGATTTCGGTGAGCTGCGGATAGGCGGATATCTCGACGCGCCACGCTTCGTCTTCGCTCAGGTGCCAGTGGAACTTGTTGAGCTTGTTCCACGCCATCAACTGGATCAGCCGGCTGACTTCCGCGCCCGAATAGAACTGGCGCGCCACATCGAGATGGCAGCCGCGATAGGCAAAGCCCGGCTCGTCCGCAATCACGCCGCCGGTCGGAAAGACGAAAGTCTGCGGATACTGCCTGGCCCCGCGCAGGATATGCCCCAGCGTCACCAGCCCATAGAACATGCCCTGCCGCGTGCTGGCTTCCACGCTGGCGCCGTTTTCCGCAAAGCTCAACTCATAGGCCTCCGCGCCCAGCCCAGCCTTGTGCCGAATGGCCACCGGCATGCCCGCTTCCGAGGCCGGGCGCACCAGCCCTTCCACCGCAAAAAGGTCCGCGACGAGCCCTGCAAAACCCGCCGCCGCCTTGCCGGCCTCGCTGCCCTCGGGCTTCAGGTCGAGACCCGGAGGCGCCGTGCGAGCCCCCGTAGTGGCCACCGATTTCGGCCAGGGAATGATCGAAACCGCCACCGGCGCCTTGGCCGGCACCGGGAATTTCGCCGCGCCCTTGAGCAGTGGCGAATTGTGCCCCTTGGCCTGAGTGGGCGCCGTCGCCAGCGTCACGATCGTGCCGTCACCCAGCGCCACATAGCCGCTATTGGCCCCGTCGCTCCAATGCCGCAAACCATAGGACAGCCCGCGCGCGGTGGATTTCCAGGTCTGCCCCGGCTCCAGCACGAAACCATCGGGCGGCGCGATCAGCGTGTGGTTGGACAGGCGCTTGACCAGCTTGCCATTCTCCAGCGTCGCATGCGGATCGATGCGCGCCGGCCCCGAAAAGCCGAGCTGGAAATTGCTGACCGGCGCATCGCCGGTATTGGTCAGCTCGATCCCATAACCGAGCGGTTCGCCATCCTTGGCGGGGGTCCAGGTGGTGACGAGGGAAAAGGCGATGGTCATGGGAAAACTCGTTGTGAATTTGTGGACACGCCCTCGTGGTTCGAGGCTCGTGAAGAACTCGCACCTCACCATGAGGGCTACTCTGAGTGAGGCGCTTCAGTAGCCCTCATGGTGAGGCGGGAGCGTAGCGACCCTCGAACCACGAGGGCGTGGCACGGTTGGTGTTCAATCCCCCAGCGGCTGGGCGTCGTCGCCGTCGCGGTTGACGACGAGCTGGTGCTTGATGCGGCGCATGCTGGCAATGGCGGGCGAGCCCAGCCGCGTGGCCACGGTCTGGGCGAGAATGTCCACTGCGGCGAGCAGCGCATAGCGGCCGGGTGTCGGCCGCAATATGTCCGGATTGTCGCGCCGGTCGATCGGCAGCAGGATATCGGCCTGCTCGGCCATGGATGAATGCGAGCGGGTGATGACAATGCGCGTATGGCCATATTCGCCAGCCACGCTCATCGCCCGCACCAGCGGCAAATTGTTGCCCGACAGCGAGAAGGCGAGGATGACCGTGCCCGACGGCGAGGACGCCGCCCGCATCATCTGCACCTGATGGTCGGTAGACGAGGCGATCTTGAGGCCCAGCCGGAACAGCCGAACCTCGGTTTCGGTCGCCACCATGGATGACGAGCCGCCCGAGCCGAAAGCCAGCACGAAGCCGGCCTTGACGATGCTCTCGGCAGCCCGCTCCACCGCATCGAAATCGAGATGGTCGAAGGTCTCGTATATGGTCGACTGGATGCCGTTGACCACGCCCTGGGCGATTTCCCTTACGCTGGACGGGCCCGCCGCCGGGGCGAAATAGCGCTGGCCGACAAAGCGCGACTGGGCCAGTCGCACCTTGAAATCCGCATAGCTGTCGCAGCCCAGCCGCCGGCAGAAGCGGGTCACCGTAGGCGGAGACACATCGGCCTGCGCCGCCAGGTCGACAATGCTCATCTTGAGCACGCTGTCGACATCGGCCAGCACGATTTCGGTCAAGGCGCGTTCGGAGCGGGTGAACTCGTTCTTCTCGGTCTGCAGCAGGCCGACAATGTCCAGCATGGTTTCCCCTCCGTGGCGGTCTGGTGGCTAGTAGGCCGCCAGCCCCGCCTGGTCAAAGAGGTGGACCTGATCCAGCGCGAAGCTGATCTCGAGCTTCTGGCCCTCGGGCACGTTGGGGTCGCCCTCGAACAGGCCGATGAAATTCTCGCCACCCGGCAGTGTCGAATAGGTGACCGTATGGATGCCGAGCTGCTCGACGATATTGGGGATGACACCAAGGGTGAACTCGCCCTCGCTCTTGCCCAGATGCAGGTGTTCGGGGCGAATGCCGATGGTGACGGTCTGGCCGGCAATGGCCTTGGACTGGCGCGGCAGGCTGATCGTGCCCAATTCGCCCAAGTCGATCACGGCCGTCGTGCCATCGGCCGAGCTGACCGTGCCATTGATGAAGTTCATCTTGGGCGAGCCGATAAAGCCGGCCACGAACAGGTTGTCGGGCTTGTGGTAAAGCTGCAGGGGCGAGCCGACCTGGGAAATCGTGCCGGCATCGAGCACCACGATCTTGTCGGCCATGGTCATGGCCTCGACCTGGTCGTGCGTGACATAGATCATGGTCGAGCCGAGGCGCTTGTGCAGCTCCATCAGCTCGATGCGCATCTCCGAGCGGAGTGCGGCGTCGAGGTTGGAAAGCGGCTCGTCGAACAGGAAAATCCGCGGCTGCCGTACGATGGCGCGGCCGATGGCGACGCGCTGGCGCTGCCCGCCGCTGAGCGTGCCGGGGCGCTGCTGCAGGCGGGATTCGAGCTGCAGCACCTTGGCCGCGGCATCGACACGCTTGTCGACCTCGGCCTGGGGCAGGCGCTCGACGCGCAGCGGAAAGGCGATGTTTTCGTAGACCGTCATATGCGGGTAGAGCGCGTAGCTCTGGAACACCATGGCGATGCCGCGCTGCACCGGGGGCAGGTCGTTGACGATGCGGCCGCCGATCTCGATTTCGCCGGCGCTGACCTCTTCCAGGCCCGCAATCATGCGCAGCAGGGTGGATTTGCCGCAGCCCGACGGGCCGACAAACACCACGAACTCGCCTTCGGAAACTTCGAGGTCGATACCCTTGATGATATGGGCCTCGTTGAAGGACTTTTCCACGCGCTTGAGGCTGAGTTCGGCCATTCTTCGTCTCCGGTCGGCGGGGCTGGTCCCGCGGGCAGGCAAGTAGAGCGCTTCCAGCAAAAGTGGTTTCCGATTTTGCGGTTCGGAAGCGCGACAAACAACGATTAGAGCAATGCTCTAACAGGGTGCCGCCGCCATCCCGAAGGACGGCGACGGCGGGAGGATCTTACTTGTACTGCTCGAGTTCGCCGGCGGCCTTGGTGAGGGCAGCGGCAGGCTCAGCGGTACCGGTCACGACGGACTGGACCATTTCGATCATCACGTTCTGCAGGCCGACATAGTCGGTCAGCAGCGGCTCGGGACCACCGAATTCGATACCGTCGAGGAAGGGCTTCCAGGCGGCATCCGAAGCGATCAGCTCATCGGTCTGCGGCTGCAGCGGACGCAGCGGGGTCAGGCCCTGGGCCATTTCCGCATCCCACTGGCGGGTGCCTTCGGTGATGTACTTGGCGAGGCTGATGGCCTGCTCTTCGACGCCCGTGCCCTTGAACACGGCCAGCGAGTCGGTGATCAGCAGCGTGCCGGGACCCTTGGCCGACGGGCCGAGCGGCAGCGGGGCGACGCCCCAGTTCATGCCGGCTTCGTTGGCGAGGTTACCTGCGTTGAACGAGGCATGGATCATGCCCAGCGTGCCGTCGAGCCAGATGGCGCGCACTTCGTTCTGCTCGTAGGCGGTCGGGCCTTCCTCGGAATAGGCCGAGATGTCGCGCAGGGCGGTCAGGGCTTCGAGGTTCTGCGGGCTGTCGAGCACGATATTGCCGTCGGCATCGATCACCAGGCCGTCATTGGTGTAAACCCAATGGAGGAACTGGTGCATGGTGTTGTCGAAGGTCTTGGCGACCACGCCGAAGCCGTCGAAGTCGGTATTGTCTTCGATCTGCTTGGCGAAGGCGATTTCTTCTTCCCAGGTGGTGGGCGGAACTTCCGGGTCGAGGCCGGCGGCTTCGAACACGTCCTTGTTCCAGAACAGGGCCTTGGTCGAGAACGCGACCGGAATGCCCCACTGGGTGCCGTCGAAGGTCACGGTTTCAGGAACGTAATTGTAGTAGCCGGCCTTTTCCTCGTCGGTCATCGGAATGGGAACGATGAGGTCGTTGAGGGCAAATTGCTTCAGGGTACGCGAGCCGACATAGGCCAGCGCGACCGGGGTGCCGGCGGCGGCGAGCGTGGTCACCTTGTCCTGGCACTGGCCCCAGCCGACGATTTCGGGCTGGACGTCGAAGCCTGGATTGGCCGCTTCCCACTCGGCGATGTAATCCTCGTAACCGGCCGTCAGCGTATCACCGCAGTTGATGAAGCTGATCACCTGGTCCTGGGCAAAGGTAGCGGGGGTCGCGCTGGCCAGGGCCAGGAGCGAAACCGCCGTCAGTCCGATAGTTTTTTTCACGTTAGTCTCCCTTGATTGCGCGTCCGAAGACGCTGTCCCCGGCCGGGATCATAGCCCCGGCCGTGAAGGCACTACTGCTTCACGGCACCGGCGGTGAGGCCGGCGACGAGATAGCGCTGCAGGAACACGATGACGATCATGACCGGCAGGATTCCGATGAAGCTGGCCGCCATCAGTTCGTTCCAGATCACTTCCTGCTTGCCGAAGAAGGCGAACAGGCCGATGGGCAGCGGCATGAACTCGCTGCGCGAGTTGAAGGTCAGCGCGAAGATGAACTGCTGCGCATAGGCGCCGATGAAGGTCATGATGGCGACCACCACGATACCGGGCATGGCCAGCGGCAGCACCACGCGGCGCAGGGTATAGAGCCGGCTGGCGCCATCGACCCAGGCCGCCTCGTCCAGCTCGCGCGGAATGCGCATCATATAGGTGCGCAGCAGCCAGATGGATGACGGGATGAGGAAGGCGGCGCCCGGCACGATCATCGCCCAATAGGTATTGAGCAGGCCCATGGTCCGCATCAGGCGGAACAGCGGAATGAGCAGCACCGCGCCCGAGAACATGTTGACCGCCAGGAACCCGCCCAGCAGCAGCCCCGACCCGGCAAACTGGAAGCGGGCAAAGGCATAGGCCGCCGGCACCACGACGGCGATGACGATCAGCGTGACCACGGTCGAGATGAAGAACGAGTTGAAGATGTACAGCGCCAGCATGGGCACCGATTGCCACATGGTGAAATAGGCTTCGAACGAGCCGTTTTGCGGGATGAAGTTGTAGGGCGTGGAGAAAAGCTGGCTCAGCGGCTTCAGCGACACCAGGAAGCCTTCGATAAACGGCGCCAGCACGAAGAACAGGAACACCGCCATGCCGGCATAGAGCAGCACGATCTCGTACCACTTGTAGCGGTCGATCATCGGCCTGCCGGAGCGGCGCCCGCGCGGGGCGGTCCTGGCCATGGCCTGGGTGGTGGCCGACAGGGACGAGGTCCCCGCCGCGGCTTCGGTGGTGCGGGCGACATCGCTCATTTGGCTTCTCCCTGCTGCAGTCTGCGCACGGCGCGGAAATAGACGATGCAGAACAGCGTGACGAAGAGTGAGATGACCACGGCGCGCGCGGCGCCTTCGCCATATTTGCGGCTGCCCATGGCGGTGTTGTAGGTGTCGATGATCATCGTGGTGGTCGAGCCGGAGGGGCCGCCACGGGTCAGGATGTAGATGATGTCGAAGGAATTGAAGGTGGCGATGAGCGAGAGCAGGCTCATGGTCAGCAAAGCCGGTACCAGCAGGGGCAGGGTGATGCGGCGGAAGCGGTACATGCGGCCGGCGCCATCGGTCCAGGCGGCCTCGTAGAGGTCCTTGGGCACCGATTGCATGGCGGCCAGCATGTAGATGGTCACCATAGGCACGCCGATCCACACGTCGGTGACGATGGTGGCCCAGAAGGCGCTGTCGCCATAGGCCAGGATGGGCCAGGGTTTGCTGAGCAGGCCGAAATTCTGCATCAGCCCCGAAATCATGCCGAACTGGCCGTTATACATCCATGCCCACATATAGATGCCGATGGCCATGGGCACGATCCACGGCGGCATGGTGAGGATGCGGAACACCGATTGTCCGGGAATGGCGGCATTGAGCAGCGAGGCGCCCAGCGTGCCGATGATCATCTTGGCGGCGACCGAGAAGAAGGTCCAGATGAAGGTGCGCAGGATGATTTCGGTGAAATTGCCGGCCCCGAAGATGCGCTCGTAATTGGCCCAGCCGACGAAATCGTAGGTCGGGCGCAAAGCCGCATTGGTGAAGCTCAGCACCACCGTGTCGAACAGCGGATAGGCGACGATGATCAGGATATAGATGAGAGCCGGAGCCAGGAGGGCCAGTGCGAAAAGCGATGCGCTGCGGGTGCCGGTCATCTCTCTCTCCTCAGTTCGCTCGGCCCAGGGCAGCATCGAATTGCTGCCAGATCGGGGCCATGTCGATAACGGAGCGGGTCCGCATCGCCTGGTCCATGGTCAGGGCCAGCAGCCCCGCCTCCAGCGCATCGGTAACCGATACCGGCAGCGCCGCGCCCTCGATCATGTGCTTGAGGATATCCTCGGCCATCTGCTCGTCGGCGCCGTAATGCTGGCTCAGCCCGCCGGTCTTGTAGGTGGCGTCGATCAGCCGCTCGGAGGTGCGGCTGTCGGTGACGCGGAAGAAATTGCGGATGAAGTCGCCTTCGGCCATGCCCTGCGCCCCCATTACGGCAAAGCGCCGGAAGTCGTCGGGCACGTTGAGATTGGTGTGGAAGCTCAGCGCCGCGCCGTTTTCGTACTGCACCATGGCGGTCTGGAAATCGATGATGTCGCCATCGCTGTCGAACACCTTGTCGCTGCCCATCCAGCCGCTCGGCTTGCGGTGATAGACTTCCATGTCGTTGATGCCGGATGCAGCAGGGGCGTTCTTGGGCACGAAGGTGCGCCGCCCGCCAAAGCTCGACACATAGCGCGGCCGGCACCCCATGACCCCGTTATAGAGGTCGAGGTCGTGGCAGCACTTTTCCAGCATGAAACTGCCCGAATAGCGCTCGTAGCGGCGCCAGTCGCGCATGAAGAAGGCGCCGTGATAGGGCGGAATATGCTCTGACGCCTCGATGGCGGTGATGTCGCCCAGCAGGCCCTCGGCCTGGGCCTTGCGCAGGTCGACATAGAGCGGCGCATAGCGCAGCACCAGGCCCACCATCAGGTTGTCCGAGCCGTATTGGGCGATGAGCTTTGCCAGCTCCATGGTCTCTTCGACCGTGGTCACCACAGGCTTTTCTGTGAAGATTTTCATGCCGCGATCGAGCCCGATGCGGATGTGCTCGAGATGCAGATGGTTGGGCGAACCCACCATCAGCAGGTCGAGCTCTTCATTGTCGAGCAGCGCGTCGAGCGAGTCATATTGCTTGCCGACGGAAATGCCGTGTTCGGTGGCATAGGGCAGGCCGGCCGGGGCCGGATCGACATAGCCGGCAATGGCAAAATCGGACCGGGCGGCGGAAAAGACCCGCGCCAGATAGCCCAAACGATAGCCGAGGCCGATAATGCCTACCCGCATAGATTTCCTACCCTGTAAGACCGCCAATCTCTTTCGGATCGGTCGGGAATTCTGTAAACGATTTTCAAGATTAGGATCGTTCCGAAAGTAATGTCAACACGAATTCGTCACACATTCAATACCAATTTAAGCCACCCCCGCGATTTGTGCAAAATCACGCCATTCTGCCGAATTTCCGGGCGTTTATATCGAGTTCATTGAATCTTCCGATGTGGACAAGCGCCGATAAAACGGGCAGCATGACGAAATTGGTATTCATCTGGCTTCTAATCCACGCTTTCACGCTGATGACATCAATGAAAATTTGGAACACAAATACGGCCCTATGAGCGGGGACGCGGAGTCGCCGCCGGATCGGAACCACGAGAGCTTTCATGAGCAGCATCAATCCCTTCCCCAACGATCCCGACCGGGGCGCCATCTGGACCATGCTGGTGGAGCGCGACATTGCCGCCTTCGTCGCCGCCGACTGGAGCATGGTCGATGGCGATTTCATCAGGGAGGGCTTCCTGGGCATCAATGGCGGAAAATCCGGCAATCCCGATGACTGGCGCATCAGCTTCCCCACCCTGGAAGCCTATCGCGACGACTGGATCCGCCAGGCGCAGGAGAGCCAGAAGCTCGACTATGCCGAGGACGTGCTCGAGGGCATCCACCGCGCCACCAGCCTCACCGAAATCGAGATCAACGGCGACATTGCCATCGCCCACAAGAAGTTCGACGGCTCCATCGCCCTCAGCGACGGCGGCAAGGACACCCTCAACTGGCAGACCCTCTATTTCCTGCGCAAGGTCGCCGGCACCTGGAAACTAACCGGCTTCGCCGGCTACCTGCCCTATCCGATGGGGCAGTAGGGTTTGGCGCCGATGGGCCCGCTACCACTGTGTCACCCCGGCCTTGAGCCGGGGCCCATCCTGAGGTCTGGCCACAGCCGCAAGGTGGTCATGACAGCAACCTTGCAGCAGGACACACATCTCAGGATGGATCCCGGCTCAAGGCCGGGATGACACCGCGTATGAGGCGCGGACAGTGGCAAAGGCAGGCCGCTGCCGACGAAAACCTACAGTGAATGAGAACGACATATGCTCTCCCCCCAACGCCTCACCATGCTGGTCTTCTTCCTGCAGCCGATTGCCTTCGGCTCCTGGCTGCCGCGCATCCCCGATGTGCAACAGGCCCTGGGCCTGGGCCCACAAGGCCTCGCTATCGCCTTGCTCGGCCTGCCCTGCGGCACCTTGCTGACGCTGCCCTTTGCCGGCCCACTGGTCGGCAAGATCGGTCCGCGCATGGCGATCCTGGCGGGCTTCGTGCTCTATTCCATCGCCGCTAGCCTGCCGGCCTTTGCCATGAACCCGGTCATGCTGTTCATCGCCCTGATGCTGGCGGGCTCCACCATTTCCTTCGTGGAACTCGGCCTCAACGTGCAGGCCGATGCGGTGGAAAAAGCCACCGG
Organism: Devosia ginsengisoli; assembly: GCF_007859655.1. NCBI lineage: Bacteria > Pseudomonadati > Pseudomonadota > Alphaproteobacteria > Hyphomicrobiales > Devosiaceae > Devosia > Devosia ginsengisoli. The sequence continues at coordinate 4,228,535 of NZ_CP042304.1, forward strand.
CTCCGTCATCATGACCACGTCGCACGGCTTCTGGTCGGTCGGCATCATGGTCGGCAGCCTGATCGGCTCCGGCCTCGCTGCCCTTGGGCTGGAAGCGAAATGGGCGATTCTGCTGGTCGCCCTCATCGTGCTGCCTGTGGCGCTGATCGTGTCCAACGCCCTGCCGGTCTTCGCACCGGAAGCACCCAAAAGCGAGCACCAGCGCTCGGTCTGGGCCTTTCCAAGCTGGGCCCTGCTCGGCATATGCTTCTTCGTCTTCGGCATTACCATGACCGAGGGCGCCATGGCCGACTGGTCGGCGATTTTCCTGCGTGACGCGCTGGGCGCCGAAAGCGGCATTGTCGGGCTGGGCTATTCGGTCTTCGCCATGATGGTGGCGGCCGGTCGCTTTGGCGGCGATACGCTCAAGAAGCGCTTCGGCGCGGTCAATACGGCCCGCATCTGCGGCGTGCTGGCTGTGGCCGGCGCAGCCATCCTCTTCATTGCGCCCAATACGCCCTCGGCCCTGTTCGGCTTTGCCATTATCGGCCTCGGCGTCTCTGTCGGCTTCCCGCTCGCCGTCACGGCCGCGGCCAGCCTCACCGATCGCACCGCCTCGGCCAATGTGGCCATTCTCAGCTTCGTCGCCCTGCTGGGCTTTCTCGTCGGCCCGCCGGTCATCGGCTTCGTCGCCGAACATTTCGACATGCGGCTGGGCATTGCCTGCCTCGTGCCGGTCCTGCTTGTCAGCCTGCTGCTCACTGGGCGGCTGGCGACGAAAAAGCCTGCCCCAACAGCCAATCCTGAAGCCGAAGTTCCCGGAGTGCTCTGATGCGCATCGCCGTTGCCGGGCTGCATACCGAATGCAGCACCTATAATCCCGTCCTCGCCCGCGAAGCCGATTTCCGCGTGCTGCGCGGCCCCGCCATGCTCAAGGACGCTTATTTCGACTTCCTGACCCATTTCCCGGCCGAGTTCATCACCGTGCTCCACGCCCGCGCCATTGCCGGCGGCCCGGTCGAGCGCGGTATCTACGAGCGCTGGAAGGCGGAAATCCTCGATGGCATCAAGGCCGCCCTGCCGCTCGATGGCGTCTACCTCGCCATGCATGGCGCCATGTTCGTGGAAAACATGTTCGACGCCGAAGGCGACTTCATCGCCGCGGTCCGTGCCGTGGTCGGCCCCGATGTGCTGATCGCCGCCAGCTATGACCTGCACGGCAATATCAGCCAGGCCATTGTCGACAATCTCGATATCTTCTCCACCTACCGCACCGCCCCCCCATATCGACGTGCCCGATACGATGCGCCGCGCCGTCACCATGCTGGTGCGGGCCTTGCGCACCGGGCAGAAGCCCGTCCTGGCCTGGGCCCCCGTACCCGTCCTGCTACCGGGCGAACGCACCTGCACCCAGGACGAGCCGGCGCGCAGTTTCTACTCCCAGTTGCAGGCAGTCGAAGACCCGACCGGCATCTGGGATGCCTCCTTCCAGGTCGGCTATGTCTGGGCCGACGAACCCCGCGCCACCGCCTGTGCCGTCGTCACCGGCACCGACCGCACGGCCATGGAGGCCGCCGCCCACCACCTGGCGCAGGATTACTGGGATATCCGCGAAGGTTTCGTCTTCGGCACCAAAGTCGGCTCGATCGAGGAATGCGTCGCCTGGGCCATGGCATCAGGCACCGGCCCGGCCGTCCTGGCGGAATCGGGCGACAACCCCACTGGCGGCGGCGTCGGCGACCGCGCCGAAGTGCTGGCCGAACTCATCGCGCGCAACGCGCAGGGCGTGGTCTTTGCCGGCATCGCCGACCGCGCCGCCACCGACGCCGCCTATGCCGCCGGCATCAGCAAATCACTCGCCCTCCACATCGGCGCCAGCCTCGACACATCGAGCAAGCCGGTCGAGGCGGAAGCCGAGGTGCTCTTCCTGCTCGAAACCGACAATGCCCTGCTGCGCGAAGCCGTGGTGCGCATCGGCGGCATCGACCTGGTGCTGACCGCCCGCCGTCGCCCCTTCCACAATATGGTGGATTTCGCCCGCCTCGGCCTCGATCCGCGCAAAGCCAGAATCGTCGTGGTCAAGTCAGGCTATCTCTCGCCCGATCTCGGCCCCATCGCCAATCCCAGCCTCATGGCCCTGTCGCCGGGCGTGGTGGACCAGTTCGTCGAGCGGCTTGAGCGCCGGCATAAATCCGTGCCGCAATACCCGTTCGACACCGATTTTGCCTTCACCCCCCAGGTGCTCTGGTCAAAACGCGCGTAACCTAATCGCACCCCGATGCGTTCCGGCAGGGACGACAATCATCGGGAGCATGCAATGGAATTCCCAGGCAAGGTGGCGCTGGTGACCGGCGCCGGTTCGGGCATCGGCAAGGCGACGGCTCTGCGGCTGGCCGCGGGCGGCGCCCGCGTCGTGGTGCTCAGCCGCACCGCCGACGAAATCGAAGCCACCCGCGACCAGATTGTCGGCTCCGGCGGTGCCGCTCTGGCGGTCACGGCCGATGTGTCCGACGCCAGCGAAATGCAGACCGCCATCGAGCGCACCATCGCCGCTTATAACCGGCTCGACATCGTCGTGGCCAATGCCGGCATCAACGGCATGTGGGCGCCCATCGACGAGCTGACCCCGGACGAGTGGGACCAGACCATGCATGTCAACCTGCGCGGCACCTATCTCACGCTGCATTTCGCCGTGCCCCATCTCAGGCACGAGGGCGGCGCCGTGGTCATCGTCTCCTCGATCAACGGCAATCGCACCTTCACCACGGCCGGCGCCACCGCCTATTCAGCCACCAAGGCCGCCCAACTCGCCATGACCAAGCAACTGGCGTTGGAACTGGGCAAGCACCGCATTCGCGTCAACGCCGTCTGCCCCGGCGCCATCGACACCGAAATCTGGGACAATACCGACAAGCGCAACGTCGAATCCGTGGCCATTCCCGTCAAATGGCCCGAGGGACAGATCCCCATAACCGGCGGCAAGCCCGGCCGCCCCGAAGATGTGGCCGACGTCATCGCCTTCCTCGCCTCCGACGCCGCCCGCCACGTCACCGGCGTGCCGGTCTATATCGACGGCGGCCAGTCGCTGCTGCGCTAGTCCCAGTAGCCCTCATGGTGAGCCCGTCGAACCACGAGGGCGTGGCACAAAGCCTCCGCCCCTACCGCAGCATATTCGGCAGGAAGAGCACGATATCGGGGAAGGTCACGATGGCCGTCACCACCACCAGGTCGGCCAGCAGGAACAATGTGACGCCCTTGAACACATCGGTCAGCGAGGCATATTCGCCGGCCACGTTTCGGATGACGAAGACATTCATGCCCAATGGCGGCGTGATCATGCCGATTTCCAGCAGCTTCACCAGGAACACGCCGAACCAGACCATGTTGATATTCTGCGCGTCGAGCACCGGCATCAGCACCGGCAGGGTCACCAGCATGGCGCCGAACGGCTCCATGAACATGCCCAGGATCAGGTAGATCACCACGATGACGAACATCAGTTCGAAATAGTTGAGCTCGAACCCCTGTACCGCGCCGCTGATCAGTCCGGCCACCCCGCTGAGCCCGAGGAAGCGCGTGAACATCACCGCGCCGACGCCGATGATGAACAGCGACGCACAGGTGCCCAGCGTTTCAAGGATCGACTGGCGCAGCACATGCCAGTTCAGCCTTCCGGTAATGGCCACGAGCCCGATGGCCCCCGCCGCGCCCACAGCCCCCGCTTCGGTGGCCGTGAACAGCCCCGAGAACAGCCCGCCGAATACCAGCGCGATGAGCACCAGGATCGGCCATACCGCCAGCATGACCTTGCGCCCATCGAGATCGTCGATCCCCACCGCTCGCGCCGGAATGATGTCCTTGCGCAGCCAGGCGACCAGCATGATGACCACGATATAGCTGGCGGCGGTGAGCAGCCCCACCGAAACCCCGCCCATGAACACGCTGGTGACAGACGTCTCGGCAAAGACGCCATAGATAATCATCAGGATCGATGGTGGGATCAGCGCCCCGATCGTGCCGCCGGCGGCCAGCGCCCCGGTAGCGAAGCTCGGCTTGTAGCCGGCCCGCACCATTTCGGGGATGGCGATACGCCCCAGCGAGGCCGCGGTGGCCAGACTCGATCCGCAGACCGAGGCAAAGCCCGAACAGGCCACGATGGCGGCAATACCCAGCCCGCCCGGCACCTTGCGCAGCCCCAGCTTGGCTGCATCGAACAGCCCCGATGTGAGCCCGCCATGATAGGCGATGAACCCCATCAGCAGGAACATCGGCACCGCCGACAGCGTCCAGCTCGCGATGAATTCATAAGGCGTATTGGCCAGCACGCCGATAGCGGGCGCCAGCCCCAGCATGGCCCATACGCCGACAAAGGCGATGGCCATCATGGCGATGGCGATCGGCACCTGCAGCGCCAGCAGCACGAACAGGAAGGCGAGGCCGGCAAGGCCCAGTGTCAGGTTCATTTCGCTGTTCCTTGCTTGGGCATCAGGCCCCGATAGAGCGTCACCACGGCCGCCAGCCCGAAGCCGACCGGCAGCACGAAATAGCTGGGCCAGACCGGGATGGCGACGCTGAGCGAAATGACGAAGCTGCGGGCGGAAAATTCGCGCATCGCCACCAGCCACGTCGTGTAGGTGAGCATCGCATAGACGCCGGCGGTCACCAGGGCCACGAAGATTTCGTTGATGCGGCCCACGCGGCCCTTCATCAGAAAGGCAAAGATTTCGATCGAGATCATGTCGCCGCGCCGCTCCGCCCAGGCGATGGGCAGGAAGGCGATGAGGATCATGTAATAATAGGACACGATCTCCACCGTCGCCGGAACCGGCGCATGGCTGAACTGCCGCATGATGACATAGGCGGTGATATGCACCAGCATGGCCACCACGCCGATGGCGCCCACCAGCGCCAGGCCGTCGCTTATCCGGACGACGAGCCGGTCGAGACTCTCGCGCATCGTTTCAACTCCACGCAGTCGGATGGGGAGGAAGGCCCGCGGGCAGGGTCAGCACCCCGCGGGCCCGTGGCTCAGAGGCCGTAGGTGGACCAGTCCACCTTGTCCCAGACTTCCGTCTGCACCGCGGCGGCGATGGCATCGACATCGCCATTGGCGGCGTCGGTAATGCCCGTCCACTTTTCGACCAGCGCCTGGAAGCGGGCGATCTTGTCGGCCGCGCCGGTCACCCCGAGCTGGCTTTCCGCCACCGTCACCGCATCGGCGACATCGCTGAAGCGGAACTCGTTGGTGGCGTCGAGCAGGTCCTGGTCGGGCTGGATGATTTCGATACCGGCATCGAGCGCAGCCTGTCGGGCGGCAGCCGCCCGGTCATAGCCCCAGCTCTGGGTGAACAGCGCACTGGACCGGTTGGCGGCCCGGGCAAAGTCGGCCCGCAATTCCGGCGTCAGCTCGGCCCAGGTCCCGCTGGCCACGGTGAAGTTGGACGTGGTGTGATAGGTGCCGAGCGGCACGTCGATAATGTATTTGGCCACATCCACCAGGCGATAAGAGATCAGGTCCGACACCGAAGCCATGGTGCCGTCGAGCACGCCCTGCGACATGGATTCGAATGTGTCGCTGACCGGCACCTGCGCCGGCGCCGCGCCGAGCGCCTCGGCCCAGCGGGCATAGGGCGTGCCGCCCGAGCGCAGCCGCAGCCCCTGCAGGTCGGCCAGCGACTGGACCGGCTTGGTGGTCAGCAGCACATAGATGTCGGACGAACCGGCGCCGACGAACACGCCGCCCATGGCCTTGAACTCGGCCTGGCATTCTTCGCAGGTCACGACATATTCGGTCACCGCCGCGCCCATGGCATGGGGCGTGGTGGCGAGGAAGGCCAGATCGGCCGTCAGCACCGTATTGGGCAGGTCGCCGGCGGCGAAGAGCGGCAGCACATTGCCCACTTCGGCCAGCGAGGATTGCAGAGCCTGCTTGACGGCGACGATGCCGACCACTTCGGGGCCGATCATCAGGCCCGTCAGCTCGCCATCGGTCTCCTCGGGCAGGAATTCCATGAAACTGTTATACATCGGGTCCGTCGCCGGATGGGCCGGCGGCGCTCCCGAGGCGAGGCGCAATTCGCGCGCCTCCGCGGTGCCGGCGGCAAGCGCCGCCAGCGACGCAACTGCAAGCAGTCTGGTCAGGTTATTCATCTGTGTCCTCCCGCGGCCGGGTGTCCGGCCGCACTCTCTTGGTTTCTAGTCTCGAGCCGCTTTTCCGCGGTCTTCTTGGGTTAGAATCCGAGCAGGCGGCGTGCGTTCTCCTTGAGGATCAACGGACGAACCTCCGGCTTTATGTCGAGTTTCTCGAAATCGGCGAGCCAGCGATCGGGCAGGATGGCGGGCCAGTCCGAACCGAACAGCATGCGGTTCTTGAGCAGGCTGTTGGCGTATTTGATCAGGATCGGCGGGAAGTATTTCGGCGACCAGCCGCTGAGGTCGATGTAGACATTGGGCTTGTGCGTGGCGACGGCCAAAGCCTCCTCCTGCCAGGGAAAGGAGGGGTGGGCCATGATGATCTTGAGATCGGGAAAGTCCGCCGCCACGTCGTCGATACACATCGGATTGGAATATTTGAGCCGCAGCCCGTAGCCGCCGCGCATGCCCGCGCCGACGCCCGTCTGGCCGGTATGGAACAGGGCCGGCAGGCCGGCCTCCTGGATGACCTCGTAGAGCGGATAGGCCGCGCGATCATTGGGATAAAAGGCTTGGTAGGTGGGGTGGAACTTGAAGCCCCGCACACCGAAATCGCTGATCAGCCGGCGCGCCTCGCGCACCCCCATCTTGCCCTTGGCCGGATCGATGGAGGCGAAGGGTATGAGCACATCGGAATGCTCGGCCGCCAGCGTGGCAATCTCTTCGTTATTGTAGCGGCGATGGCCTGTGGCCGCCTCCGCATCGACATGGAAGATCACCGCAGCGATGCGGCGCTGCCGATAGTATTCGGCCGTTTCCGGAATGGTCGGCGGAGCTTTGAAGGGCGAGTGGAAATACTGCGCCATGGCCTGCTGCAGATCATCATAGCCGTCATCGGCATGCATGCCGCAGGCTTCCTCGGCATGCGTGTGGAAGTCGATCGCCACCATGTCGTCGAGGTTGAGCGGCCCAGCCATCACTTGACCTCCGGCCAGCCGGCAATCTTGCGCGACAGGGCAATGAGCTGGGCATGCTCCGCGTCATCGAGCATCGAGAGCGCTTCCCGGTCCGAGCGGTACATCTTCTCCGCCGTGGCATCGATCTGCTTCTTGCCGGCCTCGGTCACGCTGAGCACCACCGAGCGGCGGTCGTCATGCGGAATGTGCCGGGCGATCAGGCCCCGATCCTCCAGCGCCCGCACCAGCTTGGTCATGTTGGACCACTTGATCTTGAGCACGTCGGCCAGCACGCCCTGCCGGATACCCGGATTTTCCGACAAAGCCAGCAGCACGGTGAATTCGGAAATCCGGATTTCGCTCTCGCCGAACACGGTGAAGAAGCGCTCGAAGGCGGAGAGCTGGGCAATGCGCAGCACGAAGCCGCCCGATTTCTCGAGCTCGCCCAGCGAGACGGCGGCTTTTCCGCCCACGCCTTCCACGTCCTCTTCGTCGAGCTTACGGACCGCCATCACTTCACTTCTCCAGGTTTCTCGGATGCCGGCGTCCCGGCACGGGCAGCGACAGTTACGACGACAGGACCGGCCAGAACCAGCCCGCCCGGTGCCGCAGATATCGCCCTATGGCGCCATCGCGGCATGATGCTGCGGAAATCTGCCCCTCGTCGGCCCCGCGCTCCGGTGTCCCCCAACCCCGGCTTTCATGCGTCCCGACATTGTTCATTTTCAAATTATTCTGAAATAAACAATCTGCCGTCAAGGGGGAAATCGATGCCATGCCCGGAAATCCGGCTGCCTATATCGACCTTCTCCGTGCATCCGGTGCGTGGACACCCCCACTCTTGATCCCTCCCCACAAGGGGGAGGGAGACGATGAACGCTGGCATTTGAGCTGGCGCCTCCCTCCCCTTGATGGGGAGGGATTGAGGGTGGGGTGACGGGAGCCACAGAAGTGCAAAATGAACATCCGGAAATCCGGGCTTAGGCGCAGCGCGCCGCATGCATTGCATAGCGCGCCACCTGCATCCGCAGCGCTTCTACCGCCCCGATGCGAAAAGCCATCACGCCCGACACCGCCGCCCAGCCGGCGCGCATATAGCTGTCGGCGCGATAAAGACCCGCCTCGGCATCACCCCGCATCACCATCATCCGCCCGCTCAACGCCTCGAACCCGTCGAGCAAGGCGCCCACCACCTCGGCCTCGTCGGTTCGCGCATCGGCAATCTCGCCCCGTGCCCGCCGCAGGAACATCGCCAGTCCGCGCCCCTCGTCGCGCCACAGCCGGCGGGTCAGAAAATCCACCCCCTGCATGCCGGTCGTGCCCTCATAGATGGCCATGACGCGGGCATCGCGCAGATATTGCTCCAGCGGATAATCGCGCGTGTAGCCGGCTCCGCCCAGCACCTGCATGGCAGCATGGGCCGCATCGAAACCCGTCTCGGCTCCAAAGGTCTTGATCAGCGGCAGCATCCAGCTGGCGAAATCGCCCAGCGCCGCATCGCCCTCCAGCCGCGCCAGGTCCATGACAGTCGCCAATTCCAGCACGGCGGCGCGCAAAATTTCGGTGCCGGACCTTATATCGTGCAATTGCCTGATCACATCCGCATGGCCGCCAATGGTCGGCGGCGCCATGTCCGGCCGTCCGCCCTGCCGGCGCTGCCCGGCATAATCCTCGGCAATGTCGGCCGCCCCCGAGGCAATCCCCAGCCCTTGGCAGCCGGTATGCAGCCGCATCGGTTCGATCATGGCGAATAGTTGCGACAGGCCGCGTCCTTCCGCGCCCAGCAACACCCCCTTCGCCCCGCGAAAGCGCATGGCGCAGGTCGGCGAGCCATGCAGTCCCAGCTTCTCCTCGATGCGCTCCACCGTCACCCCATTGGGCGCGCCATCCATATGGTCGGGCACCAGGAACAGGCTCAGCCCGCTCCTCCCCGGCTGGTCATTGCTGCGCGCCAGCAGGCAATGGCCGATGCGCCCGGCCATGTCGTGATCGCCAAAGGAAATCCAGATTTTCTGCCCGCTGATCAGCCACTGCCCATCGCGCAGCTCCGCCCTGGTGCGGATGCGCCCGATATCCGAACCCGCCTCCGGTTCGGAAATGCAGATCGTCGCCGCCCATTCGCCCGCAACCAGCTTCGGCCCCCATTCCGCGGCCGTATCCGCATCGGCAGCCTCGGCCAGCAGATGAATAGCCCCGCGCGTCGCTCCCGCCGCCATCATCAGCGCCATGCAGCCACGATCGAATAGCGGCCCGCACGCCGCCTGCAGCGTCAGCGGAATATCCTGCCCGCCAAATGCCGCCGGCGCATCGATCCCCAGCCAGCCCGCTTCGGCATATTGCCGAAAACCCTCGGCAAAACCCGGCGGCAGCTTCACCCGCCCATCCACTATCCTCGCACCCACCCGGTCGCCCACCGGATTGAGCGGCGCCAGCACGCTCTCGGCAAATCCGGCCGCTGCTTCGAGCATGGTGGCCACGATCACATCGTCGCAATCGGGCCGCAGCGCCTGGATGCGCCGCCAGCCCGGCGTCAGCGCCAGCGTGGCAAGCGTACGCTGGGCCTGCTCGGCAAAGCTCATTTCGGCTGCATGCGAATGGCGCCGTCGAGCCGGATGACTTCGCCGTTGATATACTGGTTCTCGATGATGAAACGCACCGCATCGGCGAATTCGGCGGGGTCGCCGAGCCGGGCAGGGTAGGGGATGGCCGCCGCCAGGCTCTCCTGCGCTTCCTGCGGCAGGTTCTCCAGCAAGGGCGTCATGAAAATGCCGGGCGCCACCGTATTGACGCGTATGCCGAAGCGGGCAAATTCCCGCGCCGCCGGCAGCGCCATGGAGACAATGCCGCCCTTGGAGGCAGCATAGGCCGCCTGTCCGATCTGCCCCTCGAACGCCGCCACCGATGCCGTATTGACGATGACGCCGCGCGCCCCGTCCTCGCGCTCGCCCAGCCCCGCCATGCGCTCGCCCGCCAGCCGCAGCATATTGAACGTGCCCACCAGGTTGACCCGGATGACCGTCTCGAAATCCCCCAGCGGCATGGTCCCGGCTCTGCCGAGAATCCGCCCGGCTACGCCGATGCCCGCGCAATTGACCAGGATGCGCAGCCCGTCCCCCGCCACATTGGCCACGTCAAGCGCTGCCGCGACATCGCTTTCGCTGGTCACGTCGCCCACCAGTGCCACCGCGCCGATCTCGCCGGCCACGGCCTCGGCCGCGTCCCGGTTGCGGTCGAACACATGCACCGCCGCACCCTGCCGTGCCAGCAGCCGCGCCGTGGCCGCGCCAAGCCCCGAACCGCCCCCCCGTCACCACTGCGCTCGCACCAGCGATCTTCATGCCGCAATCCCCCGTCCACCTGGATCACGCCCGGCCCGCCGGCGTAAAGCGCCTCGACCAGCGCACCGCGCTGCGCCAGCACGGCCCGCTGGTTGATCGAGCCCTTGTCGGTCACCTCGCCCTTTTCGAACCGCAGCGGCTCATCCATCACCAGCACCCGCCTGATCCGCGTCGCCGATCCACTCGCGGCCCGCTGATGCGCCGCCAGCCGCTCGGCCAAAGCCGCGCGCACCTTGCCATGTCCCAGCACCTCGGCGTCGCTGAGGTCCGGCTCACCCACCAACTCGCGCAGAGCCGGCATGAAGGGCACCACCAGCGCCCCCAGCTCCGCTCGGTTCTCCCCGGTAATGACCGCATCGCGGATCAACCCGCCGAATTGGTTCACCACCTGCGCCCGCAACACGCCCACCGCCACCCAGGTCCCGGTATCGAGCTTGAAATTCTCGGCCGTGCGGCCATCGAAATAAAAGCCTGCGCGCGGATCGCCCGGCCTGGCGAATTTCACCGCATCCCCGATCCGATAGAACCCTTCCTCGTCGAAAGCCTCCGCCGTCAGCTTGGGATTTCTCCAATAGCCCGGCGTGACATTGGGCCCCTTGAGCCGCAGCTCATATTTGCCGTCGATAGGCACCAGCTTCACCACGACCCCTTGCGATGGAATGCCGATATTGCCCGGCCCATCCTGCGGCTCGGTGCAATAGAGGGCAAAGGGGCCTGTTTCGGTGGAACCCAGGCCCGTAGTCAGGGGCACACGCTCGCCCAGGGTCTGTTCGGACAGTTCCACCAGCGCGTCCCAGCTATGCTGCGCCAGCCCCGCGCCGGCATACATCAGCATGTTGAGCCGGGAGAAGAAGGTGCGCCGCAACTGCTCGTCCTCGCGCATAACTCCAACGAGCATTTCGAAGCCGGCGGGCACGTTGAAATACCAGGTCGGCGCAATCTCGCGCAGATTGGCGATGGTCTGGCCGATCAGCGCCGGGCTGGGCTTGCCGCGGTCGATGTAATAGCTGCCGCCATGATAGATTGTCAGGTTGAACACCTTGTTCCCGCTCGCCGTATGGTTCCACGGCGCCCAGTCGACCACCACAGGCGGCTCGTCGCGCATGAAGGCATAGCAATCGGCGATCATTTCCTGGTTGGAACACAGCATACGCTGCGTCTGGATCACCGCCTTGGGCGCCCCCGTCGTGCCCGAAGTGAACAGGAATTTGGCCACGGTGTCCGGGCCGGTCGCGGCAAATGCGTCATCCACTGCCGCGGTTGGTTCGGTGGCGACGATGGTTTCGAACGTGTGCGTATTGCCCCGACCGGCCGGCAGATTGCGCTGCGCCGCCAGCGGCATATCCGCGCCGAACACGGCATCGACCGCCGGCGCGAAAGCGGTGCCGTCATCGGCAAACACCATGCCCGGCACGATCTGCCCGGCAATCTCGCGCAGCTTGGCAAAGCCCGAAGTGGCGCTGGCATAGGCCGGCGCAATGGCCGCCGAAGGCACGCCGACATGCTGCGCGCCCAGCGCCATCAGCGCATGTTCGATGGAATTTTCCGACAGGATCACCAGCGGCTTTTCCGCCGAAAGCCCCGCCGCCAGCAGGAAGGTGCCGATGCGGCGCACACGGTCGAGCGCCTCGGCATAAGTCACCTTGCGCCAGGGGCCGATGCCTTGGCGGTCGGCCATCCAGACACGATCGGGCGCCACCTGCGCCCAATGGATCAGCCGTTCATTGAGCCGCCGCGGGTAAGGGCCTAGTGGGTCTTCGCGCCAGATGATGAATTCGCCATTCGCCCGCTCCTCCCATGCGAGCTTTGGTGACCACAACCTGACGCTGCGTGCAGCCCTTTCGGCCATGACCTTCCCCCTCCCGGTCAGTCTCTCCAAATTTGTTTACAAGGAAACTATCTACCTGTAAACGATCAAGCAATGCTTTCCGGGGGAACTGCCGATGGCTGCCGAGACGAGCCCATTCGTGACCTATGAGCTCAAGGGCGCGGTGGCCCATATCGGGCTCAACCGCCCTGAAAAGCGCAATGCCATGAACGACCGTTTCGTCGATATGCTGGCCGGTGCCATTGCCCGCGCCGAAAACGAGGCCAAGGCCGCCGTTCTCTTCGGCCATGGCGACCATTTCTGTGCCGGCCTCGATCTCGCCGAGCATGTCGAAAAAACCCCCTTCGAAGGCGTGCGCGGCTCGCGCCGCTGGCATGCGGTCACGGCAGGCATGCAGCATGGCACCATTCCCTGGGTCTCGGCTTTGCATGGCGGCGTCATCGGCGGCGGCATGGAACTGGCGGCAGCCACCCATATCCGCGTCTCCGACCGCTCGGCCTTCTTCGCTTTGCCCGAAGGCCAGCGCGGCATCTTTGTCGGCGGCGGCGGCTCGGTCCGCATCGCCCGCCTGCTCGGCGTGGCCCGCATGAGCGACATGATGCTGACCGGCCGCGTCATTTCCCCTGATGAAGCTGAGCGCTGGAACCTCGTGCAATATGTGGTCGAGACCGGCGTGGCGCGCGACAAGGCGCATGCCCTGGCCGCGATCATGGCCACCAATGCCGAAATCTCCAACTACGCCATCATCAACGCTCTGCCCCGCATCCAGGACATGGCCAAGGAAGACGGCCTCTTCGTCGAATCCTTCATCGCCTCCTTCACGGCGACAAGCCCGGAGGCGGAGGAAAGACTGCGCGCCTTCCTCGACAAGCGCGTGGCGCGGATCAAGCCGCCGGAATAGCAGACGGTTCCCTAAACCACCCAAACTACCGGCTCCTGCCCACCCTCCCCCTTGAGGGGAGGGTAGCGCAGCTAGGCCGCCAGGCCGTAGCGTAGCTAGGGAGGGGGTCCTTCAGCGCCCCAACAAACCCACCCCCTCCCAGCTTTGCCAAGGCCCTTCGGGCCAGGCGACGCCACCCTCCCCTCAAGGGGGAGGGTGAGCACCGTATCATTCGGAATAAACGTCGCCCCAGCCACCGCGCAGGCTTCCCTCCCCCTTGTGGGGAGGGAATGAGGGTGGGGGTGAGTCACAAGAACCGGATTACCTGCTGGAGAAGAACTACCGCTTCTTGCTGCGCCAGCTATCCGCATAGTTCTCGCGCGCCTCAGCCGCATAGGGCGTCGGCGACACCCGCACGCGGATTTCCGCCTGCTTGTGCCGCTCGGTCGACGTCTTCTTCGTGCCACCATCGGGCTCGCCCCAGACCAGCGTCAGCACGTCGCCCACATTGATATCGGCATCCACCACGCCCAGCGAAAGCACGCAGCGCTCATTGTAGGAATAGCCGTTGAACATCGACATGCCGACCATTTTGCCGTCGCGCAGCACCATGTCGGCGCTGGTCGAGGCATAATTGGGCTGCGGGAAGTCGATCCATTTATAGTGGTCCTCGCCCGGCCGGAAGGCCGAGGCGATGACATCGACCACGTCCTCGGCATTCCACTCGAAGGTCACCTTCTTGCGGTTGGTCTGGCCCTTCATCTTCTCGAGCGCGGCCTTGCCGACGAAGTCGTCCTTCTTCCAGCCGATATAGAAGTCGTAGCCCAGCTCGAACGGGTTGACGTAATAGTCCTCGATATTGTCGGAGACGAAGCTGCCGCCGATGGCGCCGATGGATTCATAGGCGTCGGTCGCGAGCCAGTCGCGATACTCCGCCAGCATGCCGTCACCGGTATAGATGCCGGGCAGCGGCGAGGGGATCCAGCCCGATTCCAGCGTATTGGTGGAATAGGCCCGGCTGCCGCAGCGCACCAGGTCCACATTGGCGGCGCGCGCCGCTTCGAGGATGCAGTTGAGGATGTAGCTCTTGTCCTCGTAGGGGCCCCAGATTTCCAGCCCCGGCGCGCCCGACATGCCGTGGCGCAGCGCCCGCACCTTCTTCGACCCCACATTGATGAAATCGGTGTGGAAGAACTTGATGTCGGGCACCGGCCCGCCATGCATCTTCTCGAAGATCTTCGGCGCTTCCGGCCCCTGGATCTGGTAGCGGTAATGCGTGCGCAGCACCCGCTCGCCCTCGGGCCGCGAAGTGGAACGCGGGTCATGCTTGACGCGGATGTTCCACTTGCCATTGGCCGCGCAGAACATCAGCCAGTTCGATGTCGGCGCGCGGCCCACCAGCACGAACTTGTCTTCCCGCTCGCGGAAGATGATGTGGTCACCGATAATGTGGCCATTGGGCGTCACCGGCACGAAATGCTTGGCGCGATTCAGGTCGAAATTGGCGAAGGAATTGATGCCGTGATGCGACAGGAACTTTTCCGCATCCGGGCCTTCCACGGTCAGCTCGTCCATATGGTGCGACTGGTCGAACAGCACCGCCGAATGGCGCCAGGCGGCCTGCTCTGTGCGCCAGTTGCTGAATTCGGGCGTCACCACCGGGTATACATACATCCCGATCTGCGAATTGCGCAGCCGGCCCACAATATCCGGATTTTCTCTTAAAATATCGCCAAGACTGGATTGCGCCATCGCACCACCCTCCCATATTCTTGCTATTGATGTATACATCATGCGCCGAAGCCCGCTGCGAATGCAAGAGCGTTTCGGGCCGTGACGCAGGAAGGTGGGGCGTGCTCCTTCCCTTCTCCCCTTGAGGGAGAGGGTAGGCAGGAGCCGATGGCGTTGGCGTGCCCCCTAATGCCGGATCAGCGCCAGCCCCGGAATCTTCCGCAGCAATTCCGGATCCTGGCTGAAGATATATTCCAGATTCCCCCGCGCCGTGCGGGCATGTTCGCGGGCGATGAATTCAGCCCGCGTCCCCTCGCGCGCCGCGATGGCGTTGAGCATGGCATGGTGCTGTTCCTGCGCCGTGCGCAGCGAACGGCGGAAGGCGGCAATGTCCATCTTGTTGGGCAGGAAGGCCGAGGGTGAGGCGAAGGGCAAAGCTGTCGCCCGCTCCACCTCGCGCCGCACGATCTCGCTGCCCGACAGCCCGGCCAGCTCGAAATGAAACGTCGCATTGAGGTCGGCATAGGCGTCGAAATCCACATCGTCCTCATGCGGCCCGAAACAGCCATCGAGCTGGGTGACCACGGCTTCGATCCGCGCCAGCGCCTCGGGCGCCACGCCGCGCTCCGCCGCCAGCCGCGCCGCCGTGCCCTCCATCACCCCACGCAATTCGATGGCGTCGACCACATCGGCAAAGCCGAAGCGGCGCACCACGAAGCCGCCATTGGGCAGCCGGTCCAGCAACCCTTCCTCGGCCAGCCGCGACAGCGCCTCGCGCACCGGTGTCCGCGAGATTTGCAGCGCCTCGGCCAGCGACACTTCGAACAGCCGCATGCCACCCGGCAATTCACCATTGATGATCTTTTCGCGCAATTCGATGACGGCGCGGCGGCCATGGGTGGCGACTTCACTGCTCTTCATGGGGCGTTCCCTGTTCCGCCCCATCCTATAGCATCGCCCCGCCACCGCACAAAAGCGCTGTATACATGGCCGCCGCATTCACGCGTCACGCGCGTCGATGCTAACAGTCTGCTAACCAATTCGACCCGTCTGCTACGCCCAGGGATCGTCCACCATCGGCCAGATATTTCGCCGCGCTTTGCGGTAAGGCGTCGTCGCCGGCGTATTGGGATAGGGCTTCCCCGCCGCGCAATAGACGATCTCCGCCGCGATCCTGCTGAAGCTGTCATAGAAGTGGTTGGTCGATTTGATCAGCAGGATTTTCCGCTCTGTCGGCTCTATCCCCATCACCGAAAACAGACTCGGATCAAAGCTCTGCGCCCGTGTCGAATTGAGGATCACGTCGATCCCGTCAAAGCTGATCCATGCCGCATCCCCGAACGGCGCAAAGCTCTCCCCGAACCGCATTTCTGCATTCTGCACCAGGCGTTTGACCGTCACGACCTTGTCGATCGGATTGCCCGTATCGGGCGCCGATTTGGCCCCGAACCGCAGCGGAATTTCCGCGCCTTCCCCAGCCGCGAAACAGATCTGCACCGCGATCGGGTCCCAGATCGTGCCCACCGCGACATCACTTATCCCCCGCCCGATCAGCTCGCTTAGAATGACCGTCGCATCGCCCGCCGTGCCGCCACCGGGATTGTCCCACACATCGGCGATCACGACCGGTCCCTTGGGCGCCGCTACGGCCGCATCCACCGCGACCCTTTCGTCCACCTGGCGCACCATGAAAGTGCCGCGCATGGAGAACAATTCCCGCCCCAGCTCTTCCGCCAGCCCGGCGCCCTTCGACTTATCCCCGTCGGTCACGGCAATGACTTTCGTGCCCATTTCCGGCACATCCCCGGCCATGAAGCCATGGATGACCGACAGGCTCAGCACATCAGGTTCTGACTTTTCCAGCTTATACAGCTTATCCACGAAGCCCCGCATCGGCTGCTTGCTGGTGGGAAACACGTCGATCATCCGGCAGTCGAACACGCTCATCACAGGGGTGACCTCACCCTTTAGCGTCCGTACCGCAATGGCCCACAGGTCCCGCGCCCGGTCGACAAAGTCGATATGCGGGAACTCCTTGAAAACAACGAAGAAATTGGCTGCTGCCACCCGCTTTTCCGTCAAATGGCTATGCGGATCGAGTTCGGCGCAGACCAGCACATCCGGTCCCACAATCGCCCGCACCCGGCTCAGCAGGTCCCCTTCCGGGTCGTCATAGCCCTGCGCCACCATGGCGCCATGCAGCCCCAGCACCACGCCATCGACCGGCATAGCCGCTTGCAACTGCTCAAGAATTTCGTCACGCAGCTCCTCATAGGTCGCCCGCGCCACCAGCCCCGCGGGATCGGCCCAACTGGCACTGCCCTCGATCAGCTCCCAGCCTTCCCGCGCGCAGACCTCGCGCCCCACCGTGATCGGCGCCGTGCACAGCGTCGGCGTCGCCGGATGCTCGCCCGGCCCCGCATAGAGCGACGCCTCGAAGGCCCGCTTGTCGATCGCTATCGGCGAGAATGTATTGGTTTCAGTGGCCAGGGCGGCAGTGAACAGGCGCAAGGCGAACTCGCATTGTCAGCATGGGACAGCGGGCAGGGAAGGGTGCCCATAGATCAGGCTAGCACAGGCCATGCCGGGCAATCACGTAAGAAATTTACATTTGTGACGGCAAATAGCGGAGGAAATCCCGGTTTGTCCTCGCTATGATCCAAAATTACGAAATTGGCTTTCATAAATTACCGAGGAGGGTCCTATGCCGATCAAACGTTATGGTGCCGAAAAGTCGGGCGCCGGTGGCCAGAACCTGCCCTTCGCCCGCGCCGTCGAAGCCGGCGGCTGGCTCCATGTCTCCGGGCAGGTCGCCATGAAGGACGGCGAGATCGTCCATGGCGGCATTGTCGAGCAGACCCACCTCACCATCCAGAACGTCATCGCCATCCTTACCGAGGCCGGCTACGGTCTCGAACACGTCGTCCGCTGCGGCGTCTGGCTTGACGATCCCAGGGATTTCTGGAGCTTCAACGCCGTCTACAAAAGCTATTTCGGCGACCACCCGCCCGCCCGCGCCTGCGTCCAGAGCCACATGATGGTCGACTGCAAGGTCGAAATCGACTGCGTGGCGTATAAGGGGCCGTAACAGGCATCGTACGCGCGGCCACACCCCACCCTTGATCCC
The DNA here is from genome assembly GCF_007859655.1 of Devosia ginsengisoli. Lineage (NCBI taxonomy): Bacteria > Pseudomonadati > Pseudomonadota > Alphaproteobacteria > Hyphomicrobiales > Devosiaceae > Devosia > Devosia ginsengisoli. Next base: position 4,246,506 of record NZ_CP042304.1, read on the forward strand.
TCCCCATCGAGGGGAGGGAGACGACTGATAGTCCGGTGGAACTCGATCAAGCTTCCCTCCCCCTTGTGGGGAGGGAGTGAGGGTGGGGGTAGGGGAGCCAGAGGATTGTAAATGACTGAACCAAATTCCCCCTTCCGCCTCGATGGCAAGACCGTCCTCATCTCGGGCGCCGGTGGCGGCATAGGTCAGTCGCTGGTCAAGACCTTCCGCGAGGCCGGGGCCAGCGTCATCGGTGCCGACCGCGAAGCCGCCATGCTGGACGGACTCGATCTTGCCGGCTCCGTGCTCTTCGATCAGGCCGACCCCAAAGCCACCCGCGCCGCCATCACGGCTTATCTGGCCACCCACGGCGCTCCCGACGCCGTCGTCTCCAATGCCGGCTTCACCCGCGCCGAGCACTTCGGCCAGGTCGATGACGATGTCTGGGCCTCCGAACTGGCAATCAACCTCAATGGCGCCTATGCCATGACCGACCCGATCGTGTCAGCCATGGCCGCGCGGGGCAGGGGGAACCTGGTGTTCATCTCCTCGGTCAATGCCCTGGCCCATTTCGGCAATCCGGCCTATTCCGCCGCCAAGGCAGGGCTGGTGGCCTATGCCAAGGCCATTGCAGTCGAGCGCGGCGCCGAGAGCATCCGTGCCAATGTCATCTGCCCCGGCTCCGTCCGCACCCCGGCCTGGGATCATCGGCTGGCGGCCGATCCGACCCTGCTCGACAATGTTCTCCCCCACTATCCATTGGGGCGTATGGTACTGCCGTCGGAGGTCGCCAATGCGGCTCTGTTCTACTGTTCCGATGCGGCCTCGGGCATAACGGGCACGGTGCTGCCGGTCGATGCCGGCCTGACAGCAGGCAATCTGCGTTTCGTCGATGAAGTATTGAGGGGCAAATGACCGATATCAACGAACTCGATACCCCCGCCGTCCTGATTGATCTCGACCGCGTCGAGGCCAATCTCAGCCGCGTGCAGGCCTATGCCGATAGCCACGGCCTGAAACTCCGCCCCCATATCAAGACCCACAAGCTGCCCCGCTTCGCCAAGCGCGCCATCGCGCTAGGCGCCGTCGGCATTACCGTGCAGAAGCTGGGCGAGGCCGAAGTCTTCGCCGATGCCGGCATCAGCGACATCTTTCTGCCCTACAACATCATTGGACCCGCCAAGCTGGCCCGCCTCAAGGCCCTGCACGGCCGTATCCGCATCGCCGTCACGACCGACAGTGCCGAAACCGTCGAGGGCCTCTCGCGCACCTTCGCGGGCTCCGCTACACCGCTCACCGTGCTGGTCGAATGCGATACCGGCATGGGTCGCTGCGGCGTGCAGAGCCCCGCCGCCGCTGTCGCTCTGGCTGAAAAAATCGCCAATTCCCCCGGCCTCGCCTTTGGCGGCTTGATGACCTATCCCGCTGCCGGCCAGGTAGAAGCCAACGCCGCCTGGCTCGCCGCCGCCAAACAGGCCCTGACCGAGGCCGGCCTGCCGCCATCAGTGGTCTCCAATGGCGGCACGCCCGATATGTGGCGCGCCCACGAGGTCGCCGCGGCCACCGAGCACCGCCCCGGCACCTATATCTATATGGACCGCTCCCAGGTCGCCCGCGGCGCCGGCACATTCGACGATTGCGCCCTCACCGTCCTCGCCACCGTGGTCAGCCGCCCCACCGAGGATCGCGCCATCGTCGATGCGGGCTCCAAGGCGTTGACCAGCGACCTGCTCGGCATGACCGGCTTCGGCCTCATCCTCGCCTATCCCGAAGCGGTCATCACAGGCCTCAGTGAAGAGCACGGCACCATCGACCTCTCCGCCTGCGCCTCCAAGCCGAAGATCGGCGACAAACTCCGCATCATCCCCAACCACGCCTGCGTGGTCTCGAACCTGTTCGATCGGGTGACGCTGATCTCCGGGGAGCGGGTGGTCGAGACGGTCGCGGTGGATGCGCGGGGCAGGGTGGATTGAAAACTTATCCCCAAAACTAATACCACCTTATAACCACTTGCCCCAATTTCTAATACCTATTGCGGCCGGTCTCATACTTTCGTCTTAGCCAAAACCGCTTTTGCCCTAGCCACTTAGCCGCCGCCAAAGCCGCGCCGAGCCACACTTTCGCACAGCCGATCAAAATTCGCGCTGGCTGCAAGTGGTCTTCTTGACTCTCTCCCGCAAACGATTTCACCATGTGGGATCGGTCCCACAAGAGGACCGGCGGAGGAGAACGGGACGGCATGGCGACCATCGATGATGTGTCGAAACGGGCGGGTGTATCCCGCTCCACCGTGTCCCGGGTCGTGGCCGATAACGGCTATGTCTCGGAGGAAAAACGTCGCGCCATCCAGAAGGCCATTGCCGAACTCGGCTATCGCCCGAACACCCTGGCCCAGGCGCTACGCTCCAACCGCTCCAACATGATCGGCGCCGTGGTGGTTGATGTGGGCACGCCCTATTTCGCCAACATGGTCTATGGCCTGCAGCGCGCCACCCGCAAGGCCGGCAAGGCGCTCATGGTCTCCTCCGGCTACGCCGATCAGGACGAGGAGGCCCGCGCCATTATCGAGCTGGTCGATCGCTCCTGCGACGGCATCCTGCTCTATCTCGAACGCCCCCTGCGCCCCGACGTGGTCGAGATCATCCGCGCCGCCCATATTCCGGTCGTCATGATCGGCCGTATGGGCAGCGAGGTCGCCCGCGGCTCGGTGCAGCTCGACAATTTCGGCGGGGCCCGCGACGCCGTCAATTTCCTGCTCGAACAGGGCCACCGCAGAATTGTCCACCTCTCCGGCCAGCCCGATTTCGGCGATACCGTCGCTCGCCTCGAAGGCATCGCCGCCGCACTGGCCACCCACGGCATGTCCATGGCCGATATCCGCGTCGTCAACGGCGAGTTCAGCCAGGAATTCGGCTATTCCGCCACCATGGCCCTGCTCGACGAACAACACGATTTCACCGCCATCTTCGCCGGCGACGACGACATGGCCGCCGGTGTCTTGCTGGCCTTGCGCCACGCCGGCAAGTCGGTGCCATCGGATGTCTCGGTCATCGGCTTCGACGATACGTTTCACGCGCGCCATCTCTGGCCGCCGCTCACCACCATCAGGCAGCCGGTCGACGAGATCGGGGAAACCGCCGCTTCCCTGCTGCTGCAATTGCTGGGCGAGCCGGGTTCGGTGGCGCTGCAGAACATTATCGGGACCTCGCTCGTCGTGCGCGACAGCGTCGGTCCCGCCAGGCTTTAGCAAAGGGAGGCGAGGGAGGAGGGACGGCAGTCTCGCGCCGGTGAAGGAGCACCAGCGGTAGGGACGAACAGCTTGGCCACCGGCGCTGCCGCGGCCGCAACAGGGAAACTATGGGATCGATCTCACAGGAAAATGTGAAACGGCCCGCCAACAGGAGGAAAGACCTTGCATAAGATCGGACTATTGACCGTGCTGGCCGGCGTCTTGCTGACCACCAGCGCCATCGTGCCGGCCGTCGGGCAGGAAGAGGTGATTTTGCGCCTTCTGCCCTATCACACCGATGCCATGGTGGAGAATTTCAACCCCAACAATCCCACCGGCCCGCAGCAGCGCACCCGCGACTTCACCTATGAGCCGCTCTGGATCGAGAATGTCTGGAACCCCGATGCCGACGTGCCCGGTCTGGCCATGTCCTACGACATTGCCGAGGACCTCAAGAGTGTCACCTGGCATCTGCGCCCCGACACCAAATGGAGCGATGGCGAAGCCTTCACCGCCGATGACGTGGTGTTCACCTTCGAATACGCCAAGGCCCACCCCGATTACCCGATGGGCATCGACGTCTACAGCGCCGAAGCCGGCACGGGTAATGTCGAAAGCGCCGAAAAGATCGACGACCTGACCGTTCGCTTCAACCTGCATGAACCCGATTCCCTGGCCCGCTACGGCTTGGGCCAGATCTACCCGCTGCCCGAGCATATCTGGAGCACGGTGGACGATCCCAAGAACTTCGCCAATACCACCCCGGTCGCCACCGGCCCCTGGACCGAAGTGCGCAATTTCTCGCGCAGCGGCTACGAAATCTGCCGCAATGAGCTCAGCCACTACAATGCCGACAACAAGATCGATTGCCTGAGCTTCCCGCAGATGAACGGCAACGAGCAGACCGTCGCGGCCCTCTCGGCCGGCGATCTCGACTGGCTCGGCGATGGCCTCACCGACCCGGACATCACCTTCCTGCCGCAGTCCGAATTCAACAATTACTGGCTGCCTGCCGGCTCCGACGTGAACCTGCAGCTCAACACCACCAAAGCGCCCTTCGACAATCTCGAATTCCGCAAGGCCATGTCGGTCGCCATCGATCGCGATACCCTGGTCGATATCTCCACCTTCGGCCTCACCACGCATACCCGCTTCCCCATCGGCACCGGTGAAATGTTCAACACCTGGTACGACGAAGCCGCGCTCGAGCCATATGAGTGGCTGATGCAGTACACCCCGGAAAAGGCCATCGAAATCCTCGATGCCGCCGGCTTTGTCGATGCCGATGGCGACGGCTGGCGCGACAATCTCGACGGCACGCCGATCCAGTTCGGCATCGCCATGCCGTCGGGCTGGACCGACTGGGTCAATACCGGCCAGACCGTGGCCGAGAACCTGCAGGATGTCGGCATCAATGCCAGCCTCAAGACCATGGACGAGGGCGCCTGGTTCGATGCCGTGCCGCAGGGCAATTTCGACGTCTACGTCATGTGGACCAATGGCGGGGCGACCCCGTTCAGCCAGTATCAGCCCATGTTCAATCCGCGCCAGATGGTGCCCGGCCAGATCGACTTCCAGGCCATGCACCAGATGCAGATCCCAGAAATCGAAGACGCGCTGACCGCCTTCAAGAGCACGTCGGATCGCGATGCGCAGCTCGCCGATATGGGCAAGGTGCACAAGCTCGTGGCCGAGAATGTGCCGGTCATCTCGCTCTTCGCCAACCCGATCTGGTACGAATATTCCACCCGTCGCTTCACCGGCTGGGTAACCAAGGACGATCCGCGCTACCGCCCGCAGGTGCATGATGGCACCCGCGAACGCGTGCTGCACGCTCTCTCGCTGCAGCCCATCGAGTAACCTCCCCGCGACAACCGGCGGACCCTGCCACTCTGGGCCCGCCGGTTATTTCTTCTCTGGATTGTGGCTCATTCTCGCCACGTCCACCGGACGGCACCTCCCCCTCGATGGGGGAGGTTGGGAGGGGTGGCGGTTGGCCCCGATATCCGGGCCAAACACCCCCTTGATCCCTCCCCGCGAGGAGGAGGGTGTCGACTGAGAAATACTGCCCAAGGAAAGGAGACCAGATGATATTCCTGCTCCGCCGTCTGGCCTTTTACATCGGCGCCTTCTTCCTGGCGGTCACCTTCAATTTCTTCATCCCGCGGCTGATGCCCGGTGATCCGTCGGCGCGCATCATCGCTTCCTTCCAGGGCCGCCTCAACGAGTCCCAGGTCGAGGCCATCCGCAAGTCCTATGGCCTCACCGGCTCCCTGTGGGAGCAATATCTCACCTATTTCGGGTCCATCATGCGGCTCGATTTCGGCATCTCCACGGTGCAGTTCCCCGAGCCCACCGCCTCGCTGCTCTTTTATGGCGCCACCTGGACGCTGGTCCTGGTCGGCCTCGCCATCTTCTTTGCCTTCGTCATCGGCAGCTTCATGGGCATTCACGCCGCCTGGCATCGCGGCGGATTCTTCGACAGTTTCTTCACGCCCATCAACGTGATGCTGAACGCCTTCACCCCGGCCATCGTGGCCCTGCTGCTCTTCTATGCCTTCTCCCTGCAATTGCAGTGGTTCCCGCTGGGCCGGGCGCATAGCACATCCATCTCGCCGGCTTTGTCCTTCGAATTCATCGGCAACGTGCTCTACCACGCCACATTGCCGGTCCTCTCCATCTTCCTGGTCAGCTTCGGCGGCTGGCACCTGGGCATGCGCAATGTGATGATCAACCTGCTCAATGAGGATTTCGTCATCCTCGCCAAGGCCAAGGGGCTCTCCGACCGCCGCGTGCGCTACCGCTATGTGGCGCGCAACGCCATCCTGCCGCAGATCACCGCCTTGGCCCTCTCCATCGGCTTCCTGCTCGGCGGTGCGCTGGTGACCGAGCAGGTGTTCAACTATCCGGGCCTGGGCAAGTTCACCTTCACCGCCATCGGCTCCCGCGATTACTCCTTCATTCAGGGACAACTGCTCCTGCTCACCGCCTCGGTGCTGGTCGCGAACCTCTTGTCCGACATCGCCAATGTCATCCTCGATCCACGCCTGCGAACCTGAGAGAGGTCCGACAGATGAGTGAACTCACCCAAACGCCGGCTTTGTCGCAACCCCTGCGCGCCGAAAGCGCCGCCTACGGCTTCCACCCGCCCAGCCAGGCCGAACTGATGGCCGAACTCGGCCTCAAGTCGCGCCCCGGCTGGACCAGCCGCCTGCCGTCCGGCCTTGCCGCCTTCGTCACCAATGGCAAGGGCATGGTCGGCGTCATCATCCTGCTGGCGCTGATCCTCACGGCCCTGTTCGCCCCGCTGCTGACCAGCTACGATCCCAATCGCCGCGCCGGCAAACCCCATGTCCAGCCCGGCTATGAGCATGTCCTGGGCACCACCCGCATGGGCAAGGATGTCTTCACCCAGCTCGTTTATGGCGGCCGTGTCAGCCTGGCCGTCGGCATGGGCGCCGGCCTCGCCGCCGCCATGATCGGCCTGGCTCTGGGCATTTCCGCCGGCTATTTCGGCGGCCGCACCGACGACATCATCACCTTCTTCGTCAATGTGGTTCTGGTCCTGCCCGGCCTGCCACTCATCATTGTCATCGCGACAATGGTCGAAACCGCCGGCCCCATGGTCATCGGCCTTGTCCTCGCGCTGACGGGCTGGGGCTGGGCCGCCCGCACCATCCGCACGCAGACGCTCGCCCTCCGCGCCCGCGAATTCGTGCTCTCCGCCGAGCTGATGGGCGAAAAGAAGTGGCGCATCATCCTCATCGAGATTTTCCCCAATATGCTCAGCTTCGTCATGGGCGGCCTGGTGCTGGGCACTATTGCCGCCATCCTGGCCGAAGCGGCGCTCGAATTCATCGGCCTGGGCGATCCCAACGCCGTCACCTGGGGCACCATGCTCTATTGGGGCCAGAAAAACCTGGCTCTGCAAAGCGGCGCCTGGTGGGAAATCTGGCCACCCTGCATCGCCATCATGCTGACCGGCGCGGCTTTGGTGCTGATCAATTTCGCGGTGGACGAAATCACCAATCCCCAGCTCAAGGCCAGCCGCAAGATCGGCAGGATAAGGCGCTTCCTCAGCCGCCGCGGGAGGAGCGCCGATGTCTTCTGACCGCGTCCTGCTCGAAGTCCGCAACCTCACGGTGGATTATGTCGGCGATACCTCCATCGCCCGCGCCGTCAACGGCATCGACTTCGACATCCGCGAGGGCGAAGCCTTCGGCCTGGCCGGGGAAAGCGGCTGCGGCAAATCCACCGTCGCCTTCGCCCTGGCCCGGCTGACCCGCCTGCCGGGCCTGGTCTCGGGTGGTTCGGTCCGCTTCCAGGGCGAGGAAGTCCTGAGCTTCGAAAAGGCCCGCCTCAAGGCCTACCGCTGGCGCGAGGTCAGCTTCGTTTTCCAGTCCGCCATGAATGCGCTCAATCCGGTGATCCCGGTTTCCGAGCAGATCATGGACGTCATCGAAACCCACAATCCCGAACTGGGCGAAAAGGGCGCCCGCGCCCGGGCCGTCGAAATGTTCGAGCTGGTCGGCATCCCGCCCCAGCGGCTCGATGATTTCCCGCATCAATTCTCCGGCGGCATGCGCCAGCGCATCTGCATCGCCATCGCCCTGGCGCTCAATCCGCGCCTCATCATCATGGATGAGCCGACCACCGCGCTCGACGTCGTGGTGCAGCGAGACATCATCGAGCAGATCGTTGAACTCAAATCCCGCCTCGGCTTCTCCGTCCTGTTCATCACCCACGACCTGGGCCTGATGATCGAATTCTGCGACCGCATCGGCGTTATGTATTCCGGCGAACTGGTAGAAGTGGCGCCCGCAAGTTCCATCCTCACCAACCCGCAACACCCCTATACCCGCGCCCTCGGCAGCAGCTTCCCGCCGCTATCAGGCCCGCGCCAGCGGCTCGAAGGCATTGCCGGCTCACCGCCCGATTTGCGGGCTCTGCCGCAAGGCTGCCGCTTCTCGCCCCGCTGCCCCCACGCCATGGCGCTCTGTTCCCAGACCGCCCCCGAACTGCGCTTCTACCCCGAGCATGAAAGCGAGGCGGCATGTCACTTGCTGAACTAGAACGCACTGGCGCCACCGTCATTACCGGCCGCACCGTCGTCGAGATGGACAGCGTCGACAAGGACTTCGTCCTCGGTGGCACCTTCTTCAACCAGACAGTATTGCGCGCGCTGTCCGGCGTGTCGCTCAAGCTGGTCAGCGGCCGCGCTTTGGCCTTGGTGGGGGAATCGGGTTCCGGCAAATCCACCTGCGCCCGCATGCTGGCCCGCGTCTACCAGCCCACCCGCGGCACCATCACTTTCGAAGGCGAGGACGTCACCAAATTCACCGGCAAGCGGCTGGCGCAATATCGCGCCGACGTGCAGATGGTGTTCCAGGACCCGTTCGGTTCGCTCAACCCCACTCAGTCCATCGGCTACCACCTCGAGCGCCCGCTGCGCCTTCATCGCCCCGACCTGTCAGGAAAAGCCGTGCAGCAGGAAATGCTGGCTCTGCTCGATCGCGTCGGCCTGCGCCCCGCCGCCGACTATCTCAAGCGCCGCCCGCACGAACTCTCCGGCGGCCAGCGCCAGCGAGTCGCCATCGCCCGGGCTCTGTCTGTGCAACCCGTCGTGCTGCTGGCCGACGAGCCCACCTCCATGCTCGACGTTTCGGTGCGCCTGGGCATTCTCAACCTGCTCGAAGACATGAAGGTGCAGCGCCAGCTCGCCGCCCTCTACATCACCCACGACATCGCCACCGCCCGCTATTTCGCCGAAGACACCGCCGTGCTCTATGCCGGCCATCTGGTGGAGCAGGGCCCGAGCGAAGAAATCACCGAACGCCCCCAGCACCCCTATACGCAGCTGCTGATCGAAGCCGTACCCAATCCCGCCCGCAAGATATCGCCCACTCGCACCCGCCGCGCGGTGGATATCCCCCTCTGGACGGCACAAAGCAAAGGCTGCCCCTTCGTCTCCCGCTGCCCCCGCGTCACCGCCATCTGCAAGGAAACCATGCCAACCCCCACGCCGGTTGGGCCGGCCCATATGGTGCGGTGCCATCATATTTGAGGTAGTGCCACGCCCTCGTGGTTCGAGGCTCGCGAAGAGCTCGCACCTCACCATGAGGGCTACTCTTGGTGCGGTGTTCCAGTAGCCCTCATGGTGAGGCGGGAGCGTAGCGACCCTCGAACCACGAGGGCGTGGCGTGGTAGATGTCCGACTCATGATCCCACCCACCTTCTTCGCCCGCCCCGCCACCGAAGTCGCCCGCGACCTCATCGGCACAACCCTCTTGGTCGATGGCGTTGGCGGCCCCCTGGTCGAGGTGGAAGCCTACGACCAGTCCGACCCGGCCTCGCACAGCTTCAATGGCCCAACCCCGCGCAACGCCGCCATGTTCGGCCCGCCGGGCCATGCCTATGTCTACAAGATCTACGGCATCCATTGGTGCCTCAACTTCGTCTGCCAGCCGGGCAGCGCCGTGCTGATCCGCGCGCTCGAACCCCAGCATGGCCTGTTCCAGATGCAGGAGCGTCGCGGTGGCCTTGCCGACCGCCAGCTCTGCTCCGGCCCGGGCAAGCTCTGCCAGGCTTTGGGCATCACCATCGCCCACAATGCCCTGCCGCTCGATGCCGCCCCCTTCAACCTGTTGCCCGCCGATGTCAGCCACGACATCGCCACCGGCCCGCGCATCGGCATCACCAAGGGCGTCGAAACCCCCTGGCGCTTTGTCCGCCGCGGCTCCCCGTTCCTCAGCAAGCCGCTGAAATAGCAGCCATCTCGCCGTTCGGCCGCCCAACGTGAAGGAACCAAACCCCGCCCCAAGGGATTGGCCCATGAAGAGGCCGGCCCGCGTCAACCGGACATGGTGGTATAGGGAACGGACCGGTTTTTCCGGTTTCCCGGTCCGGCCAACGAAATGGCAGCCGAGCCCTTGTCCCACCCGCGCCGGCCTCGTCCGCATTCAAAGGAGATGGCCATGCCCCAGGGTGACAAATCCGCCTATACCGACAAGCAGAAGCGCAAGGCCGAGCATATCGAGCAAGGCTACGAAGACCGTGGCATATCCCACGACGAAGCCGAACGCCGCGCCTGGGCCACCGTCAACAAGGACGATGGCGGCGGCAACAAATCCGGTTCCGGCCGCGGCAAGGAAACCGGCAATCCCGCCGCGCACAAGGGTGGCAGGAAAGGCGGCGAGGCATCTGCCAGCCGCTCCGCCGCCGAACGCTCCGCCTCAGCCAAGAAGGCCGCCGCCACCCGCAAGCGCAATGCCGAGCACCACGCGCATCACTGAGCACCGGGCGGCGAGATCGCCGGTGGATAGCGCTGGCTCGTGATTTCTGCCGCCTTGCGGCTCACCCCGCCCCTGTGATCCAAGGGCGGGGTGAGCACTGTTGAATCGAGCATGGATCTGTTCGGGGCGGGGCCGCGGGCAATCCCGCGCGACCCTCTTGCCGTGTTGCGCGACGTGTTCGGGCACAAGAGCTTCCGCGGCCAGCAGCATGATGTGGTCGATCATGTGGTGGGTGGTGGCGACGCCGTCGTGCTGTTCCCCACCGGGTCAGGCAAGTCGATGTGCTATCAGATCCCCGCCATCTGCCGGCCGGGCGTGGGCATTGTCATTTCCCCGCTCATCGCGCTGATGCGCGACCAGGTCGAAGCGCTGAAGCAGGCCGGCGTTGCCGCTGCGGCGCTCAATTCCTCGCTCTCTTCGGAAGAATCGGCGGATGTCCGCCGCAAGCTGCGCAATGGCCAGCTCGACCTGCTCTATGTCGCGCCCGAACGGGTGGCGACGCCCGGCTTCGCCAATATGCTCTCGGGCATCGATATCGCGCTTTTCGCCATCGACGAGGCGCATTGCGTGAGCCAGTGGGGCCACGATTTCCGCCCCGAATATCGCGAGCTGATCCATCTGGTCGAGCTCTTCCCCGGCGTGCCGCGCGTCGCGCTGACCGCCACGGCCGACCCGACCACGCGCGAAGATATTATCGAGCGGCTCGGCCTCGAACAGGCGCAGGTCTTCACCACAAGTTTCGACCGCCCCAACATTTCCTATTCCATCGTCGAGCGCGACAAGGCCCGCGACCAGTTGCTGGCCTTCCTTGCCGCCCACAAGGGCAGCTCGGGCATCGTCTATTGCCTCTCCCGCGCCAAGGTCGAGGACACGGCCGACTGGCTGTCCGGCAAGGGCATTCCCGCTTTGCCCTATCATGCCGGCCTGTCTGCAGAGCGCCGCAGCGCCAATCAGGATACTTTCCTCAAGGAGGAGAACATCTGCATGGTCGCCACGGTGGCCTTCGGCATGGGCATCGACAAGCCCGATGTGCGCTATGTCGCCCATATGGACCTGCCGGCCTCCATCGAGGCCTATTATCAGGAAACCGGTCGCGCCGGCCGCGATGGCCAGCCCGCCGACGCCTGGATGAGCTATGGCATGGCCGATGTGGTGCAGCGCCGCCGCATGATCGACGAGGGCAATGCCCCCGACGAGGTCAAGCGCCTCGAACACGGCAAACTCAATGCCCTGCTCGGCGTCTGCGAAACCGCCGAATGCCGCCGCAAGGCCATTCTCGGTCATTTCGGCGAAGCCCATGAAGGCAATTGCGGCAATTGCGACACCTGTCGCTCCCCGGTCGAAACCTGGGACGGCACCGAAGCCGCCATCAAGGCTTTGGCCGCGATCTATCGCACCGGCATGCGCTTCGGCGCCGCCCATGTCATCGACGTGCTGATGGGCAAGGAAACCGAAAAGGTCACCCGCTTCGGCCACCAGCACCAGAAAGTGTTCGGGCAGGGCGCCGATCTCGATCCCAAGGTCTGGCAGTCGGTCATCCGCCAGCTCACCGCCATGGGCCTGATCGTGGTCGATCACGCCAATCACGGCGCATTGACGCTGAGCGAAGGCGCGCATGCCGTCTTCAAGCACGAGCGCACGGTTACCCTGCGCAAGGACCGGCCCAAGAAATCGGTCGAGGTCCGGCGCCAACTGGCCCGCGCCGCCACCGTGCCCGAGCATGCTCTGCCGCTGTTCGAAGCCCTGCGCGAAGAACGCACCCGCATCGCCAAGGCTCAGGGTGTGCCGCCCTATGTCATCTTCCACGACACCACCTTGCGCGCCATGGCCCTGGCACGCCCGGTGCACCCCCACGACATGCTCAACCTGCCCGGTGTCGGCCAGGCCAAGCTCGACAGATATGGCGAGGACTTCTTGGCCGTGGTGAAACGGATGGTCTCGTGAAGAAGCCCCCCTCATCCGTCTCGGCTGCGCCGAGCCACCTTCTCCCACGAGGGGAGAAGGGTGCTGACTGCGAACTCTCGGCTCAATCCCCTTCTCCCCTCGTGGGAGAAGGTGCCCGAAGGGCGGATGAGGGGGTCTTTCTTTGACAGCAGCAGTCAAATCCCCCCGCTTCGCCATCGTAGACATCGCCCGCGGTGTGGCCATCATCGCCATGGTCGCCTACCACTTCTGCTGGGACCTGAGCTATTTCCGCTTCATCGCAGCGGATGTCGGCTATGACCCGCAATGGGTGTTCATCGCCCGCTCCATTCTCGCGGTTTTCCTGTTCCTTGTCGGCGTCGGCCTGGTGCTCGGCCATGGCAACGGTATCCGCTGGCGCAGCTTCTGGCGGCGCTGGCTCTTCGTGGTCGCCGGCGCGCTGATCATCACCGTTGCCACATATTTCGTCTTCCCGCAGAGCTTCGTCTATTTCGGCGTGCTGCATGCCATCGCGCTGTTCAGCCTCATGGGCCTTGCCTTCGTGCTGGCCCCACTCTGGCTGCCCATCGTGGTCGCCGCGACAGTCATCGCCCTGCCATTCTTCCATTCCGATCCGCTGTTCAACCAGAAAGCCTGGTCCTGGCTCGGCTTCTGGCAGGTGCCGCCGCCGACCAATGATCTCGTGCCGGTCTTCCCCTGGTTCGGCGCGGTACTGCTGGGCATCATCGCCACCCGCCTCGTCCTGGCTTCGAACCTCTCCGCCCGCCTCGCCGCCATTGCGCCATCGGGCCGCCTGCCGCGTCTGTTGGCCTTTCTCGGCCGCTGGAGCCTGCTGATCTACCTCATCCACCAGCCCATCCTGCTCGGCCTTGTCTATCCCGCCGCTTCAATCCTGCAGCCCCAGGTCGCCATGCGCGACACCGATTTCCTGCGCTCCTGCCAGAGCACCTGCGAGGCGGGCGGCACCTCGGCGGCCATGTGCGTCACCTATTGCCAATGCGGGCTCGAACAGGTCGAGGCCAACGATTTGTGGAATGCCATCGAGACCGGCATGGTCACAGCGGCCGAACAGGAATTGCTCGATGCGCAGAACCGGCAATGCTCCGCGGTGATCTATCCGGAGCTCAATTCGGCGCAATAAGGCCCTCGGACGCATTGGAACGTTAATATTTGCGTCCTTTTGCGCAAAATCGATCTTGAATGGCAGCGCGAATGAGCGTTCATTGATCACTGCGAGTTGATTTGTCCGAGCTTCGGCTAAGGTTGGCTCCCGCCGTTCGGACCCCACACATATTGAAGTCTGGATACTTCCTTGACCACCGACAAGGCTGGCCGCGTCCATTCACGCGGCGATGCTCGGGCTCACGTGGCCGCCGCTCACGCCGGCAAGGGGCGTGGGCCGCTGACGCGGATTGCCCTCTATTCCCTCCGCCACCCCTGGCAGGCGACCGCTGCGATCGGCGCCACGATCATCGCCTCGGTGCTGCAATTGCTGATCCCGCGGCTTTTGGGCCACGCGGTCGATCAGGCCCAGGACATTCTCGGCAGTGGCATGGAAGGCGCCGAACAGGCTCTGTTCTGGAGCGCCATGACCCTGCTCGGCGTCTCGGTGGCGCGCGGCTTCTTCACCCTGGTGCAGAACTATTATTCGGAATCGGTGGGCCACCATGTCGGCTACGAGCTGCGGCTGGCCTTCTACGACAAGGTGCAGCGCCTCTCCTATTCCTACCATGACAAGGTCCATAGCGGCGACCTGATCACCCTGGGTCTGCTCGATCTCGATGGCGTGCGCATGTTCTTCTCCACCGGCCTGGTCCGCACGGTCCTGCTGGCCGTGCTGATCGGGGTCGGCGCCTATATGCTGCTGACCACCGATGTCCTGCTGGGCCTGCTGGCACTGAGCTTCGTGCCTTTCGTCGCCTGGCGCTCCTCGGTGGCGCAACTGACCCTGCGCGCCACCTGGCTGGTGCTGCAGAAAAAGCTCTCCGCCCTGAGCCGCGTCATGGAGGAAAATCTGGGCGGCATCCGCGTGGTGCGCGCCTTTGCCGGGCAGGAATTCGAGCTTGCCAAGTTCGATGTGGCCAGCAAGGAAGCGCTGGAACTGTCGCATCAGCGCGTCCATGTGCGCGTGCGCAATACCAGCGCCATGACCTTCTCCTTCTTCGCCGCCATGGGCCTGGTGCTCTGGTTCGGTGGCAACAAGGTCATTGCGGGCGAAATGAGCGTCGGCACGCTCGCCAGCTTCCTCACCTTCATGACCATTCTGCAGATGCCGGTGCGCCAGCTCGGCCTCATGGTCAATTCCTTCGCCCGCGCCTCCACCTGCGGCGAGCGCTTCTACGCCTTCCTCGACGCGCCCCTGGCCATCGAGGATGCGCCGGGCGTGCCCGATCTCAAGGTCACCGAAGGCACTTTGCGCTTCGAAGATGTCCACTTCACCTATGAGGGCGCCACCCATCCCACGCTCAATGGCGTGAGCTTTACGGCCCGCGCCGGCCAGACCATCGGCATTGTCGGCGCCCCCGGCAGCGGCAAGTCCACCCTCGCCCACCTCATTCCCCGCTTCTACGACGTGTCGGGCGGCCGCATCACCATCGACGGGCAGGATGTGAGCGAGGTCTCTCTGCAATCGCTCCGCCGTGCCGTTGCCGTGGTGCAGCAGGACAGCTTCCTCTTCACCACCACCATCGAAAACAACATCGCCTATGGCGATCCCTGGTCCAAGGAAACCAAGATCGAAAAGGCCGCCGAAAGCGCGCAATTGCACAGCTACATCATGGGCCTGCCCGCAGGCTACGATACCGTGGTCGGCGAGCGCGGCGTGTCGCTGTCCGGCGGCCAGCGCCAGCGCCTCTCCATCGCGCGGACCCTGGTGCTCAAGCCCGCCGTCATGGTGTTCGACGATTCCACCGCCGCCATCGATGCGGGCACCGAGCACCGCATTCGCAGCGCCATCCGCCGCTACGCCAAGGACCGGGTGACCCTGGTCATCAGCCACCGTCTCAGCTCGCTCCTCCACGCCGATACCATC
This sequence comes from Devosia ginsengisoli, assembly GCF_007859655.1. Classification (NCBI taxonomy): domain Bacteria; kingdom Pseudomonadati; phylum Pseudomonadota; class Alphaproteobacteria; order Hyphomicrobiales; family Devosiaceae; genus Devosia; species Devosia ginsengisoli. The sequence continues at coordinate 4,261,960 of NZ_CP042304.1, forward strand.
CTCTTCCTCGAAGATGGCCGGATCGTCGAGCAGGGCAGCCACGATGAATTGCTGGCCCAGGGCGGGCGCTACCGCGCGCTCTACGACCTGCAGACCCGCCCCACTGAAGATATCGAGATCGGGAGCGCCGCCCAATGAGCGCCGTAGGAGAAGACGACCGCGAAGTCGCCGCCTTTCCGGGCCAGCGTCCGCCGCGCGCCAGCGTCGGCAGCCACCGCATCGAAGAGGAAATCTTCGGCAAGGCCTATGACCCCCATACGGTGCGCCGCATCTGGGCCTTCGTGCGCCCCTATCGCAAAAGCATCTACCTGTCGGTCGCTGCCGTTCTGGTCTTCACCGCCAGCCAGCTCGCCATTCCGCTGATCATCGGCCGCGCCATCGATAGCGGCATGACCGAGGGTGGCAATTCGACCAACCTGGCCTGGGCCGTCGCCGCTTTCGCCGTCGCGGTCCTCGTCAACTATGCCGCCTCCTGGATTCAGGGAAAGCCAGGTGGGGCAGGTGGCCGAGAATGTGCTGTTCGACATGCGCCGCGCCATGTTCGCCCAGCTCCAGCGCGTCTCGCTCAGCTTCATGGACAAGACCGAGGTCGGCCGGCTGATGAGCCGCCTGCAGGGCGACGTCAATTCCATGCAGGAATTCCTCGAAACCTCGGTGATTTCGGTCGGCGACATGGTGCTGCTGGCCGGCATCGTCTTCGTGCTGCTCTCGCTCGATTTCCGCCTCGGCCTGCTGACCCTTTCCACCATGCCGGTGCTGTTCATCGTGCGCATCTTCTGGCTGCCCCCGGCCAAGCGCGCCTTCTGGGCGGCGCATGAGACCAATTCGATCACCGCCGGCGCCATGGCCGAAGGCATCAATGGCGTGCGCACCGTGCAGAACCTCGATCGCCAGAAGGTCAATTTCGACCTCTATGACGACAAGGCCTACAACAACCTGCAGACCCAGCTCACCGGCTCGCGCTATGCCCAGGTCATGGTGCCGATCGTCGACACCCTCACCGGCATCGCCATGGCCATTGTGGTGGTCGTGGGTGGCTCGCTGGTGCTCAATGGCGGCCTCGAGATCGGCGTCATCGTGACGTTCATCTTCTACATCCAGCGCTTCTTCGACCCGATCCGCTCGCTGACCATGCAATATTCCATCATGCAGCGTGCCATGACCTCGGGCCGCCGCATCACCGAAGTGCTCGATATCCCGGCCTCGATCACCGACAAGCCCGATGCCGTCAAGCTGACCCGCGATATGGACGGTTCGGTCGAGTTCAAGGATGTGGTCTTCGGCTATGCCGCCGATCGCCCCGTGCTGCGCAACGTCAGCTTCAAGGTCAATCCCGGCGAAACCGTCGCCCTGGTCGGGCCCACCGGCTCGGGCAAGACCTCGGCCATGTCGCTGGTCCACCGCTTCTACGAAGTCCAGTCCGGCGCGGTCCTGGTCGGCGGCCACGACGTGCGCGACGTCACCCAGGAAAGCCTGGGCGAACAGGTCGCCATGGTGCTGCAGGAACCGTTCCTCTTCACCGGCACGGTCTTCGACAACATTCGCTACAACAAAGCCTCGGCCACAAGAGAAGACGTCATCGCAGCGGCCAAGGCCGTCGGCGCGCATGATTTCATCACCCGCCTCCCCGGCGGCTATGACGGCATGCTGGAACAACGCGGCTCCAACCTCTCCCTCGGCCAGCGCCAATTGCTGAGCTTCGCCCGCGCCCTGGTCGCCGATGCCAATATCCTCGTGCTTGACGAGGCCACCGCCAATATCGACAGCTACACCGAACGCCAGATCCAGAAGGCCTTGCTGACGCTGCTCGAAGGCCGCACCGGCATGGTCATCGCCCACCGCCTCGCCACGATCCGCGGCGCCGACCGCATCATCGTGCTGCAGAATGGCGAACTGATCGAAACCGGCAACCACGACCAGCTCATGGAAAAAGGCGGCCTCTACGCCAAGCTCTACAACATGAACTACGCCAGCTTCGACGACATCCCCGACGAACTGGTGGCGCAGGTGAACGCCAAGGCCGCGAATACGTGATTTGTCTTCCCACACCCCCGATGTCATCCCGGCCTTGAGCCGGGATCCATCCCGAGATCACACCACAGCCGCAAGGTGCGTCGTCCGACTCACGTACGAGCCCACCACCTCAGGGTGGATCCCGGCTCAAGGCCGGGATGACACCGCGCATGAGGAAAGCGTGGTGCCCACTTATCCATCTTATCCCCCTCGCCAAAACCGCGCGTATCATCCTCCCCATCTTCCGGGATACGGGCGGCGCTGCAGCGACGGGCGTCCGGAGGCCAGCCGGGGGAGTGGAGGTCGCGCTCCGCTCCGGGTCGAGCGGACGAGGCGTTTGGGCGGGGTGCTACGGCTAACCGCTAGGGTCTGCGATCGCGCCGTCCGAGCAAGTCCCGGCATCCCGAGGCGGCTTCCGTCTCATTTTTAATTTACCAGAGGCGAAAGCCGTCTCGGGATCCGCACGTCCGCGGCCGCACTTGCGGTCCGCATCCGACAACCGCATTGCAGGCGGCGCTTGCGCATGGGCACCCCCTCTTGCCGCATCCGTCATGGCGCAGCCCCGCCGATAGGCGCATGACACCGCCATGTTGGGGAAAGTCACATGAGTCTTCTGATTGCCGCCGCCCTCCTGCTGGTGGTGTTCTTGACCTCCATGCTGTCGGGGATTTTCGGCATGGCGGGCGGTCTCGTCCTGCTGGGCATCCTGCTCTTCATGCTGCCTGTTGGCACCGCCATTGCCGTGCAAGGCGCCATCCAGCTCGTCGCCAATGGCTCGCGCGCCTGGTTCTCCCGCGCCTTCATCGATTGGCGCGTGCTCGCCATCATGACCGCGGGCCTCGTCACCGCCGGCATCCTGCTCTTCATCCTGCGCTATGTGCCGGACCTCGCAACCGTCTGCATCGTCATCGGCCTGCTGCCGATTCTCCTCTGGATTCCCCAATCCTGGCTGTCGCTCGATGCCAGCAAGCCGCATCACGCCTTCATCTGCGGTTTCATGGGCGGCGGCATCAATCTGGCGGTGGGCGTGGCCGGCCCCACCATCGACATGTTCTTCATCCGCACGCCCATGGATCGGCGCACAATTATCGCCACCAAGGCGGCGGCCCAGGTGGTCAACCACGCCGGCAAGATCGCCTTCTACTGGAGTGCGACCATGGTGCTGACCGGCTGGGAATGGGGCGCCGTCGCGCTGGCCGCCCCCTTCGCTATAGCAGGCACCAGCGCCGGCTATTGGGTGCTGCAGCGCCTCACCGATGCCAATTTCAAATCCTGGACGCGCCTGCTGGTCACGGCCATCGGTATTTACTACCTGATCCGCGGCATCTTCTTGCTGATCTGACGCCGATGAGTATGGTGCCAAATCAGGGAGACGACATGGCACCATTCGACAGCGTCACGGCGCGCCTCATCCTTTTGCTGGCCGAAACCGGCTCGATCGGCCGCGCTGCCGAGCGCGAGGGCATTGCCTCTTCGGCGGTGAGCCGCCGCGTATCCGATCTCGAAAGCCGGCTCGGCGTCGTGCTGTTCGATCGCTCGGCCCACGGCGTCAGGCTCACCAGCGCAGGCGAATCCTATGCCGAAGGCTGCCGCACCGTGCTCCGCGCCATTGCCGATCTCGATGCCGTCATGGCCGATTTCGGCGCCGGCCTGCGCGGCAGCCTGCGCCTGGCCTGCACCAGTTCGGCCCTCACCGGCCGCCTGCCGGAACTCTTGGCGCGCTACGCCGCCAAGCATGACGGCATCGTCCTCGACATCCAGGAAATGGGCGCCGCCAAGGCGCTGCTGGCGCTGGACGAGGGCAGGGCGGATATCGCCATTGTCTCGGACAATTACGATTTCACCCGCTTCGAGATCAAAGCCTTCGAGGATGATCGCGTCTGGGTCCTGGCCCCGCCCGATCACCCGCTCGCCGGCCAGATCGAGCCGCGCAAGGATATCGGCTTCGGCACTGTGATCGATTACCCGATCGTCGGCATCCATCAGGCCGGCTCGCTCGATCGGCTGGTGGCCGAAGCGGCCCGCAAGGCCGGCAAGCCGCTAGCCGAAAGCGTTCGCGTCGAGAGCTTCCCCGCTTTGGTCCGCATGGTCGAAGCCGGTTTCGGCATCGGCTTCCTGCGCTCCACCAGCCTCCACCTGCTGGCCGGCACCGACCTCGTCTGCGCGCCCCTGGCCGAGCCTTGGGCCCTGCGCCAACTGCTCGTCGCCCGTCGCAAGACCTCGCCCCTCTCAGCCGCCATGAAGAGTTTCATCGCCCTGTGCAGCGAAACCTATGTGCCAAGCGTCTAGGTGGTTGCGTCGAGATATCCCCGGTCTCGGAACCGGGTGTATTCTTGCTTGCGACACTTGATCCCTTTCGCCTTCCGCCCCGCCGTCCTATGAGTAGCCACATGCACCAGACTCGCAGCATCGGCAGGGAGATCGGGACGGCTTTCGCCGTGCTGGCTATCTATCTGCTGACGGTGCTGGCGCCGATGCACCATGCCCGCGCCAGCCAGCTCGCCTTCGAAGAGCTGGGCTATGCCACGATCGAAGCCAGCTGGGTGCTCTGTACGCCATCAGGCATCGACGGCCAGGACAATGACGTTCTCGTCGCCAAATGCCCGGCGACCGGTGTCGGCAAGACCGACCTGGTCCTGCCCACGCTCGACGCCGTGCCGGTCAGCCACCAAATCGCACTGGCCGCCTCGATCGCCACGACGTTCCCGGCTTTCCTGCCGCGCACCATCGCGCCGCCATCCGGCCCGCGCGCCCCTCCGGTTTCGGTCTGACCCACCCGCCTTGCGGCCGTCCAGATCACTCAAAATCACCGGAACATCATCATGATCAAACTGCTTCGCGCTGCCCTTGCGGCCGCCATCCTCGTCGCCACGCCCGCTTTCGCCCATAATGGCGTCACCCATCTCGGCGACATCAACATCTCGCTGCCCTTCACCCGCGCCACCCTGCCCAACGCGCCGGTGGCCGGCGGCTTCCTCACCATCGAGAATATCGGCACCGAGCCGGACCGCCTGGTCTCGGTCACGTCAGACATTGCTGGCGAAACCCAGATCCATGAAATGGCCATGCAGGGCGACGTCATGAAGATGCGCCCCCTCGCCGATGGGCTCGAAATCCCGGCCGGCGAAACCGTCGTTCTCGCCCCCGGCGGCTTCCACATCATGTTCATGGGCCTCAAGCAGACCCTGGTCGAAGGCGAAACCGTCGCCGTCACCCTGACCTTCGAAAAGGCCGGCTCGGTCGAAATCCTGCTGCCGGTCGAAGCCGCCGCGGCCGATGCGCCGACGGCCATGGAGCATGCACACTGATGGCTCTCCGCACCATCCGTACCTGGCTCTGGGTGGCGGTCATCGCGCTGGCGCTGACGGGAGGCACGGCTGCCTTCCTGCTGCGCCAGTCGCCGCCCGCCAGCGGCTTCGGCGTCGCCCAGTTCGACCTGGTCGACCAGAATGGCAAGCCGGTCGATGAGACCGTCTTTGTCGGCCACCCCTCGGCTTTGTTCTTCGGCTTCACCCATTGCCCCGAAGTCTGCCCCACCACCCTGGCCGAAATGAGCGCCTGGTTCGACGCCCTGGGCGATGACGGCGCCGACCTCCGCGCCTGGTTCGTCAGCATCGACCCCGAACGCGATACGCCCGAAGTGCTGGGCGATTATGTGAGCTGGGTCAGCGACCGCATCACCGGCATTACCGGTGCGCCCGATCAGATCGATGTTCTGGCCGATGCCTGGGGTGTGTTCCACGAAAAGGTGCCGCTGGAAGGCGGCGACTACACCATGGACCACACTGCCTCGGTCTTCCTGCTCGATGCCAACGGCCAGTTCCAGGGCACCATCGCCTACCGCGAGGATATGGCGACGGCTTTGGGCAAGCTGCGCAACCTGCTCGCCAAGTCCTGATACGCGTGCCCGATCCGATTAAGTTCGGGTCGGGCAATTTAAAGATGACAGGCTGCGTCATATTATCTTTTGACTCCGCCAATCGCTGTGGCTACGAAACCGGACAGACGCGATCATGTTTGTTCGCGCGCCCCGTTCACTGCACCCGATTGGAAGAATCAGATGCTCAACCGCTCTCCCGCCATTCTCGCCGCTTTCGTTGCCGGCGCTCTGTCACTCACGGCCATGACCGCCGTCGCGCAGGACAAGGTCATCACCCACCCGCAGGGCGAAACCACCATTTCGGGCGTGCCCGCCAAGGTGCTGGTGCAGGATTGGGCCGCCTTCGACAATCTCAACGCTCTCGGCGTGGCCGTTGCCGGTGTCCCGTCCTCCAACGGTCCGAGCTATCTCGCCGACGCCGTTCCGGCCGACGCCCTCCCACTCGGCTCGCTGTTCGAGCCTGACTTCGAAGGCATTGCCGCTGCCGAAGCCGATGTCTATTTCGTCGCCGCCCGCTCGGCCTCGGCCTACGAGACCTCCAAGGATCTGGTCCCCACCATCGATCTGAGCGTCAACAACGGCGCCATCATCGAAGGCGTCAAGGCCAACATCACCAAGCTCGGCGAAGTCTTCGACCTGCAGGACAAGGCCGCCGAACTCAACGCCGCGCTCGACGCCAAGGTCGATGAAGTCAAGGCCGCTGCCGCCGGCAAGGGCGATGCCCTGGTCCTGGTCACCAATGCCGGTAATCTGGGCGTCTATGGCCCCGATTCACGCGTCTCCTGGGTCTATAACGAAGTAGGTATCGCCTCGGCCCTCGCCGATGTGAAGGACGGCGATCATGGCGGCGATGCCGTCTCGTTCGAATTCCTGCTCGAAGTGAATCCCGACTGGGTCTTCGTCGTCGACCGCGATGCCGGTACCGGCGAAAACACCGGCGCCGCTGCTGCCCTGCTCGACAACGAGCTGTTCAACCAAACCACCGCCGCTCAGCAAGGCCACATCGTCTATCTCGACCCCCAGGCCGCCTACATCACCATGCATGGCTACCAGGGCGTGATGCTGCTGCTCGACCAGGTCCTCGCCGGTCTCAACGGCTAAGCCACAGACTCTTGCGTATGTGACTCACCCCACCCTCATTCCCTCCCCATCAAGGGGAGGGAGGCGCCAGCTCCGATGCCGGTGTTCATCGTCTCCCTCCCCCTTGTGGGGAGGGATCAAGGGTGGGGGTGAGCCACACGCACCGCATCCAAAGGAAAAGCATGCGCTGGCTCGGCCTTGCCATTGTGGTGACCATCGTTCTGGCCATCATCAGCCTCTTCGTCGGCGTCAGCGACGTGTCGCTGGGCGCGCTGCTGTCCTCCAGCCCCGAAGATCGCCCCATGCAGGTGCTGCTGATCAGCCGCATCCCGCGCACCCTCGCCATCATCCTCTCCGGCGCCTCCATGGCCATTGCCGGGCTGGTGATGCAGATGGTCGTGCGCAATCGCTTCGTCGAGCCTTCCACCGCGGGCACCACCGAATCCGCCAGCCTCGGCTTTCTCGTCATAACCCTGCTGGCACCCGGCTGGCCGCTCATGGGCAAGATGCTGGTTTCAGCGCTGTTCGCCCTGGCCGGCACGGCCCTGTTCCTGCGCATCCTGCGGTCAGTGCCCCTGCGCGACGTGCTGCTCGTGCCGCTGGTCGGCATCATGCTGGGTGGCATTATCGGCGCCGTCACCGCCTTCATCGCCTATCGCTACGGCCTCATGGCGTCGCTCCTTGCCTGGAGCATGGGCGACTTCTCCGGCATCCTCCGCGGCCGCTACGAACTGCTGTGGATTGGCCTCGCCTGCTGCATCCTCGCCTATATCGCCGCCGACCGTTTCACCGTGGCCGGCATGGGCAAGGATTTCACCACCAATCTGGGCCTCAATTACCAGCGCGTCATGGTGCTGGGGCTGATCATCGTCTCGCTGGTCAGCGCCGTCGTGCTGGTCTCGGTCGGCTCCATCCCCTTCCTCGGCCTCATCGTGCCCAATCTGGTCAGCCTGATGGTCGGTGACAATATGCGGCGCACCGTGCCCTGGGTCGCCCTGGGCGGCGCCGGTTTCGTGCTGGCCTGCGACATCATCGGCCGCATCGTGCGCTATCCCTACGAAATCCCGATCAGCGTCGTGGTCGGTGTGATCGGCAGCATGATCTTCCTGTTTCTCCTGCTCCGGACGCGCCGTTATGCTGCATGAACCGGCACGCGAGTTTGTCGAACCGCGCGGTCGTGGCGCCCGGGCCATGCGGCTCTCGCGCCCCGCTTTCGTCCTCATCGTCCTGAGCCTGCTGGCTTTGGTCTCCATCGCCTGCTTCATGACGCTCGGCGCCAAGGGCAACTGGAGCTTCGTGATCTCGTTCCGCGGCAAGAAGCTCGCCTCGCTCCTGCTCGTGGCCTATGCGGTGGCTGTCTCCACCGTCCTGTTCCAGACCGTCACCAATAACCGCATTCTGACGCCCTCCATCATGGGCTTCGACGCCCTCTATGTGCTGATCAAGACCGGCGTCGTCTTCTTCCTCGGCGTCGGCGCGCTGACATCAATCGATTCCCAGATGCAGTTCGGCCTCGAAGTGCTGGTCATGGTGGCCTTTTCCGGCCTGTTGTTCCGCTGGCTGTTCCTCGGCGAGGAAAGAAGCCTGCACCTGCTGGTGCTGGTCGGCATCGTCTTCGGCATCCTGTTCCGCAGCCTCAGCCAGTTCATGCAACGCATGCTCGATCCCGGCGCCTTCAACGTGCTGCAGGACACCTTCTTCGCCAGCTTCGCCACCACCGACCCCACCCTGTTGGCTATCTCAGCGATCATCGTCGGCCTCGTGACAATAGTGGCGCTGCGCATGCTGCACAGTTTCGATGTGCTCTCGCTCGGCCGCGCCCATGCCATCAATCTGGGCGTCGACTATCGGCGCACCGTCGTCATCATCCTGATCCTGGTGTCGATCCTCGTCGCCGTCTCCACGGCCTTGGTCGGCCCCATCACCTTCTTCGGCCTCCTGGTGGCGACGCTCGCCCATTCCCTGATCGGCAATAGCCGCCATCACTATGTGCTGCCGGCCGCCGTCCTGCTGGCCGTGGTCTGCCTCGTGGGCGGGCAGACCCTGCTCGAACGTGTCTTCGAGTTCGACACGGCCCTGTCCATCATCATCGAATTTCTGGGCGGCATCGTCTTCATCGCCCTCGTCCTGCGGAGAGCTGCCCGATGATCGTCACATCACAGGTCACCAAGTCCTATGGCGCGACCGCGGTTGTCGATGGCGTCAGCCTCACGCTGCCATCCGGCGGCATAACCTCCATCATCGGCCCCAATGGCGCCGGCAAATCGACGCTTCTCTCTATGGTCAGCCGCCTCATGGCGATGGACAAGGGCAGTGTCACCGTGGATGGGCTCGACGTCACCAGCACGCCCAGCGATGTGCTGGCGCGGCGCCTCTCCATCCTGCGCCAGGAAAACCACATGACCGCGCGCCTTACCGTGCGCGACCTCGTGAGCTTCGGACGCTATCCCTATACCAAGGGCCGCCTCACCCTGGACGACAAGCGCCATATCGACGAGGCCATCACCTATCTCAACCTGGTCGACCTGGCCGACCGCTTCCTCGACGAACTGTCAGGCGGCCAGCGCCAGCGCGCCTTCGTCGCCATGGTCCTCTGCCAGGACACCGACTACGTGCTGCTCGACGAGCCGCTCAACAATCTCGACATGAAGCACGCCATGGGCATGATGAAGCTGCTGCGCAAGGCGGCCAACGAGTTGGGCAAGACCGTGGTCCTGGTCCTGCACGACATCAATTTCGCCTCATGGTATTCCGACTACATCGTGGCCATGAAACACGGCAAGGTCGTCAATCAAGGCCCGGCCGAGCACATGATAAACCCCGCCGTGCTGTCCGAAATCTATGACATGGAGATCAAGGTCCACGAAATCGGCGGCCAGCGGATTTCGGTCTATTACGAATAGCGACGCCGCCATTCACCCATCGTGTCATTCCCGCGAGGGCGGGAATCCACCCTTTGGATGGCTCAGCAAGAATGGATTCCCGCCTTCGCGGGAATGACTCCATGGGTTAGGTTGCTTCAAATACCCATCCTGCCAGGAGCCGCCCATGAAGCCGTCGATTTCCATTATCACCATCGGCGTCGATGACCTGGAGCGGGCCTTCGCCTTCTATCGTGCCCTGTTCGACATTGCCGACGAACAGATCGGGGCAGGGGAGGACCATGTGGCCTTCTTCTTCCCCAACGACTTCTCCTTCGTGCTCTTCCCGCGCGAGCAGATCGCCCAGACGGCGGGCAAGGATGTTGCAATATCAGGCACGCCCGGCTTCGTGCTCAGCCACCAGGCCGCCAGCCCCGCCGAAGTCGATGATATCCTGCGCAGGGTCCTCGTGGCCGGCGGCGCCATCGTCACCGAAGCTACCCAGTCCGAATGGGGCTATTCCGCCTATTTCGAAGACAGCGAAGGCAATGTCTGGGAACTGATGGCCCAGCCGCCGGCGAACTGAGGCTGAGCTATCGTGCCACGCCCTCGTGGTTCGAGGCGCTGAAGAAGCGCACCTCACCATGAGGACTGTTGCTACAACGAGTTCCCAGTAGCCCTCATGGTGAGGTGCGAGCTCTTCGCGAGCCTCGAACCACGAGGGCGTGGCGCGCCGCCTAAAACCCGCCACCCGTCTTGAAGCCTGAATGCTTGCGCGTGCCCACCGAGCCGGTGCGCGGGCGTGAAAATACGCCCCCGCTCGACCCGCCGCCCCAGCCACCGCCGAAGCCGCCCTTGCTCTTGCTGCGGGATTTGCTGCTGCCGCCCCCGCCGCCAAAGCTGGAATCGGGCCAGTTGAACGTGTTGCCGCCGGCTTCGGGCCAGGGTGAATTGCTGCGCTGCCGCCCATTATTGGGCAGGCCCACGCCGCCGCCCCAGTCGGTCGTGCCGGCGCTCCAGTTCTGGCTGCGCCGCCACTGGTCCCAATAGGAGGCGGCCGAAATGCCGCCGCGCAGGAAGTCGTTGAGCACATCCCCGACCAGCTTCTCGTCGCGGAAGGTCGAGCGCGGATCGTCGAACCGCTGCTTCTTGAATTCCCACTGGATGTCTTCCAGCTCCCGCCGCCGCGCCGCCAGCGTCTTGAGGCGCTCATTCTGCTCGCGGGTTTCCCCTTGCTCCTCGCGGGCGCGGGCGCGGGCATCGTCGATCTGGGCCACGATCGTGTCGTCCTGCCCGGTGCGCGTGCGGCGCGCCTCGGCCAGGAGCGTCTGGATATCCTCCCGCCCCAGCGCCGTCGCCAGCTCGTTCAGCGCCCCTTCAAGGGCCGGATTGCCACCCTGCGACAGCACGCCGAGCGTCTTGGCGGTTTCGTCGCGCTGGTCTTCCGCCGCGACGATTTCGGCATCGAGCGCGTCGATCTTCTTCTGGCTCGCCTCCATGGCCTGGCGGATCGGCTTGCCGCCGGCAGTGTCGATCGCCGCCATTTCCAGCGTGTCGACCTCTGCTTCGGCCGCCTTGGCATTCTCGATCTGTCGCTCGGCATGCTCGCGCAGCCGCAGCGGAATTTCGTTCAGCATGGCAAAGTTCGGCCGCGCCTTCTGGAAGCCGACCAGATTGGCCACCAGGCCGTCGAAATAGCGGATGAGGTTGTTGGCGCGATAGCTGGCCGTGCCATAGCCGGCTTCCCACAGATAGATGAATAGCGGATCGTCGCGATAAGGCTTGCCCTTCTCGTCGCGGTCGGTCTCGGCCTGCTCGGTCTTGCGCATCGATTGCGCCGCCACATCGGCCAGTTCGGTCGCCCGGCTGCGCTTGGCGGCAAATTCGGGGTCCTTGGCGATTCTGTCGCCCAGCTTTGCTGCCAGCGCCTTCAGCTCGGCCTGGTGCCCCTCGAACGCCTTCAGCGTCTCCGCCCGGTCGGCGGTCAGCCTGGCCAGCGCCGCATCGATCCCGGCAACGTCCTTTTCCGCCTTGCTCAGGTCCTTGGCATGGGCCTTGAGCATATCGCGCGCCTTGTTCTCGGCCGCAGAAATGGTGCCGTCGAGTTCCCCCTGCACGGCCGGATCGAGCCGCAATTGCGCCAGCTGGCGGAACAATTCGGCCTCGTTCTCGCGGATCTTGCCCAGCTTTTCGGCCGAACGTGCCAGCCGCCGGGTGATTTCCTCTTCCTCGCGCCTGATATCGCGCATCGCCTCGTCCAGGCTCGCCAGCGCTTCGGGTCCACGGATGCTCATTGCCCTACCACCGTGTCACTGCGCCGCCGAGAACCGGCAGGCTGTATTCGACATCCAGGAAGCCGAAGCTCTTGCGGCCGACCTGGTTGAGCTGGATGATCCCGTCATCCTGCTTATCGGCGGCCACCGCCTCATAGACGCGCTCGGGCACGCGCAGGCCCCACAGGTCCACCACTTCGGTTTCCCCATTCTCCTCGTTGAGAATGGGCAGGCTCTGCACCTGGCCGTCCTCGTTCAGCGCCTCCACCACGATATAGTAGTTGGTGGCGTCGGTATTGACGTCAGGGATGGTCCAGAAGCCCGATTGCACCCCGGAGCGATTGACCACGCGCAGCGTATAGTCCTGCCGCAACTGGTCACGCAAAGCCGTCAGGTCGGTCAGCGCCCCTTCGGCCGCTTCGCGATTGCCCTCGGCGGCATAGGTCTTGCCGCGCGTGCGTAGGGCCTCCGCGTCGAGCACCGCCTGCTGCACCTTGGTTTCCTCGAAAATGGTCTGGTAGAGCCCGTCCAGTTGGGTCGGTATGCCCTCGGCCAGTTCGATCCGCGCCGCCTCGGCCACGCCGTTCTGATAGGGCTGCCACACCCCGAAATAGCCCACGCCCAGCACCAGCAGCACGGCCAGTGCCGCGACCACAGGCTTGCCCCATTTCTTGCGGCTCACATAGAGCCGCGCCAGGCTCGTGCCGAAGCCCGGGGCGGGCGGATCGTAGACGAAGCGGCTTTCCTGCAAGGCCGCCACACCCTCCTTGAGGATGTGGTCGGGCACTTCGATGCCCTGCTGGTGGTAGATGTCGCGCAGCTTGTCGATCAGCTGCTTTTCCTTGGCATCGGTGCCGAGCTCGCGCACGGCCAAATCCTGCCGGTGACGGAGCGTGTCGACCACGTCCATCGCCAGCATGACTTCATCCAGGGGCGCAGCGGGTTTCGCTGTCACGTCACTCATAACTGGCGTTCACCCTTGGTCCGATTGCCTCTCACTTCCTGGTTTCGAGCAGCAGCGCATTGCCGTCTGCCGCCAGGGCGGCCAGCCGGCGCTTGCCGTCTTCCACCGCATCGCGGATTTCGGCCGAATTCTTGGTCGAGGCCACGCGCATCTCGTTGATGATGGTGCGGCTCTTCTCCTGGAAGTTGACCACCGAATCCACCAGCTTCTTGACCGCATCGGCGCGCACCGTCGGGCCATAGCCGGCCCGGACGGCTTCCTCGGTCACCTTGTCGCCGATCTCGCTGAGGGTCTCGAGGCTCTTGCTCATCCCTTCCTTCATGGCGTTGAGCGTCTCGGTCGATTCATGCAGCCCGAACATACCGGTGAACGAGGCCGAAAGCGCCGTCAGCACCGTCTCGTTGGTCGAGAAGAAGCTGATCGACTGCTGGTAGACCCGCTCCTTGGCATTGGTCGTCTGCATCAGCCGCGCCATCACCACTTCCGACGTATTGTAGGAAATGGTCAGATTGTCCGAGAGATCCTTGGCGATCTGGTAGCGCGATTCCTCGTTCTGCATCTCGCGCAGCTTCTCGTCGCGATCCATTTCTAGGCGCGCCCGGTCGGCCGGCACGGTGCCGGTATAGCCCGACACGGCGGCCGAGGCGGTTTCGAGAATGCCCTTTTTCTCCGCCAGCCGCTTTTCGGCGGTTTCCAGCACTTCGAGCGCCATCACTTCGGATTGCTTCAGCGCGCCACGGAAGTCGCGATAGGCTTCCAGAATCGTGTGCTCGCGGTCGATCTGATCCTTAGTGTCCCGGGTAACGTCGAGATAGGTGTCGCGGATCTTGTTGAAGCGGGTGGCGATATCGCCCCGGCTCACCTTCATCCACACATTGGAGGCGCGCTCCAGCAGGTCGAGCTTGTTGTCGGCCAACTGGTCGACCATGCCCTTGGCATCGTCGCGGATCGAGTCGAATCCCTTGGTAATGTCCTCGTAGCGCTCGCCGATCTTCATGGCGGCGATCTGCTCGCGCACCACTTCGTTGAAGGCACTGGCCTGGCTCAGCGTCCGGCCGATCAGCACCACGCGGGTTTCGTCGAGTTCGGTGATCTGGCTCAACAGCCCGGTGATCGGCTGTTCGCCCTGTTGCTCGGGCCACACGCCCAGGTCGCGGATGGCGTTGACCGCCTTGTCCAGATACTGCAGCGGCTTTTCTGCCATCATGGCAACAGGCGATGCCTGGGTCTCGGTTGCAGTGGTCACTTCCTCGGCCATTCTTCGCTCCCCGTATTCTGACGCGCGCAACCGGCTGAATGCGCGGTTTGCACTTATAGATTGCCGCTACCCACCCCCTGACAATTGCAAGGCAGCGCGGCCGCAACTATTTAGACCATATTGGTGCGAAAAAGCCGCACGTAAAGAGCGGGGATGACACACCATGGCCGATACCTGTTTCACGGTGCATCAAGGCGGTATTGCGGCAATTGTGGCAATGCTTGGCCAGGGTGGCCGCTGATGGATTTCGGTGGCCGCTACCGCATCGCCGCGCCACGCGCCGCCGTCTGGGCGGCGCTCAACGATACCGCCGTGCTCAAGGCCACCATTCCGGGCTGTCACCGCATCGAATGGGCCGGTGAAACCGCGCTCGATCTCGAGATCAAGGTCAATCTCGGCGTCGCCCATCCCGTGTTCAAGGGCGAACTGCTGTTGAGCGATATCGTCCCCGCCACCCGTTATACCCTGGCGGGCCGGGGCAAGGGCGGCCTGCTCGGGCTGGCCGAGGGTTCGGCCGATATCGCCCTGGCCGACGATGGCGAGGCTACCCTCTTGGTCTTTACCGCCAAAGGCGGCGCCTCCGGCCAGATCATGCGGCTGGGCAAGGCCATTATCGGCAATTCCGCCCAGAAGGTGATCGACGGCTTCTTCGAGCGATTCGGCGAGGTCATGGGCGCGCCCGTCACCGCCCTGCCGGTAGAATAGGCGTTCCTATACCTTTCCTTAACCACGCCCGCGTCTGCCACCAAAGCATCACAATCGGCGCGCGGCCGATGCGCTAAGCATTGCCGGTCATCCCTCAAGTTTGAAGCAAATTGTCATGACCGGCCGCACCCGCGATACGCTCGCTCTCTTCGCCATCGCCTCGCTGGCCATCCTGATGGTGCTTTACGCCGATACCGATCCGGGGCAGTTGTTTCATTCCATCCTGGCGCGCTGGTAGGCGCTTGGCCGATGTGCTGCCTGCCCCTTAAGCAAGGCGGCAAAATTTTGACCAATCGGAAAAATATCCGCGATTCCCTCTTGCAGGCGGCACGTTTGCACGATTGTATCCGCTGTTAGCGCACGGAGATTGTCCGTCGGAGCCTTATGCCGACGCTCATGTGCGAGACAGGGAGACGAACTCAATGAAACTTTCCACTATCACCAAGGCCATTGCCGGCGGCGTCGCGCTGAGCGCGATCCTTACCGGTGCTGCCCTTGCCGACCCGGCCGTGATCTATGATCTGGGCGGCAAGTTCGACAAGTCGTTCAACGAAGCGGCTTACAACGGCGCCGAGGCCTGGAAGGCAGAGACCGGCGGCAACTACCTCGATCTCGAACTGCAGAACGATGCCCAGCGCGAACAGGCCCTGCGCCGCTTTGCCGGTCAGGGTGCCAATCCGATCGTGATGGCCGGTTTCTCCTGGACTGCGGCTCTCGAAGCTGTAGCCACTGAATTCCCCGACACCAATTTCGTGGTTATCGACACCGTGGTCGACCAGCCCAACGTGCAGTCGATCATGTTCGACGAGCATACCGGTTCCTTCCTGGTCGGCGCTCTGGCGGCCCTGAAGTCCGAAACCGGCAAGGTCGGCTTTGTCGGCGGCATGGACGTTCCGCTGATCCACCGCTTCTATTGCGGCTATGCCTATGGCGCCCGCGCCGTGAACCCCGATGTCGGCCTGACCGAAAACTACACCGGCACCACCCCGGCTGCCTGGAATGACCCGGTCACCGCGGGCGAGCTGGCCAAGGCCCAGATCGACAGCGGCGTCGACGTGATCTTCGCCGCCGCCGGCGGTTCGGGTCTCGGCGTGCTGCAGGCCGCTGCCGATGCCGGCAAGTTCTCGATCGGCGTCGACAGCAACCAGAACCACCTCCAGCCCGGTTCGGTCCTGACCTCGATGCTTAAGCGCGTCGATACCGCCGTGCACAACGCCTTCAACGAAGCGGGCGACGACGCCACCTTCAAGCCGGGTCGTATCGACCTGGGCCTGGCCGATGGCGGCGTGGACTATGCCGTTGACGACAACAATGCGGCCCTGATCACCGACGACATGAAGGCCAAGATCGAAGAGCTCAAGGCCGGTATCCTCGATGGCTCCGTCGAGGTTCACGACTACTACACCGACAACGCTTGCCCGCTCTAAGCAGCATTTGATGGCCGGTAACGACACCATGAACCCGCAGCGGCCGGAAACGGCCGCTGCTTCTGCCCCGGCTTCCGGCTGGGCGATCGAGCTTGAAAAGATCAACAAGCGGTTTGGCGCGGTTCACGCCAACAAGGATATCGACCTGAAAGTTCAGCGCGGCTCCATCCACGGCATTGTGGGGGAGAACGGCGCGGGCAAATCCACGCTGATGTCGATCCTCTACGGCTTCTACACCGCCGATAGCGGCACCATCCGCGTCAACGGCACCCAGCATGCGATCACCGACAGCCGCCACGCTCTGGCGCTCGGTATCGGCATGGTGCACCAGCATTTCATGCTGGTCGATAATTTCACCGTCCTCGAAAACGTCGTGCTCGGCGCCGAGGATAGCGGCCTGCTCAAGCCCAGCCTCGATCGCGCCCGCCAGGAGCTCGACCGGCTGGAGCATGAATACGACCTCGAAGTCGATCCCGATGCCACCATCGAGGATATCTCGGTCGGCCAGCAGCAGCGCGTGGAAATCCTCAAGGCGCTCTATCGCGGCGCCGAAACCCTCATTCTCGATGAGCCGACCGGGGTGCTGACCCCCAAGGAGGCCGACGACCTGTTCCGCGTGCTCCGCACTCTGCGCGAGCAGGGCAAGACGGTGATCCTCATCACCCACAAGCTGCGCGAAATCATGGCCATCACTGATAGCGTCTCGGTTATGCGTCAGGGCGAAATGGTCGCTACCCTCGAAACCGCCAAGACCAATCCCGAGGAAATCGCCGAGCTGATGGTGGGCCGCCGCGTGCTGCTGCGCGTGGAAAAAGGCCCGGCCAATCCCGGCAAGACCCTGCTCGAAGTGCAGGACCTCGTCGTGACCGACGATATGGGCGTCCCCCGCGTCAAGGGCGTGAGCTTTTCCGTTCGATCGGGTGAGATCATCGGCATTGCCGGCGTCTCCGGCAATGGCCAATCCGAATTGCTGGAATCCATCTCCGGCATGCGCGACCAGAAGGCAGGCACGGTTATCCTCAATGGCCAGCCACTCTCGCTTGCGGGCGATGACGGCGCCGCCCGTGCCCGCGCCGCCGGCCTCGCCCATGTGCCCGAAGACCGCCAGCGCATGGGCCTGGTGACCAACTTCGCCGAATGGGAAAACGCCATCCTGGGCTATCAGGACAGCCCCGAATACGGCGCCGGCGCCCTGCTCGACATTGCCGCCGCCAAGCAGGCTGCGGCCAAGCATATCGAGCTCTTCGACGTCCGCCCCGCCAATATCAATCTCAAGACCTCGCTGTTTTCCGGCGGCAACCAGCAGAAGATCGTGCTGGCCCGCGAGATGGAGCGCGACCCCGATGTGCTGGTCATCGGGCAGCCGACGCGCGGCGTCGATATCGGCGCCATCGAGTTCATCCACAAGGAAATCATCAAGATGCGGGACGAGGGCAAGGCCATCCTGCTCGTCTCGGTGGAACTGGATGAAATTCGCTCGCTTGCCGACCGCATCCTCGTGATGTTCGATGGCGTCATCGTCGGCGAGGCCGATCCGGCCACCGCCACCGAAGGCGAACTCGGCCTGATGATGGCCGGCATCAACAACAAGACCGCGCCACGCGGCCTCGGCATCGCCGAACAGGGACCCCTGCCATGAGCGCCCGTCGCCCCCTTCCGCGCTGGGCCGACGTCGCCCTGCTGCCCGCGCTCAACCTGCTGCTGGCCTTCCTCGTTTCCGGCATGGTCGTGCTGCTGGTCGGTGAAAATCCGCTCCACGCCATCCAGGTCATCATCTATGGCGCCTTCGGCTATGGCGATGGCTTCGGCTACACGCTCTACTACGCCACCAATTTCGTCTTCACCGGCCTCGCCGTCGCGGTCGCGGCCCATGCGGGCCTGTTCAATATCGGCGGCGACGGCCAGGCCTATGTCGCCGGGCTCGGCGCCATCGTCGTGGCGCTGGCGCTCGACCAGACCCACTGGCTCCTCGCCATGCCGGCCGCGGTGATTGCCGCCGCCGCCGTGGGGGGCTTGTGGGGCTTCATACCCGGCTGGTTGCAGGCCAAGCGCGGCAGCCACGTCGTTATCACCACCATCATGTTCAACTTCATCGCCGCGGCTTTGATGGTCTACATGGTCAATCGCGTGCTCAAGCCCGCCACGACCATGGCCCCCCGAATCCGCGACCATCGCTGTAGCCGGCCGCGTGCCGCAACTGCGCCAGTTCATCTCCTTCTTCGGCTATTCGCCGGTCAACCTGTCCATCGTCATCGCCATCTTGGCATTGATCGGGGTCTATATCCTCGTCTGGCACACCAAGTTCGGCTATGCCATGCGCGTGCTCGGCGCCAATCCCACCGCCTCGCGCTATGCCGGCATTTCCAATTCGAAAATGATCATGATCACCATGACCATTTCAGGCGCCCTCGCGGGCATGGTGGCGATCAACGAAGTCATGGGTGTGCAGAACCGCCTCGTGCTCGATTATGTCGCCGGCGCAGGCTTCGTCGGCATCGCCGTGGCGCTGATGGGCCGCAACCATCCCATCGGCATCGCTTTGGCCGCCTTGCTGTTCGGCGCGCTCTATCAGGGCGGGCAGGAGCTGCAATTCGTCATTCCGGGCATTACCCGCGAAATGATCGTGGTCATCCAGGCCCTGGTGATCCTGTTCACCGGCGCCATGGAAGGGCTGTTCCGGCCCTCGCTCGAACGGGCTTTCATGCTGTTCACGCCGGAGCAGAAGGCCGAGGCCATCGCGGTCTCCACCACCGGGTCGGAGAGCTGACATGGATTTCGCCATCATCCTCTCCGTCCTCGACGCCACCATCCGCCTCTCGACGCCGCTCCTGCTGGCGTGTCTCGCCGGCATGTATTCCGAACGAGCCGGCGTCTTCGATATCGGCCTCGAAGGCAAGATGCTGGCGGCCGCTTTTGCCGCTGGCGCCGTCGCCGCTGTTACCGGCTCGGCCTGGATGGGCCTCCTGGCCGGCATGATCGTCTCGCTGGGCACCACCCTGCTGCAGGGCGTCGCCGCCATTTCGCTCAAGGGCAACCAGCTCATTGCCGGCGTCGCCATCAACATGCTCGCCGCCGGCATGACCACTTTCCTCGGCCAGACCTGGTTCCACCAGGGCGGCCGCACCCCCGCTCTGGGCGAGGGCGGTCGCTTCGAGCCGATCACCCTGCCTTTCGCCAATGAACTGGCGGGCGTGCCCATTGTCGGCCCGATCTATTCCGACCTGATTTCGGGCCATTATATCCTGGTCTACATCGCCTTCATCATGGTGGCGGTCACCTGGTATGTGCTGTTCCGCACCCGCTTCGGCCTGCGCCTGCGCGCCGTGGGCGAAAACCCCAAGGCGGTGGATACGGCAGGCATTTCGGTGGTCAAGCTGCGCTACCAGGCCATCATCATCACCGGCCTGCTCTGCGGCCTGGCCGGCGCCTATTTCTCCATCGCGCAAGGGTCCGGCTTCGGCAACAACATGACGGCCGGCAAGGGCTATATCGCGCTCGCTGCGCTGATCTTCGCCAAGTGGAAGCCGGTTCCGGCCATGTTCACCTGCCTGCTGTTCGGCTTCCTCGATGCACTGCAGATCCGCCTGCAGAGTGCGCAACTGTTCGGCATCGAAGTGCCGGTTCAGGCCATCCAGGCTTTGCCCTATGTGCTGACCGTGGTGCTGCTCGCCGGCTTCATCGGCAAGGCCGTCGGCCCCAAGGCCGGTGGCATACCCTATACCAAGGAGCGCTAGCGGAAACCGCTGGCGCGCGAGGATCGTATGACCAGGACTCCGACCGACCAGGCCTTGTTCAAGGCCGCCGAAGCCGTTCGCGCCAAGGCCTATGCGCCCTATTCGCGCTTTTCCGTGGGTGCGGCCATCCTGGCCGATGACGGCAAGATTTATGCCGGCTGCAATATCGAAAATGCCGCCTATCCGGTGGGCAACTGCGCCGAAGCCTCGGCCATCGCGGCCATGATCGCGGGCGGCGGCAAGCGCATCACCCGCATCTATGTCACCGGCCCCGGCAAGGCCCCGGTCACCCCCTGCGGCGCCTGCCGCCAGCGCATTCGCGAATTCGCCGATCTCAGCGTGCAGGTGGTCAGCCACGGCGTCGATGGCGACCCGCTCCTCTGCACCCTCGAACAATTGCTGCCGCACAGTTTTGGCCCGGAGTACCTGCCGAAATGAGCAAAGCCGCCAAAACCATCCAGAAAATCGCGGGCAAGGAGCCCATAGCCGCCGCTATCGTGCTCGGCTCGGGCCTCTCGGCCATCGGCGACCTGCTCGCCGACAAGGTGACGATTCCCTATTCCGAGCTCAAGGGCTTTCCCGGCGGCGGCGTTTCCGGCCACGGCCGCGACCTGCTGATAGGCACGCTCGGCGGCAAGCGCGTCGCCGTCCTTACCGGCCGCGAGCATTATTACGAACACGGCAATGCCGCCGCCATGCGCCCGGCGCTCGAAGCCATGGCCGCGCTCGGCGCGCAGACGCTCCTGCTGACCAATTCGGCCGGCTCGGTCGATGAGCGCTTCCGCCCCGGCGACCTGATGCTCATTGCCGATCACATCAACTATGCCGGCATGAATCCGCTGATCGGTGAACCCACCGACCGCCGCTTTGTGAACATGGTCGATTGCTATGCTCCCGACCTGCGCGCCAAGGCGCAGGGCCTGGCCGAGCGCATGGATATCCGGCTCGGGGAGGGGATCTACCTCTGGTATTCCGGCCCCAGCTTCGAAACCGTCGCCGAAATCCAGATGGCCATTCGCCTGGGCGCCAATGCGGTCGGCATGTCCACGGCACCAGAAGTCATTCTCGGGCGTTTCCTGGGCATGAAGGTCTGGGCCTGCTCGTCCATCACCAATATGGGCGCCGGACTTTCGACCGAAAACATCAGCCATGAGCATACCAAGACCATGGCAGTGCAAGGCGCGGACAAGCTCAAGCAGCTCATTCCCGCGCTGGTGGAGGAACTATGAGCCTGCGTGTCGTAGACAACACCCCTTCCGAGGCGACCCACAAGCGCAATCCCGGTTTCCCGCTCGATCTCGACTGGGTCGAGCGCATCCGCATGAACCGTTCGGCGCTGGAGCGCCGCGCTGGCACCATCGGCGCCCGCCGCACGGTGAAAAAGGACTATCAACTCGCCTGGCTGCTCAAGGCGATCACCATGATCGACCTGACCACGCTCAATTCCGACGATACCGATGGCCGGGTCGAGCGTCTCTGCGCCAAGGCCCGCCATCCCCTGCGGCAGGACATTCTCGATAAGCTCGATGTCGGCAGCCTGCGCATCCTGCCCGGCGCCGTCTGCGTCTACCACAACTTCGTCAAGACCGCGGTGACGGCGCTGGAAGGCACCGGCATTCCCGTCGCCGCCGTCTCCACCGCCTTCCCGCATGGCCTCGCCCCGGTCGAAACCAAGCTCCGCGAAATCGAGCTGTCGGTGGCCGATGGCGCCAGGGAAATCGACATCGTCATCGAACGCGGCATGGTTTTGCGCGGCGACTGGCAGGCGCTCTACGATCAGGTCAAAGCCTTCCGCAAGGCCTGCGGCGACGCCCATATCAAGACCATCCTGGGCACCGGCGAGCTCGCCACCCAGACCAATATCGCCAAGGCGAGCCTGGTCTGCATGCTGGCCGGCGCCGATTTCATCAAGACGTCCACCGGCAAGGAAAAGGTCAACGCCAACCTCGTCACCTCGCTGACCATGATCCGCATGATCCGCTGGTTCGCCGAAGAGACCGGCATCGAGATCGGCTACAAGCCTGCCGGCGGCATTGCCACGGCCGGCGATGCGCTCAAATACATGGCGCTGATGAAGGAAGAACTGGGCACCCACTGGCTCCAGCCCCACCTCTTTCGCTTCGGCGCCAGCTCATTGCTGACCGATATCGAGCGCCAACTGGAACACGGCCTCACCGGCCACTATGCGGCCGATTATCGCCAGCCGATGGTTTAGGGCATATCGCCCTCGTGGTTCGACAAGCTCACCATGAGGGCTCCCGAGGCACCGAACCCGTTCGGACCTCATGGTGAGCTTGTCGAACCACGAGGTCCGCTGCACGGACCCGGAGGAACCGAATGAACAAGATCGCGCAAATCTTCCAATCGCTCGACTACGGCCCGGCCCCCGAAGGCCCCGACCAGGCCAATGCCTGGCTCGACAGCCATGACCGCAAGTTCGGCCATTTCATCGACGGCAAATGGACCAAGCCCGGCAAGACCTTCGCCAGCGACAATCCCGCCACCAGCCAGAAGCTCGCCGACATCACCGATGGCACGGCCGAGGACGTCGACAAGGCCGTCAAGGCCGCTCGCGCCGCCTTCAAATCGTGGTCGGCCCTTTCAGGCTATGAGCGCGGCAAATATCTCTACGCCATCGCCCGCGCCATCCAGAAGCATTCCCGGCTCTTCGCCGTGCTCGAAACCATGGACAATGGCAAGCCGATCCGCGAAAGCCGCGACGTCGATATCCCGCTCGTCGCCCGTCATTTCTACCATCATGCCGGCTGGGCCCAGCACCTCGCCCGTACCTTCACCGATCACGTCCCCTATGGCGTCTGCGGCCAGATCATCCCGTGGAACTTTCCGCTGCTGATGCTGGCTTGGAAGATCGCCCCGGCCCTTGCCGCCGGCAACACGGTCGTGCTCAAGCCCGCCGAATTCACCTCGCTGACCGCTCTGCTCTTCGCCGAGATTTGCGAACGCGCCGGTCTGCCCAAGGGCGTGGTCAACATCGTCACCGGCGAAGGTGACACCGGCGCCGCCATCGTCAATCATCCCGATATCGACAAGATCGCCTTTACCGGCTCCACCGAGGTCGGCAAGATCATCCGCCAGGCCACGGCTGGCTCCGGCAAGGGCTTGTCGCTCGAACTGGGCGGCAAGAGCCCCTACATCGTCTTCGAGGATGCCGATATCGACAGCGCCATCGAAGGCCTGGTCGACGCCATCTGGTTCAATCAGGGCCAGGTCTGCTGTGCCGGCTCGCGCCTGCTGGTGCAGGAAAGCATCGAAACCCGCTTCATCGCCAAGCTCAAGAAGCGCATGTCCACCCTCCGCGTCGGCGACCCGCTCGACAAGTCCGTCGATATCGGCGCGCTGGTCGCCCCGGTGCAGGTCGAGCGCATCAAGGACCTGATGAAGCGCGGCACCAAGGAAGGCGCCGTGATCTATGAGCCCGATGGCGAGCTGCCCGGCGGCACCTGCTTCCTCAAGCCCGTCCTCGTCACCAATGTCTCGCCTGCTAACACTTTGGTAGCCGAGGAAATCTTCGGGCCCGTGCTGGTCGCCATGAGCTTCCGCACGCCCGAGGAAGCCGTGGCCCTGGCCAACAACACCAAATACGGCCTCGCCGCCACCATCTGGAGCGAGAACATCAATCTTGCCCTCGACATTGCGCCCAAGATCAAGGCCGGCGTCGTCTGGATCAACGGCACCAACAATTTCGACGCCGCCGTCGGCTTCGGCGGCTACAAGGAGAGCGGCTTCGGCCGCGAAGGTGGCCGCGAAGGCATGGCCTCCTACCTCAAGCCATCATGGGAAAAGGCACTCAAGGCGGCCCCGGTTGCCAAGAGTAGCCCTCATGGTGAGCCTGTCGAACCACGAGGGCGTGGCACGAATCCCCTCGATACCGCCCATCTCGACCAGACCGCCAAGATGTATATCGGCGGCAAGCAGGCCCGTCCCGACAGCGGCTATTCCCGCCCGGTGCTCGATCCATCCGGCAAGCTGATCGGCGAAGCCGGCGACGGCAACCGCAAGGATATCCGCAACGCCGTCGAGGCCGCCCGCGCCGCGCTCAGCTGGTCCACATCAGCCGCCCACACCCGCGCGCAAATCCTCTATTTCCTCGCCGAAAACCTCGACTATCGCCGCGACGAATTCGCCGCCCGCCTCAAGGCCCAGACCGGCCAGGACGGCGCCGAGGAGGTCGCCCTATCCGTCGAACGCCTCTTCGCCTTCGCCGGCTGGGCCGACAAATACGATGGCGCCATCCACAATCCACCTCAGCGCATGGTGGCTGCCGCCATGGTCGAACCAATCGGCGTCATGGGCATCGTCGCCCCAGCCAGCCGCCCGCTGCTGGGCTCCATCGCGCTCCTCGCCCCGGCCCTTGCCATGGGCAACACCGTGGTGCTGGTCCCTTCGGCCACGTCACCCCTCAGCATCACCGACCTCTACCAGGTCCTCGAAACCTCCGATGTCCCCTCCGGCGTCGTCAACATCGTCACCGGCGACAGCACCACTCTCGCCAAGACCCTGGCCGAACATGACGGCGTCGATGCGCTCTGGTTCGCCGGCTCCGCCGAAGCCTCCGCCATGGTCGAAAAGGCCTCCGCCGGCAACGTCAAGCAGACCTGGACCACCCGCGGCCTGAACTACGATCTGGCCGACCGCCGCTTCGAAGGCGACTACT
Source organism: Devosia ginsengisoli (assembly GCF_007859655.1). NCBI lineage: Bacteria > Pseudomonadati > Pseudomonadota > Alphaproteobacteria > Hyphomicrobiales > Devosiaceae > Devosia > Devosia ginsengisoli. The sequence continues at coordinate 4,286,830 of NZ_CP042304.1, forward strand.
TCCTCGCCCGGGCCACCCAGGTCAAGAACGTCTGGATCCCATACGGGGCATAGGACGGCATGGTGCCACAAACGCGATCTGTTCCTCCCCCTATCAGGGGAGGTTAGGAGGGGGTATCCCCTAGAAACGAACCACCCATGGTCTTCCTCCCCCAAGAAGTCATCCTCAAAAAGCGCAATGGCGACATCCTCGCCCCCGCCGAAATCGCTGACTTCATAGCCGGCTTCGCCGCCGGCACCGTCTCCCACGCGCAAGCCGCCGCCTTCGCCATGGCGATCTATTTCCAGGACATGACCATGCCCGAGCGCGTCGCGCTCACTTTGGCCATGCGCGACAGCGGCACCGTGCTCGATTGGTCTGATCTCGACGGCCCCGTGGCCGACAAGCATTCCACCGGCGGCGTCGGCGACAATGTCTCCCTCATGCTCGCGCCCATCCTGGCCGCAACAGGTATCTACGTGCCGATGATATCAGGCCGCGGCCTGGGCCATACCGGCGGCACGCTCGACAAGTTCGATTCCATCCCCGGCTATACCACCAGCCCCGACAATACCCTGTTCCGCAAGGTCGTGCGCGAGGCCGGCTGCGCCATTATCGGCCAGACCGCCGATCTCGCCCCCGCCGACAAGACGCTCTACGCCATCCGCGACGTCACCGGCACAGTCGAATCCATCGCCCTCATCACCGCCTCCATCCTCAGCAAAAAGCTCGCCGCCGGCCTGGGCGCGCTGGTGCTCGACGTCAAGACCGGCTCCGGCGCTTTCATGCCCACGCTGGAAAAGTCCCGCGCACTGGCCCAGAGCCTGGTCGAAGTCGCCAATGGCGCCGGCCTCAAGACATCAGCCATCATAACCGACATGAACGAGCCGCTGGCATCAGCCGCCGGCAACGGGCTCGAAGTCCGCAACGCCGTCGATTTCCTCACCGGCACTCATCAGGATGCCCGCCTGCGCGCGGTCACCCTCGCCCTCTGTGCCGAAGCCGCGCGCATGGCCGGCACGGCCGCCACATCCGATGCGGCCCTCGCCCTCGTCACCGATGCCCTCGACAGCGGCCGCGCCGCCGAGCATTTCGCCCGCATGGTGACCGCCCTCGGCGGCCCCGCCGATTTCATCGCCAATATGGATCGCCACCTCGCCCCGGCCCCCATCGTCCGCGACATCTTCGCCGAAGGGCAGGGCGCCATTGTCGATATCGATACGCGCGGCGTCGGCATGGCCGTGGTCGCCCTGGGCGGCGGCCGCACCATGCCCACTGATAGCATCGACCACCGCGTGGGCTTCGACCGCCTCGCTGCCCTCGGCGCCCCCGCTGATGACAACACCCCCATCGCCCGCATCCACGCCGCCGACGAAGCCAGTGCCGCCGACGCCGAGGCCCGCCTCAAATCCGCCTATCGCCTCGGCGACACCCCGCCGCGCCATACCCTTATCGCCGCGCATATCCCGCCCACGGAGTAACGCCATGCCTCGCGCCATTCTCTGCATTCTCGACAGTGTCGGCATTGGCGGCGCGCCCGACGCCGATAAATACGGCGATACCGGCTCCAACACCTTCGGCCACATCGCCGAATGGGCCGCATCAGGCAAGGCCGACAAACCCGACCTGCGCTCCGGCCCACTCAACGTGCCCAATATGGATGCTTTAGGCATCGGCGCCGCCATCCAGCTCTCCACTGGCACCCTGCCGCCCAATCTTTCCGCTACGCCCAAAGGCGGCCGTTTCGGCGTCGGCCGCGAAGTCAGCAATGGCAAGGACACGCCATCAGGCCATTGGGAAATCGCCGGCGTCCCCGTGCCCTTCGATTGGGGCTATTTCCCCCAGACCGAACCCACTTTCCCGCCCGACCTGATCGAGGAATTCATCGCCCGCGCCAAGCTCCCCGGCATTCTCGGCGACAAGCACGCCTCGGGCACCACTATCATTGCTGAACTGGGCGAGGAGAGCATCCGCACTGGCAAGCCCATCTGCTACACCTCCATCGACTCAGTGTTCCAGATCGCCGCCCATGAGGCCCATTTCGGCCTCGATCGCCTCTACGAAATCTGCCAGATCGCCTTCGAACTGACCGCACCCCTGATGATCGGCCGCGTCATCGCCCGTCCCTTCATCGGCGAGGACTCCGCCAGCTTCAAGCGCACCGGCAATCGCCGCGATTTCGCCATTGCCCCGCCCGAGCCGACCTTGCTCGATCGCAACCAGCAGGCCGGCAATCAGGTCTATGCCATCGGCAAGATTTCCGACATCTATGCCGGCCACGGTGTCACCCACAAGATGAAGGGCACTGGCCTGCCGCAACTCTTCGACAAGACGCTGGACGCCATGGAAATGGCCGATGACAACGCCTTCATCATGACTAATTTCGTCGATTTCGACAGCGAATATGGTCATCGCCGCGATGTTCCCGGCTATGCCGCGGCGCTCGAATATTTCGACTCCCGCCTGCCCGAACTGATCAGCAAGCTCCGTCCCGACGACCTGCTGGTCCTGTCAGCCGATCACGGCAACGATCCGACCTGGCAGGGCACCGACCATACCCGCGAACAGGTGCCGATCCTGGTCTTTTCCCCAAGCCTGTCGCAAGGCGAGATTGGCATTCGCACCACCTTCGCCGATATTGGCGAAAGCATTGCCCGCTGGCTCGGCCTCGCGCCCGGCCGTCACGGCAAATCCTTCCTCTAGGCGATGGTTGAGGTGATCCAATGAGCAAAAGCGCTGGTCCTGTAACGGTCCTCGATCATCCCCTGATCCAGCACAAGCTGACCATCATGCGGAACAAGGAAACCTCCATTGCCGGTTTCCGCCGCCTGCTGCGCGAGATCGCCCATCTCATGTGCTACGAGGTGACGCGCGATCTCGAGCTGGAATCGATCCCGATCGAGACGCCGATGGCGGCCATGGATTCCCCCGCCATCAAGGGCAAGAAGCTGGTCTTCGCCTCCATCCTGCGCGCCGGCAATGGTCTGCTCGATGGCATGCTCGATCTGGTCCCCGCCGCCCGCGTCGCCCATATCGGCCTCTATCGCGATCACGAAACGCTGGAGCCGGTCGAATACTACTTCAAGGCGCCTGCCGATCTCGAAAACCGGCTGATCATCGTGGTCGATCCCATGCTGGCCACCGGCAATTCGGCCACCGCCGCCATTGAAAAGCTCAAGGAGCGCGGCGCCAACAATATCCGCTTCCTCTGCCTGCTGGCCGCCCCCGAAGGCATCAAGAACTTCACCGAAAGCCAGCCCGACGTCCCGATCTTCACCGCCGCCATCGACAGCCATCTCAACGAAAAAGGCTACATCGTACCGGGGCTCGGAGATGCCGGCGACCGCATGTACGGCACGAAGTAGTGTCCTCGCGCGCGTAGCGCTCCGGACGGGGCGCGCGACGCGCGGAGTCCTCGCTGCGCTCGTCCGGCATCCACAGAACCATCGGTTCCTGCCACCCTCCCCCTTGTGGGGAGGGAAGCGAGATAGGACTTAGCTTCAGCTAAGTCCGTGATCGAGCAGGAAGGGGGTATGCTTCCACGGATCACGATGATCAATGTTCCGCAGTAGGGGTTGCGTACTACCCCTTCAGCGGCAGCCCAAGCGCAATCAGCTCTTTCCGCAGCATCACCGGGTCTTTGAAGTGCACCCCATGCATGCCGTATTTCCGCGCCGCCACGATATTGGGCTCGCTGTCGTCGATGAACACGCAATTGTCCGGCGCCAGGCTGTAGCGCTCGCAGAATACGCGATAGAGCCGCGGATCGGGCTTTACCAACCCTTCGAGCCCCGACACGATCACGCCGTCGAACTTTTCCAGGAACGGCCATTCGCCCAGGCAGCTCACCCACTTCTCCCAGGAGAAGTTGGTAATGGCGAAGGTGGGAATGTCCTGCTCGATCAGCTCGTTATGGATGTCGATCGTGCCCTGGATGAAATCGCCCAGCGTTTCCTTCCAGCGCATGTCGAAAGCCTGGATTTCCCGCCAGTATCTGGGGAAGCGCGTGATCAGCTTGGCCACGCCCTCGGCATAGATTTCGCCGGCGTCGAATTCGAGATTCCAGTCGCCGGTGCAGATGTTCTGGTGGAACCACAATGCGTCCTCTTCGCTCTCGAAGAGCTTGCGGAACAGGTACATCGGGTTCCAGTCGACGAACACGCCGCCAAGGTCGAACACGGGAACAAGCGTATCGTTCATGAGCATACCGCCGGGACAGGGAAGAAGATGTCCGGCTTGTGGCATGCACCCGCTGGCGGCGCAAGCGGGGCTCTAGTTCACCGTGATATTGCCGCCGAAACGCGGCATCAGGAAGTTCTCGCGATAGAGGTTGATCGGCTGGTTGAAGATGAAGCCGAACAGCGGCATATGCGCATAGCTGCCCTCGGACACGATCACATAAGTGGTCTTGGAATTGTCCTGGGCGATCTCTCTCATCGGCGCCGGCAGGGAAAAGGCAGAGCCCGCTTCATGCGCGCCCGGCCCCATAATGCCGTTCTCATATTGCCAGGACCAGACAACGCTGCTCGTGCCGTTGCTGAGCACCTGCACCTGGGTAACCGTCTGCAGCAGGTCGCCGGCGGGGTAGGGCGTCATGATCCCTTCCGCCGCCTGGAAATAGTCCTCCAGCGTCGCCGTGCTGATCGTGGTGTCGGAGCGGGCAACCAGGTCGCCCAGCGCGCCCGCGACCGATTGCACCTTGCGGTCGGTGGTAATGGCCACGCTGGCCTCCACCGAGCCGATATAGACCAGCAGCATGATCGGCAGGATCAGTGCGAACTCGACCGCCGCCGTGGCCTCTTCGACCAGCGCCAACCGCCGCAGATGGGCCAGCAGCCCTTGCCACGCCCGTCTCATGTGAATGGCTCGTTGCGGAACACGGTGGCGGCGCCCATCAGGTGTTTGCCGCCGCTCAGATTGTTCAGTCCCAACCCGCTGACCGGCAGGATCAGCGGCCATTGGTAATACACCTGCACGGCCACGATGTTGGACCCGCTGCCTGGCGCATAGACTTCCGGCCGCGTCCAGTCATTGCAACTGGCCTCGCCGGTGTCGCATGCCATGTTGACCGGCGGGCTGATGCTCACCGCGTTGAAGCTGTTGATCACCTGCACTTCGACATGCAGGCCCGAACAATCCCTGAACAGGCCGTAGAGTCGGTCACAGACGCTCTGCTTGAATTGCTCCGGCGTAAGACCGGCCTGCTGCGTCTGGCCGGTACGGATCATCCGGCCGGCATCCTGCACGGCGCTGTCGAGAATCTGTCCCGACAGGAACACCATGGATGTTTCGATGATCGCGCCAAGGATCGAGAAGAAGGGCACGGCGAGCAGCCCGAATTCCACCACCGTCACGCCGTTTTCGTCGCGCATGAAGTCGCGCCGCCGCCGCGGCGGCAGGCGCCTTCCGATCCGCGATGCAAGGCGTTCCGTCATGTTCCGAGCCCGGTTGCGCGATGCGGCAAACCTAGCCCTGCATGGATAACCGAAGGTTAGGAGGAGCCCGTAGCCGCCCCGTAACTCTGGTCACGGTTAATAGAGCGTTTCCGGCAAGGTGGCTACGGCTTTGCGGCTCAGTTGGCGAGCTGCTGGACCAGCTGGGACGAGGCGATCGCCTCCGAGGAAAAGTTCGTGTCGTCGCCCATCATTACCACCGACTGGCAGATCGGGGCACAGGCCAGGCTCGTGCGCGC